>NZ_JANLOA010000020.1:0-71617 GCF_025466035.1 Pseudomonas sp. 20P_3.2_Bac5 | reverse complement strand
CCCTGTGGGAGCCGGCTTGCCAGCGATGGTGCCGGCCTCATCGCTGGCAAGCCAGCGCCCACAGAGCGCCTGCATCGTTCAAACAGCCTGCCCTTCCCCCACCAGCTTCAACCCGACAATCCCGCCAACAATCATCAACAGACACAACCCCTTCAGCACCCCCAGCGATTCCCCCAAAAACAGGCTGCCATACACCACCGTCCCCAGCGTGCCGATCCCCACCCATACCGCATACGCCAGGCCCAGCGGCAACTCGCGCACCGAGAGGCTCAGCAGGTAGATGCTCAGCGCCAGGAAAAACCCGCAATACAGGCTTGGCCACAGCCGGGTAAAGCCTTCGGTGCGGGGGATGATCGAGGCGTAGAACACCTCGCACACGCCCGCGAAAATCAGGTAGCCCCATCCATTCAACCCGCCCATCGCACAACTCCCTCAATCCCAATGAAAACGCCGACGCAAGGCGTCGGCGCAGGGTTTTGCCTCACTCAATTCGAGTATTTGTAGCCCACCTCGCCGTGGGCGGAGAGGTCCAGGCCATCGACCTCGGCTTCTTCATCCACACGCAGGCCACCGCACAGCGCTGCCGCCAGCTTGAAGGCGACCCAGCTTGTGACCGCGGAAACGCTGATGCTGAACAGGATCGCGCCGGCGTTGATCGACAACTGTTCCATCAGGCCACGCCCTTCGGCGAAGCCCTGGCCACCAATCGCCGTCAATGCGAACACCGGAGTCAGCAGGCCACCCAGAATGCCGGCCACGCCATGCACGCCGAACACATCGAAGGCGTCGTCCAGGCCGATCATCGGCTTGAGTTTGTCCACCGACCAGACGCACACCGGACCAGCGATCAGGCCCAGCAGGATCGCGCCCATGGGCCCGACATACCCGCACGCCGGGGTGATCGCCACCAGCCCGGCGATGGCGCCGGAGATCGCGCCGAACAGGCTCGGCCGGCCGCGGTGCTGCCACTCGACGAGGATCCAGCCCAGCGCCCCGGCGCAACTGGCGAGCATGGTGTTGACCATCACCAGCATCGCGAAGCCGTTGGCCGCCAGCGCGCAACCGCCGCAGAAGCCCAGCCAGCCGACCCAGAGCATGCAGCCGCCGGTGAAGGTCATGGTCATGTTGTGCGGCGCCAATGCCGAGGTGCCGAAGCCGCGTCGCCGCCCGAGCATCCAGGCCCCGACCAGCGCGGCAATACCGACGTTGAGGTGCACCACGTTGCCGCCGGCAAAATCCTGCACGCCAAGGTTGAACACCCAGCCGCCGCCCCAGGCCATGTGCGCCATGGGGATGTAGTTGATGGTCAGCCAGATCGCCATGAACACCAGCACCGCGCTGAACTTCATGCGTTCGGCGAAGGCGCCGACGATGATCGCCGGGGTGATCGCGGCAAACAGCAGCATGAACAGGAAGTAGAGGTATTCGGGGATGGTGCCGACCACCGTGTCCTTGGTCACGCCGCTCATGAACAGCTTGTCGAGACCGCCGAGCACCGCTTGCAGCGAGCCGCCGTCGGCGAAGGTCAGGCTGTAGCCATAGACGGCGAACAGCACCGCCATCAGCGACGAGGTGCAGAACACCTGCATCATGATCGACAGCACGTTCTTGCTCCGCGCCATGCCGCCATAGAACAGCGCCAGACCCGGCAGCATCATCAACAGCACCACCAGCGAGCACAACGCCACGAAGGCGGTGTCGCCACTGTTGATCGCGGGCGGCGCTTCCTCGGCCAGGGCCGCAGTCGCGCTCAACATCAGGGAAAGGCCCAAGGTACCGCGGACCACAGGTGAAAACCGGATCATTGCCCACTGCCTCCAATCGATGGGGATGCCTGCACCCCGTGCTCGGATGACGGGTCGGCATTCGGGTGCCTCGGGAAGAGCATCCTTCCGCGTGGCTGTTGAGTTGCCCCATGGACAAGGCAATTGGCCTGCCAAGTTCTTCGCTCAGCTTTCATCAAGATTCAAGCAGATGATTTAAAAGACTTTTATTTGAAATTTCGGCGGGAAGACAGTCTTTTTAGTATTTCCCCGAGGGAAAGTTAGTTTCTTTTTGTGCAACTTTTAAGTGCACTTCACCGTGAAGGTGCTTCACTCCGGGCGGCCCGCTTCAGCCTCGTGCACCGCCGCTCGAATTCCCGAGGCAGCCGAAGAGGCATCACCTTGATATCATCGTCCAAAACCAAGGACTGGAGAGTCTTGAGCAATGACTACGAACGTTGATATCGCCGCCACGCTACACCGTAAATATGGCGTGCTGGTCGAGCCCTCCTCGCTGAGCGACGAGGTGGTCCAGCGGCTGGCCAAGAAGATCAACTACCCGCGAATCACGTCCTGGCAAACGCTGAAGGACTGGAGTGACCGGGTGCTCGGCGAAGGCGAGTCCGTGCGTTTTCTGCTTCCGCAGTCGCCAGGCCGCAACACCCATTTCGGCACGCTACGCTTCCTCAGCGAAGAAGCCCGGGAATTGGTCGAGCATATCGCCGAGCGTCAGGTGGACCAGGCGATCGGTCAACTGGAGGAAGCCGAAGAGGACGTCGATTTCGACGATGAAATCGAGGCCGAGGTCGCCGTCTTCGCACCCGGCGCCGCAGAAGTTGAAGCCATTACCTCGAGCGCGCAACGCGGCCTGAATACCTTGCACGCCCTGCTCGAAGAAAGTGACCGCTGGGAGCCGGTGATTGCCGCACGCATCGAGGACCTGCTCAAGCAGCACCGCGGCACAGAAGAAGTGGACACGCTGAGCGTGATGAGCGCGCTGCTGGACCAACTGAACAAGCCGATCAAGGCGATCCGCGAACTGAACGAAAAGCGCTCGGCTGACGTAGCCCGTTCGATGGCTCCCGCCGTAAGCAACTAAGCCAAAACGCCTCCCGCCAGGCCGGGTAATCCGGCCTGGCATCTCTACGCTAGAACCGCGTAACACCCTCTATTCCAAGACATTTTTCTGTCTGACCCATCAAGTTTTCTGGCATACCATCAGTTTAAAAAGTATTTGCAAATGCGAATTACACGCAGATACTATCGCCCGCCTTTCTCGTTGTCCTACAACCTCCCGCCAGGATTTCAAACTCGATGCGTCGCACGATCGTCTCGCTGTGCCTGCTCCACGCCATTCCTTCACTGGCTTTGGCTGCCCAGTCCCCCGAAAACGCCACCGGCAACGTCCAGCTCGACGCGGTGAACATCAACGCCGACGCCGCCGACTACGAGCGCGCCGACGGTCCGGTGCAAGGCTACAAAGCCACCCGTTCCGCCAGCGCGACACGCACCGACACGGCGCTGCACGAAACCCCGCAATCGATCAGCGTGGTGCCGCGGGATGTGCTGGAAGACACCGCGTCCACTCGCCTGCAGGACGCCCTCGACTACGCCGGCGGCGTGGGCCGGGCCAACAACTTCGGCGGCCAGGGGCTGACCACCGTGACGGTGCGTGGCTTCACTACCGGCGAGTACTACCGCAATGGTTTCCCGATGAACCGCGGCTACCCCAACGCCCCGGACGCCAACAGCGTCGAGCGCCTGGAAGTGATTCGCGGCCCCGCCACCAGCCTGTACGGCCGTGGCGATCCTGGCGGCACCTTCAACGTGGTCAGCAAGCAGCCGCTGCCGGAAACCAGAGTCACCCTCGGCAGCCAGTTCGATGACCAGGGCATGCACCGCGCCACCCTCGATGCCACCGGCCCGCTGAACCAGGACGGCAGCCTCGCCTATCGCCTGAACATCCTCGGCGAAGGCGGCGACAGTTTCCGCGACGATGTCGAGAGCGAGCGCTACGAAGTCGCGCCGGTGCTCAGCTGGCAGGTCAACGACGCCACGAAGATCATCTTCGAAGGCGACTTCATGCGGAACAACCACCCGCTGGACCGTGGCCTGACCCGCTACACCACCCAGACCGGCAGCGCCTCGCGTGACACCAACATCTGGGAAAAAGGCAGCGACAACCTGCTGCACAACGACAACGACATGGCCCAGTTGCGTTTCGAACACGCCCTGAACGACAACTGGACCCTCGGCGGCGGCTTCCAGTGGCTGGACGGCACCCTGCAAGGCAACGCCGTCGAAGCCAACGGCGCGCCGGCGGACGGCCGCACCCTGCAGCGCAACTTCAACTGGCGCAAGCTGGACTGGACCGACCGCGATTACCAACTCAACCTCACCGGCCACTTCGACACCGGCGGCTTCGCCCACACCTTGCTGACCGGCGTGGAATACGAAGACTACGACTACCAGTCGATCATCCTGCGTTCGTCCGCCGCCGTCGGCACCTACCCGATCGATATCTACAACCCGGTGCTGGGCCAGCCGCGCCCGGCCCTGACCCGCACCACCACCCACGACCAGGAAAACCTCAAGACCTGGGCCTACTTCCTGCAGGATCAGGTAGCCCTGACCGAGCGTCTCAAGGCGCTGGCGGGTGTGCGCATCGAACGCTTCGAGCACCACTACGACAACTACCTGCCGGGCACCAAGGGTTGGGAAGCTGCCGAGAACGCGGTGACACCGCGCTTCGGCCTGATCTACGACCTGACCGACAGCCTCGCGGTCTACGCCAACACCGCGCGCTCGTTCAAGCCCAACAGCGGCGCCAGCCTGCAAGGCGACGGCTTCGAGCCGGAAAAGGGCAAGTCGTATGAACTGGGAATGAAGTGGGAAGCGCTGGACCGCCAGCTCAGCGTCGACGGCGCGATCTACCACATCGTCAAGGAAAACGTGCTGACCCGCGACCCGACCGACCCGAACTACAGCATCGCCGCAGGCGAGGTACGCAGCCGTGGCCTGGACCTCAACATCGCCGGCAACCTCACCCCCGAGTGGCGCGTGATCGGTGGCTACGCCTACGTCGATGCCGAAGTGAGCAAAGACAACCGCCTGCCGACAGGCACCCGCCTGGCCAACATCCCGCGCAACAGCTTCAGCCTGCTCAACACCTACGAATTCCAGGACGGCGTCGCCAAGGGCCTGGGCCTGGGTGTGGGGGTGAAATACGTCGGCGACCGCAACGGCCAGACCGAAGCCGTGACCTACACCATGGAACGCTACAGCGTGGTTGACCTGTTGAGCTTCTACAAAGTCAACGAGCACGTGCGGCTGAACCTGGATGTGAAGAACGTCTTCAACAAGGGGTATGACGAAGGCGCGTTCAACACCTACGCCTATCCGGGTGCACCGCGGACGGTGCAGGTGGGGGTTGCGTATACCTTCTGAGTAGGCTGATGGCCTCATCGCCGGCAAGGCCGGCTCCCACAAGAGCGTGGCTGACCTCGCAATAGAGGCCAGACAAAACCTGTGGGTGCTGGCTTGTCGGGCGCCGAACCGCAGCGATTGCGCCAGTCCATTCACCACCGCTATCGCTGACGACCACGCCTTCTGAATCACTGCACCAAGCTGTTGCGCAACACCGCCAGCATCTCGTCCTCATGGTTCTCGATCGTAAGCTTCGCACCCCAGTTATCCGACACCATCATCAAGTACTGCTTGATACTGTCGATCCCTTGCTGGTGGTAGTGATCCTTCTTCGCCTTCGGCATGTAGTTGCTCAGCTTCGAGTTTTTGCTGTGGCTGATCAGGCACAGGTTGCCGAAAGCGTTGACCCGGCTTTTCGGCAGCCTGAGCTGCTCTGAGAGCGGGTTCTGCGGATAGTAATGCTCCACCGAACTGCGGAAGGTGAACACGAAGTCGCGGATCTTCTGGTCGCTGCCTTTCTTCTGCTCCCACAGCAGATAGTCGAGGTAGTTGAACACCAGGTTGTTCTCGATGACGCCGTACGTCAGCCGGCTAGCGAGCACCTGGTTTTCTTCCACTCCCTCCCGACACGTTTCCTCGTTCGCGTAGATCAACGCGTAGTAACCCGCCTTATCTTCCGGCGCCGCGAGCACCCGGTCGAACACGAATGAGCGGGCGATCATTCGCAATGCCGCCAGGTATTCACCCGCCTCCACTGGGTCTCGTTGCCGATACAGATAGCGCAACGCGGCGGTCAACCAGTACTTGTAGACCTGGCTCGGAGCGGACACATGCAGCGCGCTCGACAGCATCAGGATGCTGCGATTGATGCCGATATCCTCCTCGTCTTCACCAAAGGTGTTGACGTAGCTGATCGCACGCTTGTCCGAGTACTTGAAGCGTTTCAGGCTCCAGCCGTCCGTTGCATTGTGAAATTCGCGCTTGATCACGTAGTGGTCGTAAAGCCATTTGCAGCGCAACAGTGCAAGCACGAAACCCTTTACCCGGTCCGGGTCACTGCCTTCGAGTACATGCGCCTCGAATGCGGGCAGCAATTGCTTGTCATCCAGCGTCAACCGTACCGAACCCGATTCGCCCATCCAGACCTGCAACACCTGCAAGAGGAAGTTGGGGAAGTTGATGACCGAACTGAAACGTTCGGGCGCGCCGTCGTCTTGCTCTTCCTTGTGCTTGTCACTGGTGCTGACAGGCATTTCGAGAATGCTGGTCAGCGTCAGCCTGACGCCCTGATCGAGGGTATCGGAATGCGTGTCCGCTACCGCCAGCAAGGCGCTCAGATCATCGAAGCGCTCGACATTCAGCAGGCCACCTTCATTGATGAACAGCCGTTCTCGCACCACCGGACCGAAGCCCATTTGCACGTACTTTTCCATGTTCGCGCAGGCTTCCCAGACCTGGTGCAGGCAGGTTTGGGCAGCAGGCTCTTTCTCCAGCACCTTGAGCAACCGCGCCTTGAGCACTTCGTGTTTCTCAAGCTGCTCACCGCGGTTGTTCATGACTTCGAAGTAATGGTTCAGATCAGTACCGACGGGCACCTCGACCCGCATGATCTGCACATGGGTGAAGAGGTAATCGGCAAATGCCGACAGCTCCACCGCGTCGCCCAACAACCTTGGCACCAGCTCGCGGATCAGCCGATAGCCCGCCAGGATGCCACTGTTGATTGCCTCGGCCGGCATGCCCTCGGTGCCATCGGCATCACCTTGTGCTGCGGCAATGGCGGCGAAGGTATCGGTGGAGCGCGGGCGGTTCTCGAACTCGATTCGAGGTGCATCCAGCCAGTCCAGCGCCGTCGGCAAACGCTTTTTCAGGTACAGCATCAACAGGGACAGGGTGGTCAGCCGCTGCTGGCCGTCGAGCGTCTCGAACAGCGCCGTACCGGCCCGTTCGCGGCGGTCGACCACCAGCGAGCCCAAGTAGTAGTTCTTCGTGCTACGACCCCGGTCCTGCATGGCATCGAGGACGTCCTGGATCAGTTGCGAGATCTCCGCCTCTTCCCACGCGTAATTACGCTGGTACATGGGGATCAGGTAGTGCGCGCTGCCATCGAGCAGTTGCCGAGTGGACAGCTGGAGAATGGGCTCACTCATGGAAATTCATGTCCTTGAACAGTTGCAGCAACTCAGGTTCCTTTCTTGTGCTCACCACCATCGGCAACGGATGGGCAAGAAAATCCCGGGGCCGTGACAGGTTCTGAATCACCCGAAACAGATTGTTGGCCAGTGCATGGTTGTCCACCGTGGCCAGGTGCACCGCGTGCCGCTCCAGGCGCAGGCGATAAGCCCAGACGAACGCCTTCTCGATCGCACGGGAGATGTCCTCCAGGCCGAAGGTGTCGATGTAGTAGACAAGCAGGCAGTCGAACAACCCGCGCACATAGCGATCGCCGGTGCGGCTGCGGCCTTTGTAGGTGGCGAGGGTGGCGAGAATGGCGCGGGCCTGAGGCGCCAGCTCCGCCGTCGTTTGCAGCGCCTTCAACTGCCGCAGCGCGCCGACCTGGCGCTGGTAATGCACGGCCATTTCGAAAAAACGCCGGCCGTTGATGATGGTCTGGTCGAGGTGGAAGGGAAACGCAAGCGCATCGTCGGAGCCGGCTGGCAGCGCACGGTTCTGCTGGTCCACCCACTGGTGGGTCATGCGCAGTTGTGCCGCGTAGGGATACCGCGCCGGGTCGGCAAGGTTGACGCCCTTGAACAGGCCCACATCCTCCTTGCCGAAGTAGCGCGCGGATTCACCCTTGGCCCAGCGCCGGATCCGGTACAGGTAGTTCTCGAACAAGCGGGCCAGTTGGTCGCTGTCGTTGGCCTCCCAGCCGGCGACCACACTGGCCTTGAACGCATCATCAGCCTGATCGAATTCCCGCAGGTGATACGCCTTGAGCAGGTCATGGGGTTCGAGGTCGCGCCCACGGGCATCCTGCGAATCGAAGAACTGAAAAGCCTCGGAGATATCACCCAGGGAGAAGCACACCACCTCGCAGCGGTTCAGCAGGAAATCGATGTGCGCCTCGCTGAAGTCGCCGGACTGCACCAGGCGGCAAATCGCCTGGTAGTTGCGCTGGAGATTGCGAATCGAGGTCTGGCTGGTGAATTCGGGATTGCTCAACCCGTCCTTGAGCTGGACGAGTTGCTCGCGCAGATCGCGCGACTCCAGCTCATCCAGGCGGTGGGCTACCAGCGCACGCACAATCAGCATCAGCGTCAACGTGCGCTGTTGCCCGTCGACGATGTTCAGTTCGCCGTCATTGCGATGGAACACCACCGTGCCGAGGCGATACGGGTGCTCGCCGGCGAAGGTGGCGAGGTCGTGGAAGAGCTGGCCGAGGTGTTTTTCGGTCCATTTGTAGGGGCGCTGGTACACGGGAATGTCCAGTTGCAGGGACAGAAGCTGCGCCACCGTGCGAACGTGCAGGTGGAGAGGCTCCGGAACGTGGGCAGTCATGGGGTCGGTCCTTGATCGTTGGTAGTGCCGCCGCAAAGGGTAAGGCAGGCGCATGCTCGCCGATACCCGCGTCAGCATATGTCGCGCTCGCGCTCACAATTGCCGCGCTGCTATCCTCTGCGCCTCCCGCCATGACGCAAGGACCGACATGCAGATCCTCTTCTACGAGACCGACAAGCCCTACGGTTGCTTCTCGAATTTCTCCCGGCATCCCATCACCCTCGACGGCATCCTCTGGCCAACAACGGAACATTATTTCCAGGCCTGCAAGTTCACCGAGCAGGTCGATATCGATGCCGTGCGCGAGGCAAAGACACCTTTCCTCGCCGCACAGATCGGCCGCGAGCGGCATCGCTCGTTCCGCAGCGACTGGGATCAGGCCCGCGATCCGGTGATGCTGGAAGCCCTGCGCGCCAAGTTCACCCAGCATGCCGACCTGCGCGAAACGCTACTGGGTACCGGGGATGCGGAACTGGTGGAACACACCAAAAACGACCGGTACTGGGCGGATGGAGGCGATGGCAGCGGGAAGAACATGCTCGGCAAGTTGCTGGAGCAGGTTCGGGCCGAGCTGAACCAGACCCATTGATACCAGATGACGCATCCCCTGTGAGAGCCCACTCCCACAGGGTTTTGTGCCAGCCTGAGACGCTTTAGTAAATCCCGCGATAGATCGCTGCCACCTCCTCCACCGTCATATCCCGCGGATTGCTGTCGATCAAGCGCTTCAACCCCCCGACCACATCCTGCGCCATGCCCGGGATCGAGGCTTCATCGATCCCCAGTTTCGACAACCTCGTCTCCAGCCCGCTATCGCGCACCAGATCCTCGATCGCCCGGACGAACGCCTCCGCCGCTTCCGTCTCGCCGGCAAACATTTCACCCGGCAACAGATGCCCCGCCAACTCGGCATACAGCCGCTGCGCCGCGCTCAGGTTGAAGCGGATCATCGGCGCCATCACCAGTGCATTGGCATGCCCATGGGGAATGTGGAAACGCGCCCCCAACGGATAGGCCAAGCCGTGAATCGCCGCCACCGAGGCGTTGACGAAGGCCATGCCGGCCATCAGCGACCCCTGCAGCATCGCTTCCCGCGCCGCGACGTCGCTGCCGTCGGCCAGGACCTTGCGCAGGTTGCCGCCGAGCAGGCGCAGTGCGGTGGTGGCCAGGCCGTCGGAAATGGGGTTCTTGCGAGTGCGGCTGGTATAGGCCTCGATGGCATGCACCATGGCATCCAGCCCCGTCGCCGCGGTGACCTGGGCGGGCAGGCCGAGGGTCAGTTGCGGGTCGAGCACGGCGACGTCGGGCATCAGTTGCGCCGAGTACACCGCCTGTTTGCGCTGCTGGGCATCGGTGATCACCGATACCCAGGTCACTTCCGATCCGGTCCCCGCCGTGGTCGGCATCAGCACCAGCGGCAGGCGCTGGCCGCGGGCCTTGTCGGTGCCGTAGAGGTCGGCCAGCGGCTGCTCGCTGTTGATCAGCAACGCCACCAGTTTGGCCGCGTCCAGCGAACTGCCGCCGCCCAGGCCGAGCACGCCGTCGGCCGCGAAGGCGCGGCCCTGGCTGACGGCCTGTTCGACCACTACGGCGGGCGGATCGGCCACCACCTGGTCGAACACCGCGACGGTGCAGCCCGCCGCTTCCAGCGCGGTCCGGGCCTGGTCGGCGAAGCCGAGCTTGACGATGCCGGGGTCGCACACCAGCAGCACGCGACGGACCGCGAGACCGGCGAAGACCTCGCCGATACCCTGCAAGGCACCCGCCGCGCAGACGATACGCGGGACACTTCTGAATTCGTGGTTCATGGCGATTTCCTCACAGCACCGAGGCGTAGATGGCGCGGGCGTCGTCCCGGCTGACCGGGCGCGGGTTGTTGATCAGCAGACGCTCGACCTTCATGGCGTCGTCGCTCAGGCGGTCGAGGTCCGCCTCGGTCACGCCCACCTCCGCCAGGCGCTGGGCGAACGGCATGCGTTGCACCAGTGCGGTCATAAAGCCGATAAAGGCCTCGCAGGCCTGCGCCGGCGTGTCGAAACGCTGGCCGGGCAGCACGGTCGCCGCCAGTTCGGCGTACAGCGGCTCTGCGGCGCTGCGGTTGAAGTTCAGCACCGGCACCAGCACCAGCGCATTGCTCAGGCCATGGGGCACATGGAAGTGCCCGCCCAGCGGATAGGCCAGCGCATGCACCGCCGCCACCGGCGCATTGGCGAAGGCCATGCCGGCGAGCATCGAACCCAGCAACATGTCCGAGCGCGCCTGCAGGTCGCCCGGCTCGGCCAGCACCCGATCAAGGTTGCCACCCAACAGGCGCAGGGCCTGCAAGGCGAGGCCGTCGGACAGCACGTTTTTCTTGTGCTTGCTGGTGTAGGCCTCGATCGCGTGGACCATGGCGTCGACGCCGGTCATGGCGCTCACCGCCGCCGGCAGGCCAACGGTCAGGCGGGCATCGAGCAAGGCGATGTCCGGGTAGAGCAAGGCGCTGACCACGCCCTTTTTCTCGTGGCTGGGGGTGGTGACGATGGCCACGGCGGTGACTTCCGAGCCGGTGCCGGCGGTGGTCGGCACCTGGATCAGCGGCAGGCGCGGGCCCTTGGCCAGGTTGATGCCGTAGATGTCCGTCAGCGCCTGGTCGTGGCCACAGAGCAGCGCCACCAGCTTGGCGGTGTCCAGCGAACTGCCGCCGCCCAGGCCGATCACCGCCTGGGCCCGGCAGTCGCGCCCCGCCGCCACCGCGTCGAGCACCGACGCCTCGGGCGGGTCGGCCTGGACGTCGCTGTACAGGGTCACTTCAACGCCGGCTTCGCGCAGCGCACGCATCGGCGCCTCCAGCAGGCCGGCGCGTTGCAGGCCGGGGTCGCTGACCAGCAGCACGCGTTCGGCACCGAGTTCACGGCACAGCGCGCCGAGGCGCAAGGCGCCATCGACTTCGCAGATCACCCGTGGCGTGGTTTCAAAGGTAAAGGTCGACATGGCTTTTTATCCTGCTCGCACGCTGCCGCGTTCGATGCGGTAGAGCGCATCGACGAGGTCAGCGGAATGGGTGTCATCGGATTCGGAGATCAGCACGCACAGGCCTTCCTGTCCGAGCTGGGCGATCACTTCGCTGAGGCGCCGCGACAGCACCGGCGCCACGCCCTCGAACGGCTCGTCGAGGATCAGCAGGCGGTTGCCCGGCATCAGCGCCCGGGCCAGGGCCACCAGTTTCTGCTGGCCGCCGGACAACTGCATGGCGCGGCGGTCGCGGAACTGGGCGATTTCCGGGATCAGGCCGTAGACCCACTCCAGGCGCTCGGCACTGCCCGGCAGCTTGTTGGCCCACACCGGCAGCAGGATGTTTTCTTCCACCGTCAGTGCCGGGATCAGCCGGCGATCTTCCGGCAGGTAGCTGATACCCGCCGCCGCACGCTGGTGGCCGGGCTGGGCGCAGAGGTCGTTGCCGGCGAAGTGGATCGAGCCGGAGGTGGCGTCGAGCAGGCCCATCAGGGTGCGGATCAGCGTGGTCTTGCCGGCGCCGTTGTGGCCGATCAGGCCGACCATCTGCCCGGCACCGACGTCCAGCGAGACGTCGTGCAGGATCGGCACCGATTCGATGGCGACATTGAGGTTGCGAATTTCCAGGCTCATGCGGTTGCCCCCTTGTGTGCCCGCTGGCCGCCGGTGACCAGTTCCTGGACCCGGGCGTTGGCCAATACCGTTTGCGGCGGGCCGTCGGCCAGCACTTCGCCGCTGTAGAACGCAAGGATCCGCGACACGTAGCGGCGCACCACGTCCATGTCGTGCTCGACGAACAGCACGGTGACCTGATGCCGCGACACCACCTGCATCACGGTGTCCATCAACTGGGTCTTTTCCTCGGCGCTGACGCCGCTGGTGGGTTCGTCGAGCAGGAGCATCTGCGGGTCGCCGATCAGCGCCATGGCGATATCGATCAGCTTGCGCACGCCTTGCGGCACCGCGGTGACCTTGCTGTCGCGCCAAGCGAGGATGCTGAACTCGTTGAGAATCGCCTCGGCGCGGGCGATCCGCGCGTCATTGCGCAGCGGTCGCAGCAGCGACGGGAACGGCGATTCGGCGGCGGCCAGGGCGATCAGCAGGTTGTCCAGCACGGTCAGTTCGGGGAACAACTGAGCGACCTGGAACGAGCGGGCCATGCCGGCGCGGGTGATAGCCCGCGGCGTGCGGCCGATGATCGACTGACCGTTGAAGAGGATTTCGCCGCGGCTCGGCTTGAGGTAGCCGGTGACCATGTTGATGAAGGTGGTCTTGCCGGCGCCGTTGGAGCCGATCACGCCCACCACTTCGCCCTTGCTGATGCTGACGTTGACGTCCTTGGCGGCGGTGACCGCGCCAAATTCCTTGTACAGCCCACGGGTTTCGAGAATGCAGCTCATGCCTTGGCCTCCACTGCCTTGGCCCGGCGGGCCTGACCACTGAACAGGCTCCACAAGCCCTTGGGTAGGAACACGATGATCGCCAGCAAGGTGATGCCGAGGATCATCTGCCAGCTATGCGGCACCAGCTCGATGGCGTAGGTGCGCACCACGGCGAACAGCACCGCCGCGATGATCGGCGCCGCCACGTGGGCCGTGCCGCCGAGCAAGGCGATGAAGACGAATTCGCCGGAGGTGATCCAGTAGGCCATTTCCGGGTCGATATGCCCGGCGGCCAGGGCCATGAAACCGCCGCCCAGCGCCGATACCCCGGCCGCGGCGACGTAGTTCATGTACAGCACCCAGCGCGGCGACTGGCCGAGGTACTCGACCCGCACTTCGTTCTCGCGGATCGCCTCGCACATCGCCCCGGCGCTGCTGCGGCCGTAGCGGTGCAGCAACACCGCGAGCACGGCGGACACGGCGACGATGATGACGAACAACGCCAGCGGCGCCTGCCCCGCCGCCGGGCTCCAGCCGAACAGGGTCCAGGCCTTGACGTTGAAGCCGTCGGTGCTGCCCAGGGCCGGGCTTTTCACCAGCATGCCGTAGAGGATCATCGAGAACGCCAGCGACAGCATGGCGAAGAAGATCTCGCGGTAGCGGGTCATCAGCAGGCCGAGGATCATCGCCAGCGCCACCGCGGCGGCGACGCCGATCAGCAGCAGGGTCGGCAGGTCACTGAGGTTGAGGAAATGCCCGCTCATGCCCACGGCGTAGCCACCGATGCAGAAGTACAGGCCCTGGCCGAAGGTCACCAGGCCGGCGCGCATCTGCATCACCACGCCTTGCACCACCATCGACTTGGCCAGCGCCATGGTCAGCAGGAACACCAGCCATTGCGGGGCGATCAGGCCTCCCGCGGCAAGCACGGCGGCGACGCCGAGCAGAATCAGTTCGGTTTTATCCAGGCGCATCAGATTTTCCTCGCAAGCACGCGGCCGAACAGCCCCTGCGGACGTACCGCGAGGACCAGCGCCATCACGCCATAGATCACGAAAAGTTCGAATTGCGGCGCGTAGTGCACCGCCGCGGCACGGCTCAAGCCCACCAGCAAGGCGCCGAGGGCGGCCCCTTCGATGCTGCCCATGCCGCCGATCACCACCACGGCGAAGGCCAGCACGATGATTTCCACGCCGATGCCGGGGGCGACGGAAATCGCCGGGGCGGTCAGCGCGCCGGCCAGGGTGCCGAGCACCGTGCCGAGCACGAACACCAGGGTGAACACCCGGCGCACGTTGACGCCCATGGCCAGCGCCACTTCGCGGTCATGGATCACCGCGCGCAGCACCTTGCCCTGGTGGGTACGCTCCAGCCACAGCCACAGGCCCAGGCCGAGCACCAGCGAAACGCCCACCAGCATGAGGTCGTAGTTGGAGACTTTCAGCCCGGCCAGCACGCTGCGGCCCATTTCCGCGTAAGGCTGGTAGGCAAAGTACGGGTTGACGCCCCAGATCATCTTCATGGCGTCTTCGAGGATCAGCAGCAAGGCGTAGGTGATGATCACCATCAGCACTTCGTCGCGACCGTACATGAAGCGCAGCAGGCCGCGCTCGATCAGCAGGCCGACCACCAGCCCTGCGGCCAGCGCGCAGCCGAGCATCATCAGGTAGCCGACCCAGACCGGCCCGACTCCGTTGTTGAAATACCAGCCCACCAGCGAGGCGGCGGCATAGGCGCCGATCGCATAGAAACTGCCATGGGCCATGTTCAGGATGCGCATGACACCGTAGATGACGGTGAGCCCCGCCGCGACCAGAAACAGCCACGAGGCATAGATGGCGCCGTCGATCAGCACCGCGTAAAGACTCAGCATAAGTGTGTCCCAGGCAAGAGTGGCGGCCAGGACCGGCCGCCACGATCAGTCAGGTGTGGGCAATGCGATCAGTTGCACTGCGCGCCAGGGAAACCGGCCTTGATCCAGTCATGGGCGGTGGTGCCGTCAGGCGGGGTCACGCACTCGCCGGAGAAGGCGATGACGTTTTGCACGCTGCCTTTCTTGCTGGCCGCGTCGTAGTGGTATTCACCGTAGGCGATACCCTGCATGGCCTGGTGACCGCCGGCGCGCGCCATCTGCACGGTGCCGGAGACCGATTCAAACGTGGCGCCCTTGAACGCCTTGGCGATTTCCAGTGGCGCCGGCACCTTGCCGGCCTCGGCCTTGGCGTTTTCGGCGGCGAATTTCAGGCCGAGGATGGCCTGGGCCATCTTGCTTGCCGGGTAGGTCGGCGCTGCTTTGTAGGCCGACTGATAGGCCTCGGTGAACCAGTTGTTTAGCGGGTTTTCCGGGGCGAAGGCGCCGAACGGGCCACGGCCGCCGATGATCATGCCGTTGGGGGCCTGGTCCTTGTAGCGGGCCAGGGCCGACTCGCCGCAGGTCAGCACCGCGGTGGCGTCTTCCAGCAGGCCGCGGGAGTTGGCCTGGAGCACCAGGGCCTCCATGTCGCCGCCCCAGAAGCTGGAGTGGATGATTTCCGGACGCTTGACCGACAGCGCCGAGATTTCCGCGCCGTACTGGCCCTGGAACACCTTGGGCATCTGCGATTCGACCACCTGGCTCTTCGGCATGACCTGGGCCATGGACAAGGTGAAGTCGTTCCAGCTGTCCTGGCCCCAGGCGTAGTTCTGCTGGATGCCGCCGACGCGCACGGCGTCCGGACGGGTCTTGGCCAGGTAACGGGCGGCGCCGATGTTGTCGACGGCGGCGTCAAGGCTGGTGCGGAAGACGAATTGCGGGGTCTTGTCTTCGCTGAACAGTTGCGAGGTGCCGCAATCGTAGAACACGGTCATCGCGCCCAGCTCTTCGGCCACCGGCGCAATCGCCAGGCAGTCGCCGGACGAGATGTAGCCGACCACCGCATCGACCTTCTGCCGCTGCACCAGGTTGCGGAATTCTTCGACCTGTTTGGCGGCACCACCGGCCTCATCGATCATCACGATTTCGATCTCGGCGCCATTGATGCCCAGCTTGTCGTAGGGCGCGGGCAGCTTGCCCTGGTTGAGGCCTTCCACCAGCACTTTGGCGGCGTTGGCCGACGGCTCGCCGAACGGACCAGCAGCCGGGCCGGAGAGGAAGGTCACCACGCCGATACGGAACTTGCCGTTCTCGGCGGCAACAGTTGCGCCAGTGAAGGCAGTGGCCATCCCCGCTGCGGCGATCGCCAAAGCCAGGGGCAGTGCTTTACGGTGTTGCGGGACGCTTTTCTTATAGTTGTTCATGGTCATTTCCATTACGGGTTTACAGGTCTAGGGGGCATGCCCCTGGGGATTACGGGTGTTCTGGGCTTGCCGGCGCATGCGCACGGCCGGGTCGGGCAGCAGGTCCTGGGCCGAATACACCGACCACTCGCCGAGCATCAGTTGCGCCGGCGGGTAATCGTCGTTGCGCACCGGCGTGCCGATGGCCTGGGTCTGCAGAATTTGGTGGGTCAGCGGATCGATGCGCGAGACGAAGCCCGGCGGATCTTCCGGCAAGGCGATTTCCAGCCCTTCGAGGGCATTGACCAGCGATTCGGTGTCGGTGGCGCCGCCGGCCTTTTTGCTGGCTTCGGCCAGCACCATCACGCCGGTGTAGGCGCCTTCGGCGGCGTAGGTCGGGTAGCGCCCGGTCAGGGTGTGGAAGCGCTCGACGAACGACTGGTTGCGCGGCGTCTGCGGCCAGTTGTTGTGGTGCCGCGCGGAGAGGATCAGCCCCGGCGGCGCCTTGTCGCCGAGGGCGACGAGAAAGTCGTAGTTGCCGCCGGTATCGAAGTTGGCCAGGCGCGAGCGCTCGAACAGCCGCGTGCCGGCGGCCTGCTTGACGAAGGCGTGGAAATCGCCGCCCCACAGGGCCGAGACGATGATGTCGGGTTTGGCCTGCTCCAGCGCGGCGATATAGGCCGAGTAGTCCGGCTCGTAGAGGCGCGGCCAGAGTTCGGTGACGTCCTCGAACCGCACGCCGAGCTGGCGCAGCGCTTCGTGCAGGTCATCCCGCGAGACATGACCGTATTCGTAGTCGGGGCCGATGAACGCCAGGCGCTTCCAGCCGGTTTTCGCCTGCAGCGCCTGGAGGTAATGGGCGCCGGCGGCCATGGAGGTCCAGGTGTCGTTGGTGACGCGGAAGTAATAGCGGTGGCCGTTTTCCAGGGTCATGCGCGACGAGGCGTGGTCGGTGCCGATCATCAGCACCTTCTCGTCACGGGCCAGTTGGCTCACCGCGATCGCCACCCCGGACGAGACCATGCCGCACAGCACCTGCACACCGTCCTTGCGGATGAACGCGCGGGCCAGGCTGGTGCCGTAGGAGGCTTTGGACTGGTCGTCGTCGATGATCACCCGCATCCGTGGCACCTGCTGCCCGGCTTCGCGCTGGGCCTGCAACTCACCCAAGGCGACCTGGATGCCGGCGATGCTGTCCTGGCCGTAGATCGCCGCCCGCTCGGTCATCGGGTACAGGCAACCGAGGGTCAGGTCGGCTTGCGCGGCGGCCGCGCCCAGTTCGACGCGACCCGCCTGGGCATTGCCGGCATGGGCAAGCAGCAGGCCGCTCAGGGCGATAACGGTGGGCAGGTGGGAAAACGGCAGTTGCATAGAATCCCTTTTGGGGCGTTCGTCGACGCCCTCTTGTCGGTTTACGGAATGGGTTATCGCAAAGGCTGTGCCAGCCTTCGCGCGAACGCGCATGAGAAACCGCGAAAGCGCTCTGGAACAAGGCTTTTCGCGGTGTTGTGTGACGTATTCGATACGCCGCGGCGGGGTTTGCCACGGCGCTGAGCGGGAGAGGTTGAGCGGCTTGCGCTCAGTGCGCGCGAGCGCTTGAGCGGTTAGCGCTCATCGGGCACTACAGGCCCAGGCGCTGCAAACGGCGCTTGAGCGCATGCCGGGAAATCCCCAGCAGGTCGGCGGCCAGGCCCTTGTGGCCGGCGCTGCGGCTGAGGGCATCGTTGACCAGTTCACGCTCGGCGCGCTCGAGCTGATCGTCCAGCGCCGACAGCGAGGTGGGCGCAGGCTCGCTCGAATGCAGGTGCGCGGGAAGCTGGACAGCGCTGATCGCCTGGCCCGGCAGCAGAATGGTCAGGCGCTCGATCAGGTTCTTCAGTTCACGCACATTGCCCGGCCAGCGATGGCGTACCAGCGCGGCGGCGGCATCGGCCTGGAGCTCGATGGGCGCGGCCTTTTCCTCCTGGGCCTGGCGCGCGGCGAAGTGCCGGGCCAGCAGCAGGATGTCGTCGTCGCGCTCGCGCAGCGCCGGGATATCGATGGTGATGACGTTGAGGCGGTAGAACAGGTCTTCGCGGAAACGGCCCTGGCGCACATCATCGGCCAGATCGCGGTTGGTCGCCGCCACCACCCGCACATCGGCGCTGCTGGCCTGGCTGGCACCGACGGCGCGGTAGCTGCCGTTCTCCAGAAAGTGCAGCAGCTTGGCCTGCAGGGCCAGCGGCAGCTCGCCGATCTCGTCGAGAAACAGCGTGCCGTTGTTGGCCTGGGTCACCAGACCGACGCGCTTCTGATGGGCACCGGTGTACGAGCCCTTCTCCGAGCCGAACAGCTCGGCTTCGATCAGTTGCTCCGGCAGCGCCGCGCAGTTGACCTCGATGAACGGGTGCGCGGACCGCGCGCTGTTGGCGTGCAGCGCCTGGGCCACCAGGGTTTTGCCGGTGCCGGACTCGCCCAGCAGCAGGATTCGCGTGGCCGAGCTATTGGCGATCCGTTGCACCGCCGCTTGCAGGCCGCGCATCGCCGGGCTCTGCCCGAGCAAGGCGCCCTGCTCCGCGACCGCCACCTCGTCACTGGGCGGCACCGCAAGGGTGTTGTGGATGGTCGCCAGCAGGTCATCCAGCTCGAACGGCTTGGTCAGGTAGTCCGTGGCGCCACCCTTCACCGCCTGCACCGCGGCGCGGGTGTCGCCATGGGCGGAGATCATGATCACCGGCAGTTCCGGGCGGCACTTGCGCAGGCCTTCGAGGGTGGCGATGCCATCCATCCCCGGCAGGCCCAGGTCGAGCAGGACGATATCGACGCCCACCGTGCTGTCGGCCAGCAACTCCAGCGCCGCCTCGCCGCTGTAGACCGCGCGGGGCAGCATGCCTTCGCCGCGCAGGGCGTAGCTCAGGGAGCGCACCAGCGCCTCTTCGTCATCGACGATCAGTACATGTATTTCAGACATCGGTCGCTCACTTCAGATAAGTCACTGCGGGCGTGGGGAAATCCAGGGTCACCACAGTGCCCTCGCCCGGGTTGCTCGCGAGCTCCATTCGCGATGCGTTGGCTTCCAGCAGTTGTTGGCAGATGCTCAGACCCAGCCCGGTGCCGCGGGCTTTCAGGGTGAAAAACGGTTGGCGCACCTGTTGCAGCGCGGCTTCGGGAATGCCGCAGCCTTGATCCACCACGGTCACGCAGACCCGCTCGCCCCAGGCCTGGCCGTCGATGGCCACGCCCTGCCCCGGCGCGCTGGCTTCCACGGCGTTGAGGCACAGATTGAGCAAAATCTGCTGGGCCTGGTCCGGATCGACCCACAGCCGCAGGCCGGTTTTGCAGGTGGCGGAAAAGGCGATGCCCTTGGTGTCGGCCGCGGGCGCGATCAACCGCGCCGTGCGCTCGAACAGCGCGGCCAGGTCCACCACCTGCGGGTTGGCCGGGTGTGGCCGGCCGTATTCGAGCAGGTCGCTGGTGACGTGGGACAGCCGATCGATTTCCTGACAGAGGTCGCTCAGCAACAGGCGCCGCTCGGGCTCCTGTTCGCGGCGCAGCAACGCCTGCACGGTGGTCTTCATGGTCGCCAGCGGGTTGCGCACCTCATGGGCGACGCCGGTGGCGAAGGTGCCGAGCACCGCGAGGTTTTCCGAACGCACGGTGCGCTCCATGACATCGGCCAGACGCCCGGCCATGACATTGAAGGCGCGGGTCACCCGGCCGATTTCGTCGTTGTGGGCCTGTTCAGGCAGGCGATAGCCGAGGTCCCCCGACGACAGTTGGTGCGCCCCGTCCACCAGCGTGCCGACCCGCGCGCGCAACTGCCGCGACAGGGTGAAGAACACGATCAGGATGAAACCGATAAAGCCGACCGCCGCCAGGTACAGCCACCAGCGGGCGTCGTCCAGCGGCTTGAGCACGGCGCCGGGCTGCACACTGAAAACCACCTGCCAGCCGGGCAGGATCACCGGGCCTTCGCGCCAGTCGGCGGGGGCCTCGACCTGACGCCCGGTGGCATCGATAAAGGCCCCGCCGGGCACCCGCAGCAGCGGCGTGACCACCCCGCCCAGGCCGGAACTGACCAACAGCTCGGTGACCGAGGCCAGGCGCAGGTGCAGGCCGATTCGCACGCGGTGATCGGTACGGCCATTGCGGATGGTCTTGCGGATCAGCAGCCAGCCCGAGCGCCCGGCCTGGGGCGTTACCGGACCGATCACCTCGATGTCGCCGACCATTTGCCGTGGCAGGCCGTCGAGCGACCAGCCCTCGCGGCCCCAGTACGGCGCGCCCGAGGCGGCCTGCCCGGGCATGACCTTGAGCAGGCGCTCGTTCTCGTCGAAAAACAGCACGCCGTAGAGAAACGGCAGCTCGCCCTCGAGCTTGAGCAAGGCATCGACATCGCCGGCCGGGTGCGCCTGGTCGGCGATGAAATCCGGCATGTTGGGGTGATTGGACAGGGCCGAGAGCTGGTAGAAACGGTCGTCGAGAAACGACGACAGCCGGTTCGCCGTGGACAGCGCCTGGGCATCGAGGCGTTCGCCGGTCAGGCGGTTGAGCAGGTCCTTGGCGAGTTGCTCATAGAGCACGGCCAGGGCGATCAGCGCGACGCTCATCACCACGATGGACAACAAGGTATAGCGCGCCACCAGGCTGCGCCGCGGGCGAGCAAGCCGTCGCCAAAAGGCGCTGGCGGGGAATTCGATATCCATGGGATTTGTAATTGTTTTTCATGTGATGGCGGGGAGGATAAGGAGCGCGGGTCGGGGTTGTCCATTGATTCAGAGACAAAGCGCCCACCCTGCTGAACTGTTGATGCGTTGCTCCAACAGCAACACCGCACTGCTTGCGTGGCAGCAATCGCCAACCGCCTCCGGCCTGAACACCGCGCCACGCCGGCCTTTGCGCCACATGGCGCGAAACCTGCTCTGACCCGTCGATTGGACAGTCAAAAGGCCCCCTCATGAGTTACGACAACGCCCCCTTCTCTCGCCGTCGGTTTATCGGCAACAGCCTCGCGCTCGGCGGCCTGGCCCTCGGTGGCAGCCTGCTCGCCGGTTGCGGCGACGACAGCCAGTCCGTCGCCGACGGCCTCAGCAGCAGCGGCCCGCGCCAGGGCGGCCGCCTGCGCCTGGGCATTCTCGACGGCAGCAAAAGCGGCAACCTCGACGCCCACAAGCCGACGGGCAGCGGCATCGTTCGCGGCTTCGCGCTGTACAGCAAACTCTGGGAATGGGACGAGAACATGCTGCCGCGCCTGGCCCTGGCCGAAGAAGCCGAGGTCAGCCCGGACGGCAAGGTCTGGACCCTGCGCCTGCACAAGGACCTGGAGTTCCACCACGGCAAAACCATCGATGCCGACGACCTGATCTTCTCGATCCGCCGCCTCACCGATCCGCAACTCGCCTCGCCCTACGCCGCGTTGCTGCACTGGATCGACCGCGACCACCTGGAGAAACTCGACAACCGCACGATCCGCGTGCGCTTCAAGGACGGCGCCGGCTTCGTGCCGCTGCCGGAAACCTGGGTCAACTTCGGCGGCATCGTGCCGGTGGATTACCACCCCATCAGCAACCCGGTCGGTGCCGGCCCGTACAAGCTGAAGAGCTTCAACCCCGGCCAGCGCTCGCTGTTCACCCGTTTCGAGAACTACTACAAGCCCGGCCGGCCGTATGCCGACGAGCTGGAAATCATCGAGTTCAAGGACCAGACCACACGCCTGGCGGCCTTGCAGGCCGGGCAGATCGACATGGCCAATGCCCTGGCCAACGAGCACCTGAAAGTGATCGAAAGCGACCCGCGTCTGCAGTTGATCAGTTCGGTCACCGGCAACTGGCTGAGCCTGGACATGAACACCCAGAAAGCCCCGTTCAACGACCCGCGAGTGCGCCAGGCCTTCCGCCTGCTGGCCGACCGCGACGAGTTGGTGAAGCGCGTGCTCAACGGCCAGGGCCGGGTGGCCAACGACCTTTACGCACCGAACGATCCGACTTTCGACCACAGCATCCCGCCGCGCAAACAGGACCTGGAACAGGCCCGGACCCTGCTGCGCGAAGCGGGTCAGGAACAGCTCAAACTGGAACTGGTGGCCGAGCAGAACAGCGTCGCCCTCGCCTCCGCGCTGGTCTACGCCGAGCAGGCGCGCCGCGCCGGGGTCGAGATCACCGTGCGCCAGGTCGATAGCGCCACATTCAACGGCCCGCAGCACACCGAGTGGACCTTCAGCACCGGCGGCAGCATCGGCGCGCCATTCCTGACCTGCGCCCTGCACGCGGATGCGCCGGTTTCGGTGGCGAACAAGACCCACTTCGACGACCCGCGCTTCTCCGAGCTGTTCCTCAAGGCGCTGGCCGAACCCGACCTGGAAAAACGCAAACCGCTGGTGCATGAAGCGCAGCGTATCCAGTACGACCATGGCGGCCTGCTGGTGTGGGGCTACGCCAACCTGCTGGATGGCTTCTCGCAACGCGTCGGTGGTGCGGCGGCGGAGAAGACACTGTTTCCGACGTGGCGGTTTGATCAGTTGTGGTTGAAAGGCGGGGTTTGAGTTTCAGGCACCATCGCTGGCAAGCCACGCGCCGCAAAGCGCGTGGCCCTTGCCCCAATCAGAAGTGCGTCGTCACCGACACCCCGTACGTGCGCCGATCACCCCGTGCATCCCAGGCGATATCGAACGGCAGCGGCACGCTGTCGGTCTTGTAGCGCTTGTCGGTGAGGTTGTTGACGTAGCCGCTGACGTCCAGGTCATTACGCCCGCCGAAGTGGTAGGTCAGGCTGGCGTTGCCGAGGGTGTAGCCGCCTTGCGAAACGCTGTGGTCTTCCTGCGCGGTCGGCAGGAAGAAGATCCGGCTCTGGTAGCGCCAGCTATTGTCGAGGGTCAGCGCATCACCGCCTGACAGCGGAATGCGGTAACTCGCCCCCACCGACAGCGTGCGCGACGGCGAACGGGCGATGCGGTTGCCGGAGTAATCCGGGCCGCCTTCGGAGGCGAAGTCCTTCAACTCGGTATGCAGCAGGCCGAGGGAGCCGCGCACTTGCAGGTTCTGGATCGGCAAGGCCTGCAACTCGAATTCGGCACCGCGAATCACCCCGCTGCCGCTGTTGGTCAGCAGCGACACCACTTCGCCGTTGCTCACCATGACATTGTTCACCTGGATATCGGCGTAGTCGTAGTAGAAGACGTTGGCGTTGGCGATCAGGCGTTCGTCGAACCACTCGCTCTTGATCCCCAGTTCGTAGGCATCGACGTTCTCCGGCGCCACCACCGAGGTTTCCGCCTGCACCGTCGCGCCGCCGTTGAAGCCACCGGAACGGAAGCCCTTGGCGTAGCGGAAGTAGACGCGGGCGTTGTCGTTCAACTGGTATTCGGGGGTGAAATCGTAGGTCAGCTTGCTCCAGGTGCGGTTCTCGTCCTGCACGGCCACGGTGGCCAGGTCGCCGGTGTAGTTCTTCCACCAGTGCTCGCTGCTGCCGAAAGCGACGACGTTGGCGCCCGGCGCGGCGACGCGGTGCAGGTCAATGTCCTTGGTTTCGCGGGTCCAGCGCAGGCCCAGGGTCAGGCTCAGGTCGTCAGTGGCCTGCCAGGTGCTGCTGCCGAACAGCGCGTAGCTGGTGGTGGTCTGGTCGAGGTCGGTACGGCCATAGCTGGCCACCCCGAACGGCGCGTTGTAGGCGGTCGGCAGGATGGCGCTGCTGCTGGCGCTGTCCAGGCTTTCGTGGAACAGGTGGGTGCCGACGATCCAGCTCACCGGCTGGTTCTTCGGCGAGGACAGGCGCAATTCCTGCGACACCTGACGCCAGTGGTCGTCGGCATAGGAGCGGCCGAATTCGTAGATGCCCATGTTCGGCCCCTGGGCCTTTTCGTGGACATCGTCCAGGGCGGTGATCGAGTCCAGCGTCAGCTCGCCCAGTTCCCATTGCAGGTTCAGTTGCACACCGTTGTGCTCGACGCGGTCCTCGGCCTTGCCGGTGTACGCCGCTTCATCGTCCTTCAGCGCCGGCGCCGGGCCGAACAACGTGGTGCCACCTGGGCCCGCGCCCCAGGCCCGGGTCGGAATGCCCTGGCCTTTGTAGTCGCGGGCGCGTATTTGCAGAGTGGCCTGCAAGGTGTCGCTCAGGCGGGCGAGGATTTGCGCGCGCACCGCCTGGTCGTGAACGTCGCCGTAGGTGTGGTCGTCCACCAGGTTCTTCAGTTGGCCGTCCTTGCTCTGATCGACGAAGGCCACCCGCGCCGCCAGCCGGTCTTCCACCAGCGTCCCGCCATAGGCGCCCTCGTAGAGCCGCGAATCGTAGTTGCCGGCGTCCACCTTGAAGTAGCCATTGCCCTCTTCGAAGGCCGGCTTGCGCGAAACGAAGTTGATCGCCCCGCCGGTGGTGTTCTTGCCCCACAGCGTGCCTTGCGGACCGCGCAGAATCTCCACCCGCTCCAGGTCATAGAGCGGACCGCCGGTGGCGATATGCGGGCTGATGTAGGTGTCATCGACATAGATCCCCACCGGGTAGACCGTGGTCGACGCCATGTCGCCCGAGCCCATGCCGCGGATATACCAGCGCGGCCGCTGGTTGCCGGCGAACTCCGGGGCGATGGCGTTGGGCACATCCTGCAGCGCCTTGCCAGCGGTGAAACCGCCACCGGTATTGCGGATGCTGTCGCCGGACACCGCGGACACGGCGGCGGCCACATCCTGCAGCGACTCCTCGCGCTTCTGCGCGGTCACCGTGACCGTGGGCAGCGCATCCTGATTCTTCGCCGGAGCGTCTTCGTTTTCAGCGGCCAGCAAACCCTGGACAGGCAACACCGCGGCAGCGATCAACAACGCCAGGCTTTGGCGACGGAACGGAACATTCATGTGGGCAGATCTCTTTTTTCAAGTTGCTGCCCGTATGGCAAGCCCCGTGCCAAACGCTGCGCGCCAGGCGGGCCGGGGGTTTCGGCCTGGGTGGTGAAGTTGACTGCTGCGTCAGAGGCAGTGTGCCAGCAGGGTTGTGTTGCCTGGGATGCAAGTTGCCATCATCCTCTTGAGTCCACGCACGGCACGCCGTTAATCTGCGTGCTGGGCTTCACTGCGATAAAGTCCCCCTCCACTCAGCAAGGACGTTCAAATGGGTCAGCTTAATGAAGTACTTCGCGCGTTTAACGGCGATGCGTTTGCAGAGGCACGGGAGCAGGCGGCCACACTGTTTGAGCTAGGCGCGACGCGTGCCGCGCTGATGGAACTTGAACTGAACCAACACCTGAACGCCCTGCTGGCGGGCGGCGACGACAAGCAGACCATTCCCGTGTCGAACATCCTCGACGCGCACTCGGAAGTTCACGCACTGACCGCCTACACCGACCCTGGCCATATCATCGACACGTTCAAAAACGCCCTGGCCAATTTCGTGCCGGGTGGGCGGGCCGCGGTCATCGATAGCATCAGCATCCTGCTTTCCGGGGTTCTGAAGGCGTCCCTGCAGGATCCCAACACACACACCGAGGGCAAAGCGCTTTACGTGGTGCTGGCGGATGGGCCGTCGCTGGTGAGGCTGGACATCAAGATGTGGTACAGCGATGTGTCGTCGCGCGCGCTGCACAGGGCCGCGGAGAAAATCGTGGTCGTCTCCGCGGTCAAATCGACGATCGACGTTACCCGGTTGGCGCTGAACACGTTCCTCAGCGTCTATCAGCGCCAGTTGATGAGCAGCTCGGGAAGCAGGGTTGAACTCACCAGAGAAATCGAAGACATCGCCGCCTTGTTCAGGGCCTTGAAGCGGGCCCACGAAGCGTAGTGGGTGATGCTCGCGATACAGTTATCGCGAGCAAGCTCGCTCCTACGGGAGGAGACGTGCGTGCAGCCAATCGGCAATCTCGTCCCAAAGCTGCTCCACCCGCGCCACGCCGAACGCCCGCAACCCGGAGTGCACCAACCCTTCCACCACGCGCACTTCGGCCTGCCCGCCCGCCTCCCGCAACGCTTCGCCATAGGCGACCCCGTGATCCCGTAGCGGATCGATGCCGGCCACGCCGATGAAGGCCGGGGCCAGTCCGCTGAAGTCGCTGGCTTCCAGCGGCATGGCGCAAGGATCGAGGCGCTGGTGGGCATGCGGCAGGTAGCCCGCCAGCGACTGGTTCAGGCCCGCGACGTTGAGCATCGGCGCCCGGGCGTGTTGGTGCATCGACGGCAGGTGGTCCCGCGCTGTCAGCACCGGGTAGGCCAGCAATTGACCCAGCGGCTGGGGCTGGGCATCGCGACGCAGCGCCAGGCACAGCCCCGCCGCGAGGCTGCCGCCCGCGCTGTCGCCACTGACGATCAGGCGTTCACGACTCAGTTCGGCATCGATCATTCCGCGACGCAGCCCGAGCCACGCCGCCAGGCAATCGTCCAGTGGCGCCGGGTAGCAGTGCTCCGGCGCCAGTCGGTAATCCACGGCGACGATGGCGATCTTCACTCGCGTTGCCAGGGCGTAGGCGAACCAGTCGTGGCTGTCGAGACTGCCCAGGTCCCAGCCGCCGCCATGCAGGTACAGCAGCGTCGGCCAGCCGCCTTCGGGCACCGCGCCCTCCGGTTTGTAGACCCGCAGGCGCAGGCCATCGAGCGAGTGATCGGCCACCCGCAACCCCGCCGGTTTTTCCGGCGTGCAGGCCCGGCAGGCGCGCAGGAAGGCTGCGCGGCGGGCGTCGATGTCGTCGCTGACCGGAGCGAAGCGCTGCGCGGCTTCGACGTAGGCGCGGATATCAGGATCAAGCGTGGTCATGGGTTACTCCGGGAAAGCAGTTGCACGCCGCAAGCGCCAGGCCGCCAGTAAAAGCAGCCCGTGTCGCCGCCGCTGTTTGCTTGCAACTTGCCGCTTGCAACGTAGAGCTTGCCGCTAGAACAGCGGCAAGGTGTAGGCCAGGATCACCCGGTTTTCATCGCGCCGGCCGGTGGCGTCGCCTTGCAACTGGACGTTGCGCCAGCGCAGGGCGAGGTTTTTCAGCGGGCCGTTCTGCACCACGTAGGTGATGTCGATGTTGCGCTCCCACTCGCTGCCGTCCTCGCCGGCGACCTTGAAGTTGTCGCCCTTGACGTAGCGGGCGAAGGCGCTCAGGCCGGGCACGCCGAGGGGCGCGAAGTCGAGGTCGTAGCGGGCCTGCCAGGAACGTTCCTGGGCGCGGTCGAAGCGCAGCACCTGGACGGCGTTGGCCACGGCCGGCAGGTCGGTGTCGTGAATGAAAGGCAAGGCGCTGTCGCCGGCGTTGTACTGGTAGCCAAGGCGGAAGGTCTGCGGGCCGAGGTTGGCGCTGAGCATGCCCGAGGTCATGCGGCTGTCCAGCTTGCCGGCCTTTTCCGCGCCGGACTCGCCGGTGTCGAGGTAGTTGAGGGTGCCGCCGAGGGTCCAGTCACCGAGCTTGCGGCTGTGGGTGACGGTGGCCAGGTTCTGCTGGTAGACGTCTTCCAGGCGCCCGCCCCACAGGCCCGCCGACCACTGCGGGGTGATGCGCCAGGTGCCGCCGAGGTAGTCGAAGCGGTCGCTGAACACGCTGTAGTAGTTGCCGACCTGGATGTCCCGGGCACCGGCGAACTCCCGCTGGTTGACCTGGCGCATCTGCCCGGCGCTGAGGTCGAGGTTATCGATCTCGCGAACATCGAGCATGGCGCCTTCGAAGAACTGCGGCAGCAGCCGCGCGTCGCCAGAGCTGACCAGCGGGATTTTCGGGAACAGGCCGCCCACTTTCAGTTCGCTCTTCGAGTACTTGAACTTGATGGCGGCGGTGGCTTCGGAAAACTGATCCACCGAGCGCGGATCGGCATTGCGCGGGCCACCGGCGCGGTCATAGGCGCCGGGCAGCAGCGCGGAACCGCTGCGCGATGGCGAAGAATCCAGCTTCAGGCCCAGGCCGGCGTAGACGTCAACACCGACGCCAATGGTGCCTTCGGTGTAGCCCGACTCGCCCTTTAGGATAAAGCCCTGCGCCCATTCTTCAATCTTGGACTGGGCCGGCGCGGTGGAGTCGCGCAGGTCGTGGTTGTAGTAGAAGTTGCGCAAGGTCAGGTTGGCCTTGGCGTCGTCGAAGAATGCCGCGTGGGCGCCCAGTGGCGCGAGACCGAGCAGCAGGCTCAGGGGTTTTGCAGTGCGAGCGAAGCCCGCCCCTTTCGAGGTGTCTTTCATTATTTTTGTTCTCGGTTGTGGTGTTGAATCAGGGTTGCGCGGCAGGTCTCAATGGCCTTGCCAGGTAAATGTCAGGGTCGCTTGCAGCGACGCGCCGGGTGCCAGTTCGCGGGTGCCGGTTTCAGCCCAGGTGTCTCGCGGCTGGTTGAAGGCATCCGCCAGGTGCGACACCGGTTCCAGGCACAGGTACGCGGCACCGGCCGGGGCGAAGGCGACGAAGTGACTGAGTTCAGGCGAGGCCTGGATGCTCAGCCGCCCTTGCGGGTAGTTCAGGTCAAGCTGGCCGTCCCAGCGCGACTGGTAATGAGCCCGTGCGTCGCGGTCGGCGGCGGCGATGGTCCAGGTTTTCAGGGCGTCTTCGAACGCGCCGGTCGCCAGGTATTCATCGTCGATCCGCCATTCGCGGCCCGTCCGCCAGACGGCGCGCATGCCCGCATGGCGCTGGAAGTACGGGTGCAGGCCAAGCCCGGCGGGCATCGGCGTATCACCGGCGTTGCTCAGGCGCAGCGTGACGGTCAGGCGGTTGCCGTCCAGGGTGAACGCCTGCTCGGCACGAAACGCCCAGGGCCAGTGCTCGCCCTGGTAGTCGCAGCGCATCAGCGCCTGTCCGCCCTCGGCGCTCAACACTTGCCACGCTTGCGTGTGGCTCACGCCATGCAGGGTGTGCGGCCGCGCCGCCGGGTGCGCCGGCAGCCCGTGCTCGGCACCGTTGAACGCCAGCCGTGCATTGCGCAGGCGGTTGGAATACGGCATCAGCGGATAGGCGCCAGCCCGTGGCCAGTCCAGCGGATCGAAGGCGTCGCTGGCGATCGGCAGCAACAGCTCCAGCCCCTCGGCACTCAGCCCGGCGATGCGCCCGCCCCAGGCGGGCAGCAGGCGCAGGTTCCAGATCGAATTGCTCAGTACAACGGCTTGCATGGGACCTCCATTGCCCAAAATCGGGCATGACAAACCCCTGCCGCCACTGGAAGCCAGTAGCGGAGGTTGACGATGGAATGAAGCGCCGCGATCAGGTGCGGCGGAAGCGCTCGATCACTTGCAGGTCGATCTCCACGCCCAGGCCGGGGCCCTGCGGGATCTGCAACTGGTGGCCGCTGCGCAGCGCCTCGACCGGGTACAGCCAGTCCGCCGGCTCGACGAACAGGTACTCGATCTGCGGCACCCACGGTTGCACTGCCGCCAGGTGCAGGGTGGCGATCAGGCCGGGGCCGAAATACGGACAGTGCGGCAGCACCACGGCGTCATGCTGGCGGGCCAGTTCACCGATGCGCAGCGCTTCGGAAATCCCGCCGACCTTGGTCACGCTAGGCTGCACCGAGTCCACCGCGCCGCTGACGATGGCCTGCTCGAACTGCACCGCGGTGCACCAGTTCTCCCCCGCCGACAGCGGCACGCCCTGCCCGCGCAGGCTGGCCAGTGTGGCGAAGTCTTCGGGCGGGAAGATCGGCTCTTCCAGCCAGGCCAGTTTCATCTCGCGCAACGCCGGCAGCCACTCGCGGGTGTCGCTGACGCTCCAGCCGCAGTTGACATCGGTGGCCATCGGCACCGCGTCGCCGATGGCGCGGCGGCAGGCGGCGATCTCGTCGAGGGTGACCTCGTGCAACTTGATCTCGCGAAAGCCCATGTCCAGGGCTTTCTCGCAAATGGCCGGGGCCACCTCGTTGTCGGCGTAGCGCACCAGGCTGGCGTAGGCCGGCACTTGCTCGCGGATCGACTCGCCCAGCAGGCGATGCAGCGGCACGCCCTGGCGGCGGGCGCTGAGGTCCCACAAGGCGATGTCGACGCCGGAAATGGCGAACATCGTCACGCCGTAGCGCCCGAACAGGTGCAGGCGCAGTTGCAGCTCGCGGTTGAACGCCGGGATGTCGGTAATCTCGCGGTTCAGCAGCAGCGGCGCGATCAGGCGGTCGATCAGCGCCTTGGTGGCGTCGGCGACGAAGTAGCCGAACGCCTCGCCCCAACCGACATTGCCGTGTTCGTCTTCAAGGCGGATCAGCACGTTTTCCAGGCTGTGCCAGGTGGTCGGGGTGATGCCCAGGCCCTTGCCGCCATCGTGGAAGGGAATCTCGACCACGTGGGTGTCGATGCGGACGATCTTCATACGCGCTCCAGCACACTGGTCAGGGCGGCGCCGGCGTAGGCTCCGCCAACATGGTCACGGCCCGCGCCCGCTGGGGCCATGGCGTCGTAAGGCTGGTAGTCGTCGGCCAGGTGCTCGCCGGCGTTGTCCTGCGGCGCATAACCCAGTTCGCGGGCGCGGCGGTTGTGGAACAGCGGGCTGGGGCTTTCCGAGACGCCGTAGACGATCTCGTTGCGCACCTCGGGATGTTCCAGGCCGATCAGCAGCAACTGCGCCAGGTCGCGGGCGCTGGTCCACATGCGCAGGCGGCGGGCGTCGGAGACCTTGGCGTCGGCATTGCCGATGCGCACGATGAAGGTCGCCAGGTCGCCGCGCAGGGAGAACGTGGCGCAGGCCGCCTCGCCGAACACCTTGCTCAGGGCGTAGTAGCTGTCCGGGGCGACCGGCATGTCATCGAAATACTCCGCCTGGTCGCCGCGGTACTGGCCGAGCACATGGTGGCTGCTGGCGAAGACGAAGCGCTTCACCGCAAAGCGCTGCGCGGCTTCGAGCAGGTAGAGGGTGGCGTGGTAATTGGGCTCGACGGTGCTCTGGAACGCGATGTCGGTGCCATGGGCGCAGGCCAGGTGGACGATGCCATCGACGCCCTCGACCGCCTGCTGCACGAAAGCCGGGTCGGTCAGGTCGCCGACCAGCGCGCTTTCGCCGCTGACCAGCCCTTCGACGGGCTTGCGGTCCAGCAGGCGCAGGGTGTAGCGCTGGCGCAGGAAGGGCCGCAGCGCGGTCCCGACGATACCGGCGGCGCCGGTGACAAGAAGCGTAGGCATGACAAATTCCTGAAGATCATTTCTGCCGCCGGCTCGCAAGCCGGCCATTTACAGGGTCTGGCGGTGATCCACCGCCGTCCCTGTCACCTTGGCCGGCCCGGGTTGGGGTCGGCCTTGCGCGGCGCACCGCGCTACGGGTTCCGGCCCGAGGGCCGGTGGTCAAGTATCAGGCCGCGGCGATAACCGCGCCCTGCTTCGCCGGTTTCTGGCCGACAAAGAACGCCACGATCAACGCACCGAGAATGCCCAGCCCGCCGGCCAGGACAAAGCCGCTGCCGTAGGTGCCGGTGGCCTGGATGATGAAACCGGTGACGGTCGGCGCAACGATACCGGAGAGGTTGGCCAGGCCGTGCATGAAGCCGCCGGCGGTGCCCACCTGGTGATCGGGCACGGCGTCCTGGATCAGCGACCAGTAGGCCGGCGCGGTGAGCATCAGGAAGCCGATGGCGACGGTCATCACCGCCACGGTGGCGGTCACGCTCTGCACCTGGCCGGTGAGGCCGATGCACACCGCAGCGATCAGCAGGCAGGTGACCAGCACCACCTTGCGCGAGAACAGTTGCTTGCCGGTGCGCTTGAACACCCAGTCGATCAGCAGGCCGCCGCAGATGAAACCGACGGTGCCCACCAGCCACGGCAGCGCGGTGACGATGCTCATGGCTTTCAGGTCGATGCCCTTGGCGTCGATCAGGTAGCTGGGGAACCAGGTCATGAAGAAATACAGGATGTAGTTGTAGCAGAACAGCGAAATACCCGTGACCAGCACCGAACGCTGCAGGATGATCTGCAACACCGGGGTGCGCGGCGCCTGCTCGGCGGTCATCACCGGCGCTTCGCGGCCTTCGTTGATCTCGGCCAGTTCTTGCGGCGATACCTGCGGGTGCTCTTGCGGGGTCGAGGTTGCCAGGCGGTACCAGGCAATCGCCCAGAGCACGCCGATCACCGCGATCACCACAAAGGCCACGCGCCAGCCCAGCCACAGCGCGAGGAAGCCGACGATCGGCCCGGCCAGGGCGCCGCCCAGCGGGCCGCCCGCCTGGTTGATGCCGATGGCGCGGGCGCGTTCCTTGATCGGGAACCAACTGTTGACAGTCTTGTTGGCGGTGGTGGACACCGGGCCTTCACCGATCCCGAACAGCGCCCGGACGATCAGCAGCGACCAGAAGTTGAACGCCAGCGCGGTGGAGCCGCACAGCACCGACCAGAAACTCATCGACCAGGTCAGTACGCGCTTGGGCCCGAAGCGGTCGGCCAGGTAGCCGCCGACGAAGCAGAACAGCGCATAGCCGAAGAAGAAGCTGCTGAAGATCATGCCTTTCTCGGAAGGCGTGAGGTGGTATTCCTGGGTAATGAACGGCATGGCGATGGACAGCGCGGCCCGGTCGACATAGTTGATGATCATGGCGATGAACAGCATCGTCAGGATCGTCCAGCGGTAGTTCTTTTTCTTGTTCATGTACGTCTCCGTCCGGCGCCAGTGGCCACCGGATCTTGTTGTTATAGCGCCTGCCCCGAGGCAGCGGAACAGGCGCCTCTGAGGTCTAGACGCTGTAATCCACCGCCACCCACTCGAAGTACTGCTTCAAGTCCGCCACCAGGGCCTGGTGCGCGGGATGTGGCAGGTAACGCTCCACCGCAGCCGCGTCGTCGAAGCCCGCGTCGAGGATGTAGTCCCAGCAGATCGGGCGCTCCAGCTCGTTGGCGGCGACTTTCCAGTCACGGATGAAATCGATCTCCCCTTCTAGCGTGCGCATGCGCTCGACCAGGCGGGTTTCCAGCTCCGGCTGCGGCTCAACGCCGGCCAGGCGGCGGAACAGCACGACATGTCGCATCATCGCCCTGCCCTCCGTCAGCCCAGCACCCAGGCCGGCGCATCCTGCAGCGCGACGGGGCGCAGGAAGCGCTCCAGCGCGGCATAGCCGACCGAGGTGGTGTGCGGGGTGGTCGACGATGGCCACGGACCGCCATGCTGTTGGGCATGGCACACCGCAACGCCGGTCGGCACACCGCCGAACAGTACGCGGCCGGAAATCGCTTCGGCGGCGCGCAGCAGTTGGCGGTTGTCCTCGCTCGGCGCCTCCGCGCCCCACAGGGTGGTGGTCAGGCTGCCGCCCACCGCCTGCAACACTTCGATGACCTGCGCGGGCGACCGGGCACTGACCACCAGCGCGGCCGGGCCGAACATCTCTTCATGCAGGTGCGGGTTGGCGATGAACGCGGCAGCCTCGGTGGCGAACAAGCGTGGCGCCGGACCGGCCCCGTCGGCCGCCGGCTCGAACACCGCGCGGGCATGGCTGGCGACCGTGGCCGCGGCGGCTTCGAAGCCCTGTTGCATGCCCGGCGTGAGCATACGGTGCGTGGCAATCGGCGCAATGGCTGTCGCCAGTTGGGCGACGAAGCGCTCGCTGAGGTCCGAGGCCAGCAGCACGATCAGGCCCGGACTGGTGCAGAACTGACCGCAGCCGAGGGTGATGGACGCGGCGAGGGTCTTCGCCAGGCCTTCGCTGTCTTTTTCCAGGGCGGCGGGCAACGCCACCAGCGGGTTGATCGAGCCCAGCTCACCGTAGAACGGCACCGGGCGCGGGCGGTCATTGGCCGCCTGCCACAGGGCCTTGCCGCCCTGGTACGAGCCGGTGAACGCCACCGCGGCGATCCCTGGATGCTGGACCAGATAGGTGCCGCCAGCGCGAGAGGTGTTGTCGATCAGGGTCAGCACGCCTTCCGGCAGGCCCTGTTGGCGCACCACGGCGGCGGCCAGTTCGAACACCGCGCGGGACAGGTCCGGGTGACCGGAATGAGCCTTGACCACCACCGGGCAACCGGCGGCCAGCGCCGAGGCGGTATCGCCGCCGAGCACCGAGAAAGCGAACGGGAAGTTGCTCGCCGAGAACATGGCGACCGGGCCGAGGGCCCGTTGCACCCGCACCAGCGCCGGACGCCCGGCCGGCGGCGCGCCGGCAACCGCGTCGCTGACCACATGGCGGTACGGCACGCCAGCCTCTACTTCGCTGGCGAAACCGCGCAACTGGAACGCCGTGCGCGCCACTTCGCCATTCAGGCGCGCTTCGCCCAGGCCGCTTTCGCGGTCGGCGATGGCCACCAGTTCAGCCTGTTGGCGTTCCAGGGCTTCGGCCAGCCCGCGCAGCAGGCTGGCGCGCACAGCGACAGTGGATTCGGCCCAGAAACCGGCGGCGGCAACCGCCTTGGCGACGGTCTGGTCGATGATCGCCAGGGACGGGTCTTGATGATCGGTCATGGCAGGCTCCTTCAGCGTGCGTTCGGTTCGAGGTGATAGCCGCGGCCGGTGTAGTCGAAGGCCACCAGCTCGTTGATCGCCACGTCCTTGTCCGCCGGCGAGGCGTAGTAGGCGCGGATTTCCTTGATCAGGCCGGTGGCTTGGTCGAACACGTACCACTCGTCACCGCGCAGCGCTGTGCCTTGTTTGCTTTTCCAGTGGGTCCACTCGATCACCGCTTCAAAGCTGTCGTGGCTGACCAGGATATTCTCGATGGTCCACTGCGAACCGAGGTTCTCCACGCACCAGACCCATTTGCGGGCGATGGTGTCGGCGCCGCGCCACGGCACTTCCGGAAGGCCGGCGGGGAAGTAATGCACGGCGTCGGGGGTGAAGCAGGACACCAGCTTGTCGTAGTCGGCCTCGTTGCAGGCATCGAAGTAGCGACGGATCAGTTGCGCGTGTTGGTGCTCGGCCACGGCTCAGCCCTCTTTCTTGTCGATGATCGACGGGATCGCCGGGCGACCGCTGGCCACCCAGGCGTGGTAGTCCGACACCGACGTCGGGCTCGGCGGGTACACGCCCCACAGCGGTTCGCCGGAGGCGATGCGCATCGCCAGGTAGTGCTCGATGTCGTCCTGCACGGTGCAGACCTCGGCCAGTTCCTCGGCCAGGTGCGCCGGGACCACGGTCAGGCCGTCGGCGTCGCCGACGATGATGTCGCCGGGGTACACGGCAACACCGGCGCAGCCGATCGGCACTTGCAGGTCGGCAACGTGGTGGTAGGAGATGCGGGTGGTGGCGGTGATCTCGCGGGCATAGGCCGGCAGGTTCATCGCGGCGATCTCGCTGCCGTCGCGCAATGCGCCGTCGGTGACGATGGCCTTGGCGCCACGGGCCAGCAGGCGGGTCACCAGGATATTGCCGGCGGAGGCCGCGGCGGGGTCGTTGCGGCTGTCGATCACCAGCACGTCGCCTGCTTGCACCTGCTCGACGCCCACCCATTGCAGGTTGTCGTCGTTGGGCTTGGTGGTCATGGTCTGGTAGGTGTCGATGTCTTCGCGGGCCGGAATGAAGCGCATGGTGAAGGCACGGCCGGCGAACGGCTTGGTATCGCGGCTCATGGCGCGCAGGCCGACCAGCGCCGGCTGGCGGAAGCCGCGCTTGAACAATTGAGTGGTCAGCGAACCGCTGCTGCAAGCGGCCAGTTTCGCCAGCGTCGCATCGCTGACCTCGACCTTCTTGCCCGAGGCGCTTTCGTGGGCGTCGGAATAGGTGTGGATGACGGACATTCTTATAGGTTCTCCAGGCAGGATTTCATCCGATGGGCGGCCGGCAGAAAATCCCACGATGTGGAACAAAGGCCGGCTTCAAGCCCCGCTGAGGTCGATTCTATGGGGGAAAAACTGCCCGGAAAGGGGCAGAATCGGCCCCATGACAGCCGCGTTCCAACTGGTGGGAATAACCGATGAAAACAGGTGAAGGCACCGCCGCCCTCGAAAAAGCCCTCGATGTACTCCAGGCCATTGGCGCCATGCCCTCGGGCATCACCCAGGCGCACCTGGCCGAGCAGGTGCACCTGCCGCGCACCACGCTGTACCGGATTCTCGCGACTCTGGTGGAGCGCGGCATGATCCGCCGCGACCCGACGCGCAAGGTCTACCGGCTCGGGTTCAACTACCTGGAGATGGTTCGCAACGCCTACCTGGAGCCGGACCTGGTGGCCGCCGCCAGCGCCGAGTTGCGGGCCTTGCGCGACCTCAGCGGCGAGACGTCCTACCTGGCGGTGCTGGACGGCAATCAGGTGTTGTCGCTGGAGCGCTGCGACGGCGCCCACACCTTGCGCTCGGCCGCCAGCCTCGGCCAGGGCAAGCCGGTGTATTGCACGGGGCAAGGCAAGGCGATCCTGTCCGCCCTCGCCCCGCTTGCCCGCGACGAAATTCTCAAGGGCCTGGTGCTGGAGCCGCTGACGCCGCTGACCATCACCGACCGCCGTCGCCTGCTGGCCGAATTGCAGATCACCCGCACCCGCGGCTACGCCCTCGACGACGAGGAAATCCGCCTCGGCGTGCGCTGCGTGGCGGCGCCGATCATTGACAAGCAAGGCGTGGTGCGCGGCGCCCTCAGCGTCGCCGGGCCGGCGTACCGCTTGACCCTCGAGCGCCTAACCCTGCTCGGCCCGGAACTGGCCGACGCGGCGCGGCGGGTAGGCGAGCAGTTGCGCCCGGAACCGGCCCAGCGCCCGTCCGGGGCGCTGGGCGTGGTGCCGGCGCCCTGGGCATTTCATGGTGCCTTTGCACGCTGGCATGCACCGAGCAAGACGCTGTATTGGGCCGACACCTTGGCCCCGGCGATCCATTGCTGGGATGGGCACAGCAGCCGGCTGCTGACCCGCCTCGACATGCCGGTGCGGGCGATGGAACTGCACCGCGACGGTTTGCTGGTGGCCCAGGCCGGTGGCTGGTCATTGATCGACTGGCAGGGTCAAGAGCACCCGATGCAGGACCTGCTCGGCAGCCGCCTGCTGGCGTTGGCCAGCCATCCCGGCGGCGGACTCTGGGCCTGCGCGCGGACGGCCGGCGGTTGTCAGATCGGCGAAATGAGCGCCGAAGGCGACCTGCGCCACGGCTGGAACCTGAGCGAGCAGATCAGCAGCTTCCGCTGGGACGCCAGTGGCAGCGCGGTCTTCGCCATCGCTCCCGAGACCGGCGACATCCTCCGCCTGCAACCGGGCAGCAACGCCGTGCGCCGCCTGGCCTCACTGCCCCGTGGCGGCGGCAGCCTCAGCGGCCTGGCGCTGGATGCGCAAGGCGGCGTCTGGACCACCCAACGCGACGGCTGGAGCCTGGCGCGCTTCGACGCCGAGGGCAATCTGGACCGCATGATCGGCCTGCCGGTGCCCTGCCCGACCGACCTGTGTTTTGGCGGCGAGGACCTGCGCACGTTGTTCATTACCAGCGCCCGGCAGGAGTTGAAGCTGGAGGCGCTGGGCAGTGCGCCGGATTCCGGGTGCGTGTTGCAGGTGCAGACCGAAGTGGGTGGGCAGCCGGGGGTGGCGGTCAGCGGGGTGTTTTAAACCGCAGCGATTAAGCGCTGAAGATCAATTCCATAAAGCTATTAATAAATACGAATTCATTATTTCTGGTTCTAACTGGAAATCCGTAGTCTCCGCTCATGGCCCCACGCTTCAGACCAAGGAATTCTTCATGAGCCACGCCGCCAACATCGTCGACTTCACCCTCTACCGCAAACGCAAGCACGCGCAACAAACCGGTCGTCTGCTGTGGGCGATGTACGCGCAACAGGCCGGCTTCGCCGCGCAACCAGGGAGCGTCGCGGTATCCGCCTCGAAAGCCCCGCGCCAGGCGTGAGGCGATGAATACCCCAAACCGTTTTCTGGTGACCTCGGACGAGCCACCCCTGACCCTGCCGGAAGTTCCCGGCCAGGATGACGACGGCGTCGGTTTGCGTGTCGCGCGCAACCTGCAACGGCTGCGCAGCAAGCGCCAGTTGTCGCTGGATGCGCTGGCCAGGGCCAGCGGCGTGAGCCGGGCGATGCTGGCGCAGATCGAATCCGGGCGCAGCGTGCCGTCCATCCGTGTCCTGTGCAAGATCGCCCACGGGCTGAAAGTCTCGGTCGCAGCGTTTCTCGAACAGCGGGAATGCGAAGGCGTGACACTGTTGCCGGCACGCGACAGCAAACGCCTGGTCAGCGCCAGCGGTGCGTTCGTCAGCCGCGCGCTGTTTCCCTACGATGCCGCGCACCAAACCGAATTCTACGAGTTGCGGATCAGTCCGCTGGGAGAAGAGCACTCCGACGGGCATGGACCCGGGGTGCGAGAGAACCTGGTGGTGGCCCAGGGCGCGCTGGAGATCAGCGTCAACGAAGAGCGCTTTCTGCTCTCCACGGGGGATTCGATCGTCTTCTACGCCGACCAGCCCCACCGCTACCGCAATCCGGTAGACAGTGAGGCCGTGGCTTACCTGGTGGTGACCCACCCCGAACGCCGCGACTGAACAGCGCGGCGCTGCTGCATCAGCAGGTGCAGCACATCATCGGCATGCCGTTGCAGCTCATCATCATCGGCATGCTGCAGTCGTTCATCATCTTCATCATCAGCATGCAGCAGTTGTTCATCATTTCCATGCTCATGCCAGCCATCGGCATCATCTTGCAGGTCATGCAGTCGGCCATCAGGGTGCATTCCATCATGCACTTCATCATCGGCATGCCGTTCATTGGCATCATGCCCATCATCGGCATCATCATGCCCATCGCGGCCTGAGACATCCCCATCATCGACAGGTTGCCGCACTGCATCATCATCGGCATGCCGCAGTTCATCATCATCTGCATCATTTCCGCGCTGTTGCGGAACATCGCCATGTCCATGCCGGCAGCAGGCTTCATGGTGCACATCATGCCGTCGTCGACCATCTTGCAGGTCATGGTCGCCATCATCATCGGCATGCCCATCATTGGCATCATCGGCATGTTGGCGCTCATCGGCATCTGCATCTGCATTGCGTTCATCATGGTGAAATCCTCTTCAAATTCGACGATAGGGTGTGGAGTTGATGGCGCCGATTCTAAGCCGGCCCGGCGGCGCGACAAGATGACAGCCCAGCAGCGCCGAGCGCTGCCGGAGCGGCCTGAAAACCGGCAATCACATCGCCCGAAGAAGCCATCGCGTCGCTATCGAAGCAATGACAGAGAAAGGCTCCCGTTTCATGACGAAAGCGACGTGATGGATATCGCCAACACTTCCATGCTCATAACCCAGATGCATATTTGATCTAAGCCTCTGCAAAAAAATCTCCGATCGCGGCGCAGCTCCCGTACTACGCGCCTCTTCACCCCGCCACGGATCACGGCTAACCTTGGCGACCGGCCAGGACGGCATGTCGCGCCGACCGTTCACCCAGCTTTCGGAAACCACTGTCACGATGGAAATTTCTTCGACTCAACCCGCGCACAGCAGCAAGGACAGCGGCGGGCGCGTTCAGGTCATCGACCGCTCGATCGTGCTGCTACGCACCCTCGCCGGCCTCAAGCACGGCGCCAGCGCGCTGGACCTGGCGCGGCTGACCGGCATCGAGCGCTCCACCATCCATCGTCTGCTCAAGACCCTGACCTACTGGAGCCTGATCGAGTCCCGCGGCGCCACCTACCATATTGGCCCGGAAAGCCTGATCTACTCGGCCGCCTACCTGAACCGGCTGAACCTGCGCCGGCTCGCCCTGCCCTACGCCATCGAACTGCAACGGGTGATCGGCGAAAGCCCGGCGATCGTCTCGCTGTCGGTGCCGGTGGGCGACCAGGTGGTGCTGATCGAACGGATGTGGACGCCGACCACGCCGCTGAACGTGATCGTCGATCTGGCCGATCAATTCCCCATCGAGGGCAGCCCCAGTGGCCGCGCGGTGCTGGCCACCTACAGCGAGGCGACCGCGCTGGGCGTGCTCGGTGAAGAACGCTATGCCAGGGCACTGCCGGCGCTGGAACTGATCCGCAGCCAGCAGGATTTCGCCTTTGGTCATGGTGAGTTCAAGCCGGGGTTGTCGTCGGTGGCGTTTCCGATCCGCGTCGAAACCGGCCAGGCGCTGGGTGCCGTGGTGGTGGCGGGCCTGGGCATGGAAGAAGAAACCCACCCGGCTTCGCCGCTGGCCGCCCATGTGCGGCGGGCGTGCGAGGGGATTGCGGCGCAGTTGGGGAATTTGTGATTCGACGGCGCCTGGGTTGAGGTTTGCGGCGTTCTCGAGATCGAGCGCCGCCTGCGCGGCGCTCGATCTTGAAAGCGCTACAGTTTCCCCGCCAAGCGCTTGAACAAATCCGAATCTCTAGACCCTGTACGGATTCAAACCCCCAACACCTCCAACAACCGCTTCTTCTGCACCTTCCCATAATGCGAACGCGGCAGTTCTTCGATGAACCACAGCCGCCGCGGGACCTTGTAGCGGGACAACAGTCCGCGACAATGCTCGACCAACAATTCCACCGACACCGACGCCCCGCCCTCCAGCACCACCGCCGCGCACACTTGCTCGCCCCACTCCAGATCCGCCAGGCCGAACACATGGGCCTCGCGCACGGCGGCGTGGCTGAGCAGGGCCTGTTCGACTTCGCCGGGCTGCACTGATTTGCCGCCGCTGCGGATGATGTCCTTGCAGCGGCCGAGGACTTCGAGCTGGCCGTCAGCGCGCAGGCGGCCCAAGTCGCCGCTGCGCAGCCAGCCGTCCACCAGCACGTCGCCGGTGAGGCCGGGCTGTTGCCAATAGCCCGCCATCAGTTGCGGGCCCGCCAGGAGGATTTCGCCAATGCCGTTGGCATCGGCGCGGTCGATGCGCACGGCGGCGGCGAACAATGAGCGCCCCACCACGCCCTCGGCGCTCTCGCCGGCCTGACGCAAGGCCTTCATCTGCGCGGCGGCCAGGTAGCAACTCCACGGCGCCTCGGTCATGCCATAGAGCACGGCGATGCGCCCGTCGAACAGGCTGAAGGCGCCCTCCAGTACTTCGCCGGTCAGCGCCGCCGCGCCGATGTCCAGGCTCTTGAACGACGGCAGGTCCGCCGGCGCGCTGCCCGTCTCGCGCAGCAGGCGCAGCAATTGGGTCGGCACCAGCGAGCTGAAGGCCACGCGCTGCTGCGCCAGTTGAGCGAGGAAGGTCTTGCTGTCGAAGCGCCCGCCCAGCACCACCTGCCCACCGCTGAGCAGATGGGCGAGCACCGCCACCGCGGCGATCGGCCAGAGCGGGCGGACATTGAGCAGCACGTCCCCCAACACCGCGCCGCGGGCCATGACGATGTTCTGCAGCACGGCGCACAGGCTGGCATGCCGGTGCATCACCGCCTTGGGCACGCCAGTGGTGCCGCCGGTGTAGTTCAGCGAAGCCAGCGACTGCGGCGGCCGGGCCGGGCGGTCGGGCAACGCCACGTCCGCAGCCACGGTCAGCTCTTCCAGCGCACGGCAGCGAATACCTTCGCCGCGCAGACCCTCGGCGACATCGGCGTACTGCGGCGAGAACAACAACAGCGCCGCGCCGGCATCACGCAACTGGGCCAGCAGTTCGACCGGGGACAAGGTCGGGTCCAGCGGCACCCGCACCCGGCCGCTGGCCATGCAGCCATAGTCGGCGATCAGGTAGTCGATGCCGGCATCGGCCAGCAGCGCGACCCGCTCGCCCTCGCCCACATCGAGCCGCTCCAGCGCCTGGCCGAAAGCGGTCAGCGCCTGGTCCAGTTGCCGGAACGTCAGGTGGCGATCCCGCGCGGGCTCGCTGAGGGCCGGGGCCTCCGGCCATTTGCTGGCGGCCTGGCCCAGCAGGGTACTGATATCCATGCTTACCACCCGCTCAGGACGATACGTCCGCTGACCTGCCGCGATTCCAGCAGCGCATGGGCCTCGGCCACTTGAGGGAACGGCAGCACGCGGTCGATCAATGGCCGCACCTGCCCGCCATGGATCAGCGCCAGCGCGGTGCGCAGTTGCTCAAGCGTGGCACTGCCCGAGCCCTGGACCTTGAGCCGGCGACCGATCAGCAAGCCCGGATTCACCGCCACAGCGCCCGGCTGCACATTGCCCAGCACCACCACGCGACCGCCGAGGGTCATGCTGCGCAAGGTGTCTTCGAGGGTGTGGCCGAGGTTTTCCATGGCCACGTCGACGCCGCGCTTGCCGGTGAGTTTCCACACCTCGGCGCTGTAGCCTTCGCTGGTCACCACCACGTCATGGGCACCGAGTTGCTGGAGGAACTCGCGCTTGTCGGCGCTGCCGGTGACCGCGATCACCCGCGCGCCCAGCGCCCGGGCCAACTGGATCTGGTGCGCGCCGAGGCCGCCACTGGCGCCGTTGATCAAGACCGTCTCGCCGGGTTGCAACCCGGCCTCGCCGTACAGCGCACGTACGCTGGTGGCTATCGGGCAGGACGCCAGCGCCGCCAGGGTGTAGTCCAGGCCGTCGGGCAGTTCCACCGCCGAGATCGCCGGGATTCGCAGGTATTCGGCGTAGGCGCCTTCGGTGTCCACCGACGGCAGGCCCAGCGCCCGGCACAGGTCCTGGCGACCGCGCAGGCAGTCGCGGCACTGCCCGCAGAAGCGTCGCTGATACACCACCACCCGCGCGCCGACCTTCAGTTGCAACACGCCGGCCCCCACCTCGACCACTTCGCCGGCCACTTCATGACCGAGCACGACCCCGGTATGCGCGCCCGGCAAATGGCCGGCGCGGTGCAGCAGGTCGTGGTGGCAAACGCCTGCGGCGTGCACGCGAACCAGTACTTCACCCGGACCGGCCGTCGGCGTGGGGACGTCTTCCACCTGCAATTGCTCCGGCCCGCCGAAGGCTTTTAGTACTATCGCTTTCATTTTTTATAACCATTTTCTAATTGCTAAGAAGATGTTCATATAACAAACATGTTGTTTGCATTGTGAACATCAATTAAGTTTTCCCCACTTTGACGCCGACCTGCAAGAGGCAAAGCGTCTTTCTTTCACTCTTAGCGAAAACGAAGTCATGACAGTCGAGTATCAACACCTGGGTGACGGGGTTCTGCAGGTCACGCTGAACCGCCCCGAGCGCTTGAATGCGCTGGATGGCCAGGCCAAGCGCGAGCTGGCCGAGGCCTGGGCCCGTGCCGCGGACGATGACGCCGTGCGCGCCATCGTCCTGCGCGGTGCAGGCGAACGCGCCTTCTGCGCCGGTTCCGACCTCAAGGAAATCGAAGCCACTGGCGAAGCCGTCGCCAGCGACCTGCTGGCCCGCGCCCTGCCCGGCGTCGGCCTGGAACTGCACAAGCCGGTGGTCGCCGCCTTGCACGGCCACACCCTTGGACTGGGCATCAGCCTGGCGATCCACTGCGATTTCCGCATCGCCCGTCCCGACACCCGCTTCAGCTTCCCGGAAGTGCGTCACGGCATGCTCTCCGGTTTCAGCGCGATCACCCTGCCGACGCTGATTGGCGAGGCAGCCGCACTGGACATCATGCTCAGCGCCCGCAGCTTCGACGCCGAAGAAGCGCTGCGCCTCGGGCTGATCAACCGCATCGCTGAAGACCCGCACACCGCAGCGCTAGAGCTGGCGGCGCAACTGGCCGGACATTCGGCCAAGGCCATGGAATGGACCAAGGCCCTGCTCCTGGCGCAACGCAAGCGCCATTTGACACACCACATGGCCCTGGTCGACCAGGCCCGCCAGGACGTCATGCGTTACCGATAACCAGAAACTGCCAACACAACATCGCCTCGCCAGTACTGTCAGGAACACCCACCACCAGGAATGGAAAGCGGCACCTCACCGGAGCCTCACCATGTCTCGCCCCAACACTTTCCATCCCAGGCTCAACCTGCTGACCGCGGGCATCCTCGGACTGTGCGTCACCCCACTGGCCCTGGCCGCCGAAACCCCGAGCAGCGACACCGCGCTGCAAACCGTGGTCGTCACCGGCGCCCGCGACAGCGGCCGCACCGTGGCCAAGAGCCTGGCGCCGATCGACGTGATCAGCGCCGATGACCTGGCGCGCTCGGGCAAACAGAACCTGCGCGACGCCCTCGCCGCCAGCGTGCCCTCCTACACCAATGCGGCCGGTTTCACCGGCGGCACCGGGCTGTCGGTGAAGTCCGCGACCCTGCGCGGCCTCGGCGGCAACCATGTGCTGGTGCTGGTCAACGGCAAGCGCCGCCACAACACGTCGCTGATCTTCGTGCAGACCGCCGCCACCTCCAGCGGCCAGTCGCCGGCCGACCTCGACCTGATCCCGGTCAGCGCCGTCGACCACATCGAAGTGCTGCGCGACGGCGCCGCCGCGCAGTACGGCTCGGACGCCATCGCCGGGGTGATCAACATCATCCTCAAGAAGAACGATTCCGGCGGCAGCGCCAGCGCGCTGTACGGCCAGTACGAGAACCGCATCGGCGGCAAGGGCAACTTCGGCGCCCGCGGCCAGGGCCAGATCAACCAGGGCTTCGCCCTGCCCAACGACGGTTTCTTCAGCCTCAGCGCCGATATCGGGATTCAGGAAAGCTCCAACGTCGCCGGCGCGGTGCCGGAGCGCACGCGCATCTATTTCCCGGTCAACGGCGCCGCCGACCCGCGCGAGAACAGCGAAAGCCGCTACCGCCAGCAGCTCGGCCAGCCGCGTTCGCAGACCTACAACTTCGGCTACAACGCCGAACTGCCGCTGAACGACACCGTCAGCCTGTATTCCTTCTCCACCCTCAGCCACCGCAACTCCACCAGTTGGGGCACCTACCGCACCGCCAACTCGCCGCAGAACATCGTCTCGGTGTACCCGGAAGGTTTCTCGCCGCGCTTCGTGGTGGAAGAGGATGACTTCCAGACCGTGGTCGGCCTGCGCAATGACGATGTAGCGGGCTGGAAACTCGACCTGAGCACCAGCTACGGCCGCAACGACGCCAACACCCGCAACGAGAAGTCGCTGAACCCGTCCCTCGGCCCGGACAGCCCGCGCGACATGGACGGCGGCCATCTGATCGCCAGCCAGTGGACCAACAACCTCGACCTGACCCGCGCCTTCGACACCGGCCTGTTCGCCAAGCCGCTGAACGTGTCCACCGGCCTGGAATTCCGCCGCGACGGCTTCGAAATCCAGGACGGCGACTACGCCTCCTATGCCGATGGCGGCTACGTGTTCCCGGTCGGCCACCCGCTCGCCGGCCAGCGCCCGAACCCCGGCGCGCCAGGCCTGGTGGGCTTCACCCCAGCCGACGCACACAACTATTCACGGACCAACACCGCCGGCTACATCGACCTCAGCCAGAGCCTCACCGACCAGTGGGACGTCAGCCTCGCCGGGCGTTTCGAGCACTACAGCGACTTCGGCGACACCGGCAGCGGCAAACTCTCCACCCGCTACGCCTTCACCCCGGCGTTCGCCGTGCGCGGCACCATCAGCAACGGTTTCCGCGCGCCGTCGCTGCAGCAGCAGTATTACTCGTCGTCGCTCACCGCCTGGCGCACCAGCCCGCTGACCGGCGTACTGGAACAGGCCACCACCCGCTACGTCACCGTCGACGACGCGGCTGGCAAAGCGCTCGGCGCCAAGCAGCTCAAGCCCGAGAAATCGCTGAACTACAGCCTCGGTTTCGTCGCCACGCCGACCGACAACCTCAACGTCACCGTCGACCTGTACCAGATCGACATCAAGGACCGCGTCCTGCAGACCAGCAACCTGCAAGGCACCGCCGTGTCCAACGTGCTGGCGGCCAACGGCCTGGACCCGAACCAGATCGTCTCCTACTTCGGCAACCTGGCCGACACCCGCACCCGCGGCATCGACCTGGTGGCGGACTATCGCTACGACCTCGGCGAGTACGGCAAGACCAAGTGGACCCTGCTGAGCAACCAGAGCCTGCAGACCATCGAGAAGATCAAGGAACCCGACGCACTGGCCGGCACCGGCGTCAGCGCCGTGGGCCGCGACCGCCAGGGCAACCTGACCAGCGCCTACCCGAAAAACGTCACCTCGCTGACCGCCGCCTGGCAACTGGGCGACTTCGACGTCACGCTCAAGGGCACCCGCTACTCCCGGGTCACCGGCCGCAACCAGATCTCCGCCAGCCGCGACGAGGAAATCCGCGCCGCCTTCATCACCGACCTGAGCCTGGGCTACTGGATCAGCGACGCGGTGAAAGTGACCGTCGGCGGCGAGAACATCTTCGACCGCCGTCCGCAGCAGCTCAACGACGAAGCCAAGCGCTTCTACTTCTTCCCCACCGACGACCCGACCTATAGCTGGTACTCGCCGTACGGGCTGGAAGGCGCGTACTTCTTCGGCAAAGTCGACGTGAGCTGGTAATCCGATGAGCACTCCCGGCAGCCTGTCCGCAACCTCGTCCGCCGCCCCCGCGGCGGACGCCACCGCCTTCGACCAGCGCCTGTACCGCAAGCTGGCGTGGCGCATCATGCCGTTCCTGTTCCTGTGCTTCGTGCTGAACTGGCTCGACCGGGTCAACATCAGCTTCGCCCACTTGCAGTTCAAGGCCGACCTGAACATCAGCGATGCCACCTTCGGCATCATCGTCGGGGTGTTCTCCATCGGCTACCTGCTGTTCGAAATCCCCAGCAACCTGCTGCTGGAGAAGTTCGGCGCGAAGAAGACCATGACCCGCATCATGATCCTTTGGGGATTGGTGACCATCGCCACCGCGTTCGCCCAGACGCCGGGGCAGTTCTACGTGTTGCGGATATTGCTGGGCGCCGCCGAGGCCGGCTTCTTCCCCGGCGTGATCCTGTACCTGACCTACTGGTTCCCGGCCGCGTACCGGGCGCGGATCACCTCGCGCTTCATCATGGCCATCGCCGTCTGCGGCATCGTCGGCGGGCCGCTGTCCACCTGGATCATGGGCCACTTCGCCGGGTTTGCCGGGTTCAGCGGCTGGCAGTGGCTGTTCGTGATCACCGGCATCCCGCCGGTGCTGGCCGGGCTGTTCGCCTGGTACTGGCTGGACGACAAACCGGCCAACGCCAAGTGGCTCAGCGCGGACGAAAAACGCGCCATCGAAGGCGCCCTGGCCCATGAACGGGCGAGCCGCAAACCCGGCGGTCACCAGCGTTTCGTCGAAGCGCTGAAAGACCGCAAGGTCTGGTTCATCACCCTCGCCTACTGCCTGACCATCATGTGCACCGGCAACGTCACCAACATCTGGGCACCGTCGATCATCCGCGACGCCGGGGTCAGCAACCTCGGCCAGCTCGGCCTGCTCTCGGCGCTGCCCTATGTGGTCGGCGTGGGCGTGATGCTCTGGGCCTGCCGTCACTCCGACCTGCACCAGGAGCGCCGCTGGCACTTCGCGCTGGGCGGGCTGACGGCGGCGCTGGCGATGACCCTGCTGCCCAACCTGATCGCCGGTCCCTGGTCGGCCATCGCCCTGCTGACCCTGATGACCAGCGGTTACCTGGTGGCGACGGCGGTGTTCTGGACCATTCCCACCTATTACCTGTCCGACCGCGCCCGCGCCGCCGGCCTGGCGCTGGTCAACTGCTGCGGACAGGTCAGCAGCCTGCTGACGCCGATCATGATCGGCACGATCAAGACCAACACAGGCGAAATCAGCCTGGCGCTGTACATCGTCGCCGCCCTCGTGGCGTGCGGCACCCTGATCCTGTTGTTCGGCGTTCCGCGCCAGGCCTTGCGCGATGCACCCTGATTTCCTTTTCGAGACTGACTCATGACCGATTACCTGGCACTGGCCACTGAACTGGCCACCCACATCCAGCCTGGCGCCGCCGAACGCGACGCGCAGCGCATCCTGCCCCACGCGCAACTGGACCTGATCCGCGAATCCGGCCTCGGCGCCGCGCGGGTTCCGGTCGAACTGGGCGGCGGCGATGTCAGCCAAGTGGACGTGGCGCGGATTTTCATCACCCTGGCCAAGGCCGACCCGAGCGTGGCCCAGGCGCTGTTCCCGCACTTCGCCACCGTCGAGCACCTGCGCCTGATCGCCCATGAAGACCAGCAACGGCGTTACCTCGGCGCCTTCGCCGAGCGGCAACTGTCCTCCGGCGCCATCGCCGAACGCAGCGGCAAATTCCGCGGTGAAATCCACACCCGCCTGGAACGCCAGGGCGAGCGGCTGGTGCTCAACGGCAGCAAGTTCTACAGCACCGGCTGCCTGTTCGCCGACCTGCTGAAGGTCCAGGCGGTGGACGAGGACGGCAACGCGGTCTACGTCATGCTGCCGGCGAACACCCCCGGCATCACCCTGCTCGACGACTGGGACGGCATGGGCCAGCGCATCACCGCCAGCGGCACCACCTTGCTGGAAAACGTCACGGTGCTACCGGAGCAGGTGATTCCCCTGGCCGAGTGGTACCAGCGGCGCAACTACATCGGCGCCAGCGCGCAACTGATCCACTGCGCCATCGATATCGGCATCGGCCTGGCGGCGCTGGACGATGCCGTGGCGTGGTCGCGCACCGGCGCCCGTCCGGTGCGTGAAAGCGGTGTCGACCAGGCGCGCAACGACCCGTACATCCTGCACACCGTGGGCGATCTGTCGGCGGCGATCCATGGCGCCGAAGCGCTGGTGGAAAAGGCCGCGCTGACCGTCGACCTCGCCGCCCGCAGCCAGTTGCAGGGCCTGCTGGCCGGAGAAGAACTGGACGCCTTGCTGGCCCGTTCGTCGATCGCCGTGGCCGAAGCCAAGATCGCCTCGACCCGCGCCGCGCTGCATGTCTGCGAGCGTCTCTATGAAGTCGGCGGCGCCGCCACCACCCAGTCGCGCTACAACTTCGACCGCCACTGGCGCAACGCCCGCACCCACACCACCCACGACGCCGTGGCCTACAAGTACAAGGCCATCGGCGACTACCTGGTGAACGGCAACTACCCGCCGATCGCTTTCACTTACTGAGCACGGAAAGCCCGCATGCCGCCGTACCGTAAAACGCTGGTTGCCTTGTTCCTCGGCCTGCTCGCGGGGCCGATCAGCGCCGCGCCGACGGCGGACTGGGGCGACCTCGATGCGCGCATCGCCAAGGCCCTGCCCGGCGTGATCGCGCTTCGTCACGAAATCCACCAACACCCGGAACTGGGCAACCGCGAGGTCGAGACCGCCAAGCGCATCGCCAAACGCCTGCGCGAGCTGGGCCTGGAGGTGCAGACCGGCGTCGCCCACACCGGCGTGGTCGGCATCCTGCGCGGCAGCAAGCCGGGGCCAGTTGTAGCGATCCGCGCCGAGCTGGACGCCCTGCCCCTGACCGAACAGACCGGCCTGCCCTTCGCCTCCACCGTCCGCGTCCCGGACCCGAGCGGTGACCTGCGCACCCGCGGCAAGGACGTTGGCGTGATGCACGCCTGCGGCCACGACGCGCACATGGCCATGGCCCTCGGCGTGGCCGAAGTGCTGGCGGCGCGGCGCGACGAGCTGCCCGGCACACTCAAGCTGATCTTCCAGCCCGCCGAAGAAGGCCCGCCGCTGGGCGAAGCTGGTGGCGCGAAACTGATGATCGAACAAGGCGTGCTGCAAAACCCGGCGCCGGCGGTGATCTTCGGCATCCACGTCACCGCCGGCACGGCCGGCACCTTCACCCTGAGCCGCACCCGCACCACCGCGGCGGCGGACACCTTCGTCGCCCGGATCAAGGGTCGCCAGACCCACGCCGCGTTCCCCTGGACCGGCATCGATCCGGTGCCCGTGGCGGCCCAGACCATTCTCGCCTGGCAGACCATTCCCAGCCGCCAGTCCAACCTCAGCGTGCTGCCGGCGCCGGTGATCTCCGTCGGCCGCATCGAAGCGGGCGACCGCCACAACATCATCCCGGCTGAAGTGCGCCTGGAGGGATCGATCCGGACCGTCAGTGACGAGCAGCGAGAGGACGTGTTGCAACGCATGCGCCGCACTGCGGAGAAGATCGCCGAAGCGTCCGGGGCCAGTGCCGAGATTGATTATTTGCCCGGCAACTACCGGGCCGGGCACAACGACACGGCCTTGGTGGACAGCTTGTTGCCAGTGCTGGAGCAGGTTTCCACCACCCCGGTAAAGATCGACAACGGGACCTATGGCGCGGACGACTTCGCCGAATATGCCCGGGAGATTCCTGGCATCTTCATGCGCATGGGTGTCACCCCGCCGGCCTTGGCCGACAAGCCGGTGTGGCCGACCCATTCGCCGGGGTTCCAGGTGGATGATCCGAGCCTGGCGGTGGGGATCCGGGCGTTGAGTCGGATGACGTTGAGTTATATGCAACGGCAGTGAGATTTGAGCGCCGTATCGCCCAGGTAATCGCGAACTGTAGATACCCAAGCGGCGCTCAATCTCAAGGCCGCTGATACTGCCCCAGATACCGATCCAGCACCGCCTTGTCGCCACTGCCATCCCCCGCCACCTGCCACAGCCGCCGTTCGATGCCCTGGGCCAGCAAATGCCCCACCGCCGCTTCGATCGCCGACAGCACGCAAAGCTGCGCCGGCTCGTTGGTGGTGTAGCCCACTTCCGCTTCCAGCAGTTTCTTGAATTCGATGAACTTGAACACCCCGGCGCTGCGCCCCACGGAGTAGATGGTCTTGCTGGTCATGACGTTGGCCAGTACCTGTCCGCTGCGCACGTCCACCGCCCGCAGGTTGACGGTGACCTGGTCCACCCGGTACTCGCGGGAGATGTCGATGCCGAGATAGCGAGCCCCTTCGCCGCCACTGCGCACGTTGGTGTCGTAGGCGATGATGCCGCCTTCGAGCATCAGGTTGGCCGCCTGCAACGGCGGCAGTTCGGCCTGGATGTTCAGCGGCGTGTCCGGCTTTTTCTGCGAGGCGCGGATGATCTTGCGCTCGGTCAGCAGGTTCTGCAGCCCTTCGCGCTCCAGCACCATGAACCAGCCGCTGGCCTGCAAGGCATCCATCAGCATGCTCGCCGCGCCTTGGGTGACGCTGGTGGAAAAGGAACTGGCCGGGGTCGGTTTGTACTGCCCGGTCTGGTCGCGAAAGCCATACACCACCGCCATCAACCGGCCCTTGGGGCGCGGCATGTTGAGCAGGTCGTAGTAGGTCGAGGCGCGCGGGGTCAGGGTCGGGGTCTCGGTGTCATCGGCCGACATCGGTTCACGCAGTCCGCAACCTTGCAACGTGGCGAGAATCAGCAGGGTGCCCAATAGACGTTTCATGTTCATCACTCCCCTTTCGGCCCGGCTCAAGGATTCAGCCCGTTGACCTGGATTTCCGACACTTCGCCCGTCGCCCGGTCAGTCACCTGAATGCTCAAGGCCCCGGAATCGTCGATCACGTTGATGATGAAGGAGTCGGTGGACATGCTGCCGCTGTTGCCATTGGCGATGTTGTCCAGCAACTGCGAGAGCATTCGCGACTCCAATTGGTTGCTGAAGCGCTCCAGGGCGGTGGTGCCGGTGTAGGCCGAGCGGCCGCCAATGGACGGGTCGTCATGGTCGTTCTGCGCCTGGGCGTTGTTCAGCAGCCAGGTGCCGTTCAGCGGGTTGCCGCCGAACGACGGGTTGATCGGCGTGTGCACCAGTTCGGTGGCCGACGCCTGGGCGCAGGCCGCGAGGAATACGGCGCAGGCCAGACGGTGGGCGATGGTGGTGTTCATAGCTCGTCCCTCTCCAGATCGGTGGTGTCCTGCAGCAGCGACTCCAGCTTGCGCTGGATGACCTGCGCCTTGACCAGATCGGCGGCCTCATAGGCCGCGTCTTTGAGTTCCACGGTGTTGGGTGGCAGGAACCGCCGGTACACCACCCGTTGCTGATACTCGACCGACACCAGGCTGCCCCAGCGCGGGTCCGGCTTTTCCCGTACCACCAGGTTGAAATCCAGGCGGCTGGTGGCACGCAGGCGCTCGGCGAAGCTGTAATAGAAGTCGTGGCCGATGTGGCTGATGGTGGAATCGACGATGAACCCCATCATCTCGTCCTCCTCGCCGCCCCGCGCTTGCGCCCCGAGCAGGGCCAGCGACAGCACGGCGACACACCGCCAGCGGTTCATGGCGCCACCCCCGCCGCGGGACGCCGGGGCGTCTCGCCGGTGAACGCCTGCTCGGCGACGAACTGCCAGTCGGCGTAATGCCCCAGTCCCTCGAAATCCGCCCACTGCGCGGCAAACCCGGACTGCTTGCGCGGCACGCCTTGCGAGCGGCTGTAGACACCGGTGATGCGCCCGTCGATGGAACGCACCAGACCCCAGTCGTCGCTGCCGGTGATCGGGTCCGGGTAGAGCCGGCGGATATGCCGCTTGAGGTTGGGGAAGCGCGAATCCTCCAGCAGTTCGTCCAGCGCCTGCGGGTACTGCGCCAGCCCCGGCGAGGCGCGGTAGTAGCTGCGCAGGGCCTGGGCGTACTGGCTGCCGACCCACAGCAGTTCCTGCTCGCGTTCGCGCAGCGCCTGGCTCGACCAGAGTTGCCCGGCGGCGCCCATGGCCATGCCGCTGACGGCGATCAGCAAGAGCACGCCCAGGTAGGTAAAGCCGGCCTCGGCCGCCTTACCACTCGGCATAAAGGCTGCCATCGCGCGCCCTCCCGGTTGCACCGCTCTTGATATCGCCCACCGCGCCGGCCACGCCGTCGGGTGGCGGCAGCACCTGCCAGAGATCGCGGCGCTGGGTGATCGGGTCCAGCGGCGCAGCGCGCAGGTAGCGCTGCTCCACCAGTTGCTCCAGCGACTCGGGGTAATGCCCGGTGTCGCCGTAGTAGTGATCGAGCGATTCACGCAACACCGCCAGGCTCTGGCGCAGGGTGGTTTCCTTCGACTGCTCCAGGCTGCTGAAGTAACGCGGCATGGCGATGGTCACCAGGGTGGCGATGATCGCCATCACCACCAGCAACTCGATCAGGGTAAAGCCCTTGCTCTGGCGCATTGTCGTCACCACTGGCTGTAGGCGATGCCGTTGAGGCCCTTGCCGGGGGCCTGGGAATACACGTCGAACACGTCCTCGCCGGGGCGCGGGTTGTCCGCCCCGCTGTCGTAGCCACGCAGGCCCCAACCGCTGTCGTCGTCGCGCCCGGCCGGGCGCAGCGGGTCATGGGGAATGCGCCGCAAGAAGTAGAACTTCGCGCCCTTGGCGCTGCGCACGTCGCGTACCCCGTCCACCAGCACCTCGAGGCTTGGCGGATAGCCGCTGGCGTTGAGGTTTTTCTCGATATAACCGGCATCCCAGGCGCGCTTGTAGGCGTCGATGGCATCACGCAACTGGTAGAGCGCGGTCTTCAGTTCCTGCTCCTTGCCGCGCCGGATCACGGTTTCCGTCAGCGGCGCGGCGATGGCCGCCAGCAGGCCGATCAGGGCCAGGGTGATGACCACTTCGATCAGGGTGAACCCGCTTTGCGCGCGTTTCATGGCTCAGGGTCTCCCGGCGATCGAGGTGTCGCTCACCGCCGCATCCGGCGCCGGCTCGGCCATGTCGCCGGCACGGTTGAGGTTGCGGATCTGCAGGCTGGTTTCGGTGCCGGTGGCGAACTCCATGTCCGACGGGCTCTGGTACGGCAGGTTGCGCACGATGCGCGGGGTGATGGACAGCACCAGTTCGGACTTGCCGACATTGTCCTTGTTGCTGCCGAACAGCCGGCCCAGGCCGGGGATGTCGCCAAGGCCGGGAATCTTGTTGCCGCTGGCGCCGTGGTCATTGCGCACCAGCCCGGCGAGGATCTGCGTTTCGCCATCGTGCAGGCGCAGGCTGGTCTGGGCGTTGCGGGTATCGACCTGGACCGGAATGGTGCCCTGACGGGTCGGTTCCAGCGGCGTGGCGTTGCTGACTTCGAGCGCAATCTTGATCGCCACTTCATTGTTCAGGTGCACCACCGGGGTCACTTCGAGTTTCAGACCGACATCCAGGTAGGTGACGCTTTCGGTGATCACCGGGCCCTGGGTCGACGGCACCGAGGTAGCGCTGATGATCGGCACCCGCTGGCCGATATGGATGCGCGCCTGCTCGCGGTTGCTGACGCGGATCACCGGACTGGCCAGGGTGTTGATGTCGTTGTCCTGGGCGTTGATCTTCAGTTGCGGCGACGGCGCGATGGAGATCCGCGAAGAGTTGATGCCGCGCAACTGGTTGAGCAGGCCCACGCCGGTGCCGTCGCTGTTGACCACGCCGAAGGTGTTGGGCCATTGCAGGCCGAGGTCGAGGATCCGCGAGCGGGCCACTTCCATCACCTCCACTTCCAGCACCACTTCCGGGTTGGACTGGTCCTGGGACTGCAACAGCTTCTCGGCCATGCGCACGGCGTCGGGGGTGTCGCGCATGGTCAGGGTGTTCAAACGCTCGTCGACGAACACGTCGCGGGTTTTGAGCATGGTCTTGACCATGTTCAGCGCGGTGTTGGCGTCGATGCTGGTGAGGTAGAAGGTGCGCATCACCAGTTCCTGGTAATCCTTGGTTTTCTGTGGCGAATCCGGGTAGATCAACAGGGTGTTTTCATTCACCACTTTCTGGTGCAACTGGTTCTGCTCCAGCAGCAGCGCCACCGCGTCCTCTATGCGCACCTCGCGGACGAAGATGGTCGCCTTCATGTCCGGGCGCAGGTCCTTGTCGAAGATGAAATTGAGCCCGGCGACCTGGGACAGCACCTCGAAGATGGTCTTCAGGTTGGCGTCGCGAAACTCCAGGGTCACCGGCCGCTCCAGCTTGCCGCGCAGTTGCGGGTTGGGCTGGGCGGTGCGCGCCTGCACCTGTTCGATGTCTTTACGCAGGGCCAGGCCGCCCTGGTTTTGCGGGTCGAGCAGGAGCACCTCGCGCATGTGCCGCTCGGCGCCGAACAGGTCGCCCCGGCGCAGCGCCGCCTGGCCGAGGGCGGTGCGTTCGTCGATGTTGCGCAGTTGTTCGATCTCGCGCACCGCGTCCTGGGCACGGCGGTTGTTCGGTTCCAGGGTCAGCACCCGGCCGTAGGCCATCCGCGCCCCGGCGAAATCGTGGCGCGAGCGGTCGCTGTCACCCTGGGTCAGCAGCGCTTCCACCGCCTTGGCCCGGCCCTGGGCCAGGGCGATATTCAGCTCGGTATCCCGCGGCGACTCGACCAGCGCCTGTTCGATCACGGCGATGCCGGCCTCGTATTGCCCTTCGGCGATCAGCGCCTGGCCGTCCTTGCGCACGGCACTGGTGCCGCAACCGGCGACGGCGACGAACAGCGCCAGCAGCAGAAACGGCGCGGGTTTGTGAACGACTGGCGAAATCATGGTGCGCTCCCTACAGACAAGGTCTGGGACAGGTGCATGGGCAGGTAGACCAGGCTCAGCTCGGTGGCGGAGATCTGTTCGATCCGGTAGGTGTCGTCGATCACGTCGCCGCGACGCACGACGTAGAGTTTTTCCCCGGCTTGCAGGAACACGCGCTGGTCGTCGCGATCATCCAGGCGCCCGACAAACTGGAACGGCAGCGCCGGCGCCACCGGCAGCACCTCCACCGGCGCCACCACCAGTGGCTGCTCGGTAACTGTCGCCAACACCGTGGCCGGCTTCCACTGCTTGCTGGCGAACAGGTCGCGGGGCGGCGTTTTCAGGGTTTCGCGCACCGCGGCCTGGGCCTTTGGCGCAGGGATGGCGCTGCGCGGGGCGGCGATCACGGCGGCGCTGTCGTCCGGCGCCTGCGTTTCGAAGAAAAACCCCGGTGCCCAGGCCAGGGCGCCCGATACACCGAGAAAAGCGGTCCAGCCCAACAGCCGCTGAGTGTTCATCACGACCTCGACAGGTAAAGGGTCATGCGGATGCGCCCGGTCAGCTCGCTGTCGCCGATCCGTTTGCGTTGCAGGTCGATGTCTTCCAGCACCAGCGCCGGCATCTGCGCCAGCAGGGCCTGGAGAAAGCGGCGGATCTGCAGGTAGCTGCCGCGCAGCGGCAGGAGAATCTGGTAGCGCGCAAGCTGGGTGTCCGGGTCCACACCGAGGGCGTATTCGCCGCGGGACAGGCTGATTTTTTCGTCCCGGGCCAGGCGGTACAGGCGCTTGATGGCCTCGGTGGCTTCCGGTTGCGCCGGCAATTGCTGTTGCAGGCCCTGCAATGGATCGACGCTGGCGGCGGCGGGCTGACGTTCGCCACGGCGGACCTGGGCGAGTTGTTCGCCGACCTCGTCGCTGCGCGTTTGCAGGGCGTGCAGTTCCTGCCACTGAGCAAGCTGGCCGGCGCCGTGCAGCGCCGCGCCGAGCATCAGGGCGATGCCGGCCAACGCTGCCCAGCCGAGCCGTCGCAGGTATTCATGGACATGCAGGCTAGAGACGCGCATCGCCGCTCTCCCAATGGGCCGACAGGTTGAACAGGACCGGACGCTCCGGCTGCTTGACGAGGATTTCGTGGTTGAGCAGCGACACGTCGTGCAGTTCGGCGCTGGCTTCCAGGCGTTTGTGAAACGCCAGCATGGCTTCCAGGTCGCGGGCTTCGGCGCTGATCCGCACCTGCCCTTTGCGCGCATCCGGGCTCAGGCTGAGCAGCGCGATGTCTTCTTGCGGCAGCCCTTCCAGCAGGCTGAACAGGCTGTCCCAAGGGCGCTGCAATTGCTGCGTCAGATTGCGCATCCGCGCCAGTTTCTGCGCCTGCTCACGGCTCTGGGCCGGGGTCAGCGCGGCGACGTCGCGGGCGCGCAGGCCCAGTTGCTGTTCGGCCTGACGCACCTGTTGGTGCAGTTGCGCCTGTTGCCCATCGAGCTGGTGTTGCCAGGCCAGGCTGGCCAGCAGCAGGCCGGCGCCGAGCAGCAGCGGCGCCCAGCTCAGCGGGCCACGCCGTGGCGGGATGAAGTCGAGCTGCAGGCGGCCCATGTCAGGCCACCACCCGGGCCATGCTGGGCAACAGCGCGGCGGGCTCGTCCAGTTCCAGCAACTGCACCGCGTCCAGCAACGGCTTCGGTGCGCGGCGTGCCGGCGCATGCACGAACAGGCGCAAGTCGGCCTGCCCGGCGTGCAGGTTGCACTCGCGGGCCAGCAACGCCGCCAGTTCCGGGTCGCTGTCGCCGACGCCCTGGCTGCGGATCTGCTGCCAGCCGCCGTCGCGGGCCAGCAGGTAGACACAGCGCTGCGGCTCGGCGAGGGCAAAGAGAAAATCGTTGCCCGGCACCTGCCCGGCAAAGTGGTTCCAGGCCGCCATCAGGTACGGCTGCACCGCGTCCAGTTTCAGGTGCGCGGCGCGGCAGCGCGTGGCGAGTCCTTGCAACAGCGCGTCGGGCAAGGCCGCGGCGATTCGCGCGCAGCCAGCCGGCTCTGGCGACAGGACGATCGCCCAGTCATCCAGCGCCTGCCCGTAGCAGCGTTCGAAACAGGCGCGGGCGTAGACCTCGAATTCCTGCGGCCGGGTGATGCCGTCACTCCACGGCACCAGGCAGAAGCGGCAGTACTGCGCCGCCACCACCACGCTCAGGCGCCCGCCTTTGCCGGCGTGGCTGGCGAGCAGCGTGGCGAGGGCGTCGAGGGCGACCTCGGCGAGGTGTTCGCGTCCGGCGTCCACCGCAACGCTGGCCAGCCAGTGCTGCTGGCGGCCCTGGCGACGGCACAGGCCGACACCCTGGGCGCCGAGCACGGCGACGAATCGATCAGGCGATAAACGTGACACGATTGATCTCCTCCAGAGTGGTGCGGCCCTCACGAACCAGTTCCAGCGCCGAGCCGCGCAACAGGCGCAGGCCGCGCTGGCAGGCATGGGCCTTGATCCGGGAAAGGGGCTGGCGTTCGACGATCATCTGCCGCAGGTCGTCGTCCAGGTGCAGCAGTTCAGCGATGGCCGTGCGCCCGCGATAACCACTGCCACGGCATTGGCCGCAACCGGGGGCCTGGACGAACTGCCAACCCTCGACCGGCGTCGCACCCAGGCCCGAGGCGGCCAGTTCCTCGGCGTCCGGCTGGTGTGGCCGCGCGCAATGCGGGCAGACCAGGCGAATCAGGCGCTGGGCAAGCACGGCGTTGAGGGCGGAGACGAAGCTGTAGGGGTCGACCTGCATCTGGCTGAAGCGGCCGATCACATCGAAGACGTTGTTGGCGTGGATGGTGGTGAACACCAGGTGCCCGGTGAGCGCCGACTGCACGGCGATCTGCGCGGTGTCCGGGTCGCGGATTTCGCCGACCATGATCTTGTCCGGGTCATGGCGCAGGATCGAGCGCAGGCCACGGGCGAAGGTCAGGCCCTTTTTCTCGTTGACCGGGATCTGCAACACCCCCGGCAACTGGTATTCCACCGGGTCTTCGATGGTGACGATCTTGTCGTGGCCGTGGTTGATCTCGCTGATCATCGCGTACAGCGTGGTGGTCTTGCCGCTGCCGGTGGGGCCGGTGACCAGGATCATGCCGTAGGGTTCGCCCGCCAGCCGACGCAGGCTGCGCAGGGTCTGTTCCTCGAAGCCCAGGGCCTGAAGCTGCACGCCGCTGACGCGGTCGGCCAGGTCCTGCTTGTCCAGCACCCGCAACACCGCGTCCTCGCCGAAGATGCTGGGCATGATCGACACACGAAAGTCGATCTGCCGGGCGCTGATGCCGATCTTGAAACGGCCGTCCTGGGGTACGCGCTTTTCGCCGATATCCAGCTCGGCCATGACCTTGATCCGCGAGATCACCTGGTCGGCGAACTCGCTGCCGCTGACCTTGCTGATGGCGGTGAGCACGCCGTCGATGCGGTACTTGATCACCAGGCCGCTGCCGGTGACGCCGAGGTGGATATCGCTGGCGTGCATTTTCAGCGCGTCGTAGAGCGTCGAGTTGACCAGCTTGACCACCCGGCTCTGGTCTTCGCTGATGCTGGTCAGCGACAGGCTTTGCAGCGCCTCGGTTTCAACGCCGCCCTCGGCCTCGCTGCCGAGCGAGTCGACGGCGTGGAAGTTTTCTTCCTGGCGGGCGAGAAACAGCGCCAGGTCCGCGGCTTGCGCCAGGTACAGCGGCGCGCCTTGCAGGTGCTCGTCGATCCAGGCCAGGCGCTCGCCGTCGAACGGGTCGGCGAAGACGCCCACACGCTCGCCGTCCAGTTCGATAAGGACGAATTCGCGTTTCAGGCACTGGGCCAGGCTGACCTGGGTGAACAACGGGGTGGCGGCGAGCAGGCGCTGGCTGTCCAGCACCGGGTAATGCAGGTGGCTGCCGAGCGCCGCGACGAACTCGGCGGGCGCCAGGGCGACCAGGCTGCGCAGGCAATCGAGCAGGCGTTCGCCGCTGTGCCCGGCCTGTTCGCGGGCCTGGCCGAGCAAGGTGCGTTCAAGGATTGCCGGGGTGACGGCGGTTGCCGGGGGTACAGCGAGCGACACGGGTTCCATGGCCTGCTCTCCAACGCACGAGGCGCGGCGAGCCGGGGTCGGTGTGCTCGCGCCTACTCCCCGGTGAGCAGTTGATCGTCGTCGGGTGGGGGCGGTGTCGCGCCGTTGCGTCGTCTATCCGCCATAACCCAGGTGCCGTCATACAACTGCAAGGGGAAACTCTCGTTTGCGCTCCGGCGGCGTTCGACGAAACCCGTGTCCGTGTTGCTCCCGGCTCTGGACGTACGCGCGATACCCATCAGGTCGAAGACAGCGCGCGCCAGTTCCGCCAAGGGAAAGGGCTTGAACAGGATGTGACTGACGCCGAGCCGGGCAGCGCGCTCACGGACCTCAGCGGTCGGGTGCGCGGTGATCAACACGAAGTGGCAGTCCCTGTGCGAACGCACGGCCTCCAGAACCTGAAATCCCTCCATATCGGGCAAACGATAATCCAGCACGGTCACGTCGGGCTCGATGCGCTCGGCCAGGCCGATGGCACTTGCTCCGTCGTGGGCAACATGGACGCTCAGACCCTGTGCTTCCAGGTAAGCCTGGAGATTCTGCGCAAGCGTCTGTTCGTCATCGACTACCAGAACTGTCTTCACCAAGGTCGACTCCAAGAACATGCTGGTGCGGTTTCCCGATCCGGCTGAGTGCGGCCTTGCAGAGGCTTACGCACGCTTCATGCCAGACCCGGACGGCGATTTATGACGGGGTTAACCCGTTGATTCTGTTGCTTTTGCCCTTTCACTCCAAGGCCGCTGCCCCCAACCCCGGGGACAGCATGGCACTTTGCCCCTGGACTTCCCCCAACACTGGGGAACCGCCTCACCGGGTATCGGCCCGCTCGATCCGGGCCTCGGCCCGCAGACGCTGCAACGCCGCCTGGCGAGCCTGCGCCTGTTGTCGTTCGAAGAGGAGGTTGTGGGTCACTGCGAGTCCCTGCTCTCGTTCGACCGGGCTTTCGTCCTGTTGGTTCGAGCCATTTGCCGCGGTTTGTCGGCGCTCCCGATGGAACGCCAACACCTCTTCATCCGTGGGCGGCGAGACCTGGCCAAGCAGTGAATACACCTGCTGCGCGGCGATCTCATGACGAGTGTAGTCGGCGAACGAAGCCTCATCGAAGCCGGCATCGGCCAGGGCGCGGGTGAAACCGGCGCTGTCGGGGAAGGCCCGGCGCAGCTCTTCGAGCCGCGCGTGCACGGCCGCTTCGTCAACCTCGATGCCACGCCGGCGCGCTTCCTGCCAGAGCAGCTCCTTGGCGATCAACTGCTCCAGCGCCTGTTCGCGCAGGCGCTGGTACAGGCTCGGGCTGCGGATGCTGGTGAGGGCGCGGCCCTGGTCTTCCAGGTACTCGGCGAAATAGCGCTCCACGCGCAACGCGCTGATGCCCACGCCGTTGACCCGCACCGCCGCGTCGCCGCCCTCCTCGGCCTTGAGCAGGAACGCCTGGGCCGCGGCGATCAGCACCAGGATCAACAGGAATATCTTCATCGCACACCTCTCATGGCCGATCGGCCGGACGGGTATAAGGCGCCACCGGGTAGAACAGCGGCCCGGGCATCGACAGGGTGACCACATGCGCGCCCGCCAGGCCCTGGCGCCGGCCGGGGCCGAACCCCAGCGGCGGGGTCAGGCCGGTGTCGATGTCGTGCAGGCTTTCCAGGGCGTTGACCAGCTTGTCGCGGCTGGCATCGCGGCCGGCGCGCTTGAGGCCCTCTTCCAGCAGCACCATCGAGCACCAGGCGCCGACCTGCAGCAGCGCCTGCCGGCCGTCCAGCCCCTGGCGACGGCGCAGGTCGTTGAGCGCCGCGCGACCGGCCGGGCTCCAGTCGCCGGGCACGAAGGGATAGGCCAGGAACACCCGCCGCGACCACTGCTCCGGCACCTGCATCAGCTCGCCGGCGACCTGGCTGGACGCGGCGAACAGGTACGGCGTGCGGCCCGCGGCCTGGAGCGCGGCGGTCAATTCGCTGAAGGCCGGCGCCAGGCCGAGGAAAAACACCGCCTCGCCCGCCACCGCCTGGCCTTCGAACGGCTGCAGTTGCAGTTGCGTCCAGCCGCGTTGTTGCAGGTCCGCCAGCAGCAAGCGGCCCAGCGCGGCGTAGGCCGGATCGCTATAGAGAATCCGCGCCGGGCGCTGGCGCAGGTCGAGGGACGCCGCGGCGTAGTCGGCCAGGCTCAGCAGTTGCTCGTGCAACCCCGGCAGCGGATCGAAGATCTGCCGGCTGTCATTTTCCTCGGCCCGGACGCCGATCAGCGGCACCCCGGCCTGCTCCAGGCGCGCGGCGAGGGTGTCGTCCAGCGCCGGCGCCAGCGGCATGACCAAGGCGAACACCTGCTCTTCGTCGAGCAAGCGGGTCAAGGCCGCCTCGGCGCTGGCCCGGTCGGGGCCGGGGTCGATCACCGACAACTGCAAGGCGCGGCCATGGATGCCGCCGCTGGCATTGATCGCCTCGATGCGCCCGGCGACGATCGCCCGCACCACCCGCGCCGCCTCCGCCAACTCGCCCTCGGCGGGCAATAGCGTGCCGAGGCGCAGAAACTGCTCTTCGACGCCGGGATCGTGATCCTCGGCCAGGCGCTTGAGGTACGCGGTGAGGTTGCGCTGGTCGGCCATGGACAGGGAAAAACGCGGCATGGCCGGGTCCAGGCGGTTGCCCGCCGGGTCGCGGCCTTCCTGAATGGCCCGGGCCAGGCTGGCATCGCTGTAGGCCGGGTAGCGGCGGCCATTGACCTGACGTTCACCGCCCGCCAGCACCAGCCGCTGCCAGCTCAGCTCGGGCGGGCGCACCCCGCCTTCGGGGCGGCCACGGCCATCGCGGCCATGGCAGTTGGCGCAGGGCACCACGCTGGCCGGGACCTGCATGTCCGCCGCGCCGACCAACGCGGTGACCTGCCCATCGGCGGCCGCCACCCCTTCGCGGTACAGGCGCTGGCCCGCGGTTTCCTGCTCGTTCAGGTCGAGGGCGAGCGCGGCCTGGCCGACGCTCAGCGCGGCCAGCAGCAGCGTGGCGCACAGGCGCTTCATGATTCAGCGCCCGGCCAACGGCAAGGTCATCAATTGCAGGCGCTGGGCGATGGCCGCCGGCGGCGCGTCCGGGCGGATCTTGCTCCAGCGCTTGCCGGCCACGTCGCCGGCGATCAACTGGGTGGAATGCTGTTCGGGGCTGGGCAAGATGTGCCCGAGGCGCCCCAGCACCCGGTCGATATCGGCCTGGGCGCCCGTGAGGAACAGCCAGTTCGGCCCGTCCACGCCCTGCTGCCCGGCGAAGCGCTTGAGCACCTCGGGAGTATCGTTGGCCGGGTCGCTGCTGATGGAAATGAAGGTCACCTCGGCGGCCTTGTCGCCCAGCGCCTCGCGGACCTCGCGCAGCTTGCGGGTGATCAGCGGGCAGGCGTCGTTGCAGTGGGTGAAGATGACGTTGAGCAGCACCACCTTGTCTTTCAACACGTCGCTGTAGAAACGCAGGCGCCGGCCGTTCTGGTCCAGCAGCTCGGTGTCGGTGAAATACGCCTGGGCATCGCGGGTACCGCCCGCGACTGGCGGCGGCGCGGCGGCTGCCGGTTCAGCGGGCGCTGGCTTGGCATGGCCGTCGTGGGCCATGGCGACGCTGGCGAAAATCCACAGGCAGGCGCCGAGCACCAGCCAGTCGAGGGGCTTCATGCCGGGGCGACGCAGGCTGACTTCACTCATGGCTGTGCTCCTGGGCAATCGCGGTGTGGCGGGCATGGACCCGGCGGGCGCTGAGGCGATCGACTTCGCCGACCAGCTTGTCCGGGTCGGTGAAACCGTAGAACCGCGTCCAGTGACCGGTGCGGCCATCGCCCACGAGAATCAGCGGCGGGTGGTTGCTCAGGTCGGCGCTGAAGCTGCCCAGGCCCTTGAGGGTTTCGGTCACCGCGTAAGGCGTGCCGGTCAGCCAGCGCCAGCCCGGCCCGTGCTGGAAGGCGCGGGCGTAGTCGTTCAGGCGTTTCGGGTCGTCGTGCTGCGGATCGACGCTCAGCGACACCAACTGCACCTCCTCGCCGACCCGCCCACCGAGGCGCTGCTGGACCTTGCCCATGATCGACGAGACCACCGGGCACACCGTGGTGCAGCGGGTGTAGATAAAACCGATAACGGTAATGCGGTCGCCGACCAGGTCTTTTTCCAGGCGCACCGGCATGCCGTCCTGGTCCAGCAGGGCGACATCGGCGAAACGCACCTGGGTCTTTTCCTGATGGGCCGCGGGGGCGTCATGGGCGGAATGATCGACGCCGCCGTGGGCGTGAACCGTGGAGATGGCGCCGGCCAACAGGCACAGGGCCAGGACACTGCGGGCTTTGACGGATTTCATCGCGCGTTCCTCGTGCTGGGGTCATTGCGCCTTGGCGGGCAGCACCCGCAGGCTGGTGTAGTTTTTTTCGGCGAAGGCATCGCCCAGGGACGGCGCCTGCACATGCAAGTACCAGGCGCCGGCCTCGCTCAACTGCAGCGCGGCCTGGTAAACGCCCTCGCCGACTTCCTCCACCTCGCTGCTGCGGGCCCGCGACGACGGCGCGAGGAAGTAGCGCAGCGACAGGTCGCGCACGCCCTCGCGCGGTTCGCCGCTGCCTTCGAGCAGGCGGAAGCGCGCCACGAACGGGCTGCCCTGCCGCACCACCGGGCGATCCATAAGGAACTCCACCCGTGGCGTGCGGCGGTGGGCGGCGTCCGGCGCCGCGGCGACCGCGGTGCTGAAGCAATGGATGATCTGCGGTTGGTTGAGCAGGAAGGCGACGTCGAAATCCCCCGCCGCCGGCAGCTTCACCGTCGAGCTGTAGACCCCCGGTGCCACCTCGCGCAGGCTGCGGTCGATGACCAGCGCGGCGCGGGCGTTGGCACCGCGGTTGGCGTAGCCGGACATCGGCGCGTTCATGCCCTCGGCGTAGAAATAGGTGGTGTTGTCTACCGGGTTGACCACGAACACCGAGTTCTCATCGCGGGCCACCGCCAGGCCCTGGGCCAGCGGCAGGTCGCCGGCCTGGCGTGGCGCGGCCGGACCGGCGTCGAAACCCTGGGTGATCGGCGTGCGCCCCTCGCCCAGGCTCGACAGGTTGATCATGGTCACTTTCGGCGACGCCAGGCCGCGCACGTAGGCGTAGGCCTGGGTGAACGTCACTTGGTACGGCTCGGCGGCGACGTCGAGGTTGTGCAGCAGGCGGTCGCTGCCGGCATCGATGACCACGGCGCGGTTTTCCAGGGTGTTGAGGACGATGCCGTAACGCCCGTCGCGGCTGAAGCGCATCGGCCCCAGCCCCGGTTGCGCCTGGATGCGGCTGCGCAGGCCGTGGCTGCGGGCGTCGATCACGCTGATGCTGCCGTCGCGGCCGTCCGCCACGTACACCGCCTGGGACAGCGCGGAATACGCCACCGACAGTGGATGCGGGCCGACCTTGAGGGTTTTCAGCAGGCTCAGGTCGCTGCTGTCGATCACGCTCAGGGTGCCGCTGTCGCGGTTGCTGACGAAGGCGTAGCGCGAGTCGTGGCTGAAGGCGATTTCATGGTGGCCCTTGCCGGTGGGGATGAATTTGAGCAGCGCGCGCTTCTGCGTGTCGATCACGCTGACGCCGCTGTGGGCCTCGTCACCGGCGTTGTTGCCGACCCACAACAGGCGCTGGTCGGGTTGCAGCGCCACCCGCACCGGTTGCTGCCCGGCGGGCAGGTCTTCGACGTGCTGGAAGGTGGCGGTGTCGATCAGCGCCACCTTGCCCGCCGCCGGCAGCGACACGTAGACCTGCTTGTCGTCGCTGCTGGCCACCCAGTCCATCGGCGTGTCGCTCAGGCCGATGCGCGCCAGGGTGCTGGTGATCCCGCCGACCGAGACCGACGGGTCGATCACGGTGAGGCTGGCGTCCTTGTTCAGCACCAGCAGGAAGTAACTGTTGAGGTCCATCAGCGGCCGGGCGCCGATGCTGCTTTTGAGAAACAGCGCGACCCGCGCCTTGCAGCTTTTGTCACGGTCCCTGGCGGCGTCGCCGCTCAGTGCCGGGTCGATCCAGGCCCCCGGCGACACCCCGGACAGCGGCTGCCCGGAGTTCTGGTCGGTGACCTTGAAGCGGATGCTGGCGTAAGTGCCTTCGGTCAGGCCGCCGTTGCCGCCCAGCGGCGTGGCCTCGAACTCCACGGTGACGCCATCGCGGCTCAGGCGGCTGGCGCCCAGGTCGGGGCCGACCGCCAGTGGCGCGCGCGGGTCGCACCACAGGCTTTCGTAGGCGACGCCGATGCCCATCAGCAGCACGCCGGCCATCAGCCCCAGGTACAGCGGTTTGTTCTTCTTGTTCATGCGCCTGCTCCCTGATTACTGCGCCGGTGCCGTGGCGGGCGGGGTTTCGTTGGTGACCCGAAGGATTCCCCAAAGTCCCGAGGCATTGCCGTAGGCGGCGTAGTCGCGGAACAGGTAGTCACCCGGGATGGCGTTGCCGCCGCCGGCGCTGGGGTGCATGAAGCTGAAATGCGCCGCCGGCAACACGCTTTCCTGGGCGCCGATGTACATCGCCATCGGGTTGTAGGCGAAGCGCACCGAGCCGATCCCCGGCAGGCCCATCGGGTAGCCGCCGGTGTCGGCTTTCTCCGGCTGCAGGGCGTGCAACGGCCACAGGTGTCCGTCGAGCTGGTAGGTGATGCCGCGGCTGCCGCCGGTCGGCATCAGCACATGGGTGCGGAACGGCTGGCCGGGCTTGGCCCACAGCACCGGGGTCTGTGGATCGCCGCCGACCAGCAGGTTGGCGTAGGCCATGTGGGCGTTGCCGACGTCGGCCCAGCCGCTGCCATCGGCGTGGCCGAACGGCGCGTCCGGGGCCAGGCCGAAGCGGAACCACAGCGGCTCGCTCTTGTAGTTGATGGCCATGCCGGAGTTGTCCTTCGGATCGCCCGGCACGCCGTTACCTTCGGTGTTGATGCCTTCCACCGGCCGGCCATCGGCCCAGCGCATGTTCAGGGCGCGCTGCCAGACCGTGGCGAAATCACGGTAGGCGGCCTGCCCGCTGACCTGCACGGTGGCCGAGGCACGGCTGGCGCTGTCTTCGGTCCAGGTGGCGTTGAGCGGCAGGATGCTCATGGCGCCGACCAGGCCTTTCTGACCCTGCTTGATCACGTCCGCCGGGGTGATGTTGAGGCCACCGAACTCGATCGGCGTGGTGTTGATGTTGTCCACCGCGCGGCCCAGTTGCGACACCGGCTTGCCTTCACGCTCCAGGTGACCGGCGTAGTACTGATAGACCTTGTTCGGCCAGGCGCCGCTGTTGCCGGCCCGTGGCGGTACGGTCTGCACCGGGTTCTGGCCGACGTTGACGCCGTCCGACTTGGTGATGTCGTAGGCCAGCAACTGGGCGTGGAAACCGACATGGCTGGACGGCCGCATCAGGTTGTTGTTGAACGCCGTGGAGCCTTCGCTGCCGTTGCGGTCGCGCTTGACCACGTTCTGCATCGAGGCGGTGCTGGCGAGGTCCGGCATCACCAGCGGCAGGCGGTTTTCCAGGGTCACCTTGATGCATTCGCCGGCGGTGGCGCGCAGCACCAGTGGCTCGATCGGCACGCCGGGCTTGAGCTTGCCGGTGCTGGCGTCGAGGTCGGCCTTGCGCACATAGAGCACGGCGGTCGGGTCATGCAGCGGCCCGGCATGGCCACCGATGGTGAAGACCTCGCCGTCTTCCGGGTCCATCACGCTGACCTGCGGAATCGCCGTGGCGCGGGTGTTGTAGGTCAGCGTGCCGCCATTGGCCTTGAGCGGCCCGCCGACATGCTGGGCAGCGCCGGCCGGGTCGGTGATGCTGACCGCCTGCGGGTTGCCGAGGATGTCGTTGGCCAGCGCCGCGACGATCTCATAGCTGCGGGTGACCGTCGGCCGGGTGCCGATGCCGTTGGTATTGGCGGTGTAGCGCGGGCAGATGCCGTCGAACGCCACGGTGTTGCGCGCGGCCAGCGGCTGCGGGTTGTTCGGCAGGGCGAACAGGTCGCTGCGGCTGTTGCTGTAGTTGCGCATCACGCCCCAGATGCCGTTCCAGTAACCCTCCAGCGAAGCGTCCAGGGAATACAGGTAGTCACCGTTGGGCGCCGCCGAACTGGAGACCATCGACACCGGCGCCATAAAGCCCAGTTGCTCGGAAATACCGACCATCTGCGAGGCCTTCCAGCCCGAGTTGGAACTGCTGCCGAAGCCCGAGCCGCTTTGCAGCCACTTGACGCCGTGCAGGGTCACGTTGTGTTCCTCCTCATGGCCGCCGGCGTGCATGCGCAGGCGCACGTTGTCACCGGAATAGGTGCGCAGCATCGGCGTGAACGGGTCGCCCGGCTCGGCACCGGCCTTGTTGATGTGCGGCGGGAACTGCGTGGTGCCGCCCGTTGGGCCGACCGCCTGGGTGATGGCTGCGGGCGACAGGTTCATCGCCGGAATCGCACGGTCGGTACGGGTTTGCATGGCGAAGGCGAGGTCGCCGGCCAGGCCGTCGGCTTGCATGCCGCGCTTGCCGTCCGGGGCGACCTTGTTCGGGTCGAACACGCGCAGGGCCAGCGGCTCGTTGCGGTAGTTGACGACGAACATGCCCGGGTCATCCACGGAGATCGCCTGCGGGCACGGCCGGCTCGGGCAGCCCGGCGTCAGGCCGCCACGGGATTCCACCACCGACTCCAGCAGGTTCGAGGCTTTCTGCCGCACCGGCGGGTTGATTGCGTAGCGGAAGCTGTCGGCACTGGCCGGATAGGCCTGGGCGTTGGGAATACCGTTGGGCCCGGCGCCGACATAGACGCCCGCCTCGTAGGCATGCTGGAAGTCGCTGTATTCCAGGAAGAACTCGCGGTAGCTGTCGTTGCGCCCGTCGTTGTCGAGGTCGCCGGTGGCGATCACCGCCTGCCACGAGGTCGGCCCGCCGTCCTCGCGTTGCGCCGTGTTGTACAGCGCCTCGCCGGTTTCGGCATGGAACCAGGTGGAGTTGGCCGGTTCGGCCAGCACGGTGGCGTACAGGCCCAGTTGCTGGTGGGTCGATGGGCCGAGGTGGTCGTGGGTGAAGATGGTGCCCAGGCCACGGTCGACGTTGTGCACGTTGATCACCGGGTCGGTGAACCAGCGTTGCATCTGCGTGCGCGCGCCCAGCCAGTCGGCCCGGCCATAGCGGCCGAAGAACGGGTGCGCCTTGGCTTTCGGGCATTCGGCGCTGCCGTCGCGCGGGTCGCTGCTCTGGCACTGGTTGAACGCGCGAATGGCGTGGATGCGCTCGACCACGGTGCCGGGCGAGAGAATGCCGTCCTCGTAGTTCCAGCCGTTGGCCGAGCCGTCGGCGGCGGTGAGGTCCCACTTGGGCAGGTGGATGTGCTGGCCGATCACATCGGTTGGCGTGCGCACCTGATAGTCATCCATCTCGTAGAACGCCGGGATGAGGTTGGTGTGCTGGTACATCACGCAGTCGAAGGTGTTCATGCGCATCACCAGCGGCTCCGGCGGACGCTGCTTGGTGATCACCGGCCAGGCGTCTTCCCACAGGGCGATGATGCGCGCCTGCGGGAAGTGGTAGCCGACCTTGTTGTACACGGCGTCGAACTGGATGTTGGCGCCCTTGTAGATACGTGGGCGGTCGGCGGTGAACGGCGACGAACCGGTGAAGCTCATGCCGTCCAGGCGCTCGCCGCTGTGGTATTCGCCCAGTGGCGAGGCCTGGGTCAGGCGCTTGGCGCGGTCGTCCATGCACGGTTCGTAGTACGGCGCGCCGGCCACCGGCAAGGCGCCGTTGGTGCGGAAGGCCTTGGCCACCACCTGGCGGCCCGGCAACAGGGCGTAGCTGGGGTGCTCGGGTTTGGAGTGGAAGCGCATCGCCGCCTGTTCGACATCGGTGCCCTCCTCCGGCATGAACACCGCCTTGGCCCGGGTGATTTCCTTGGAGAAATCCAGCGCCGTGGTGGTGGCATGGGCTTCACCGCCCGCGGCCACGCCGTCCAGCGCATGCCGTGGCAAGCCGCCGTCCCAGCCGGCGGACTGGGCCGGATCGAGGTTGGCCCACAGGCTGTTGCCGCTGTCGCGCAGGCTGCGCGCCTTGTCGGTGTCGAGCATGTCCAGCGGCGGGGTCGGCGGCCGCTGGCCGACGGTGCTTTCCATGCCGCCGATCCAGAACGGATAGCCGGGGTTTTTCAGGCTGCCGTCGGCGTTGCGGTTGGCCTCGCCGCGATCGACCAGGACCACCGAGCCGATGGCGCGCAGTTCGCCATCGTGGGCCGAATCGTCGTCATCGTCCTCGTCTTCAGGCTCGTCGTCGTCATGACGGGCGACCAGCTCCGCGGCCATTTTCGGGATCACCGCGACCTTGCCCGGCATCGGCGCCATGGCCTTGCCCGGCAGCGGCACCACGGCGGGAATCGGCGTGCCGGCGACGATCTCGCCATCGGGCAAAGCCCGCGCGCCCGCGGCCGGCTTGCCGCTGCGCAAGGCCCACGGCGTGGTGTGATAGCCATCGCTGCCCTGCGCCGAGACGTCCAGGCGCGTGCCTTCCTCGAACACATCGTGGACCCGCCACATGCTCCACATGCCCTGGGCGAAGTGCGGATAGAAATGGCAGTGATAGATGGCGTCGCCGGCGACGCGGTTGCGGTTGCCCGAGCCGCCGTTGGCGATTTCGTAGGTGTAGCCGATGCCCGGGCCGATGCCTTGGGCGTCGACATAATCGGAGTTGTCGTCATTGGGGTTGAACAGCCACTGGTGCCCGTGCAGGTGGAAGATGTGCTGCTCGTGCCCGTTGTGGCTGTTGCGGAACTTGATGAAGTCGCCGATGTAGCTGTGGTTGACGTTGGCCGGCTCCGAGGGATAGAGCGCCATGGTCGCCTTGACCCCGGTGTCGCGTGGGTCCGGGACTTCACCGGGGCGGATGTTCTCGAGGCCGACGTTGGCCGGCACGTCCACCAGCATCGCCACGTCACCGACGGTGTGCGAACTGAGGAAGAATTCCTCGTAGGCGCACGACAGGCAGTCGTGCATCGGCCCCACGCCAAGACGGTTGGCCACCACCTCGGCGCCCATGCCGCCGGAACCGTAGTTGATCATGAACGAGTCCCGCGCCGGCTCCAGCACATGGCCCATCACCGGGTCCGACCAATAGCCGGGGAAGGCCTGGGTCGCGGCGGCTTCATCGGTGAAGATCGAGGAAAAATCGCGAAACGCCTCCAGCCGGTTGGGCAGCGCCGGGTTGCGCTTGCCGAGGCTTTCCAGCGGGTAGGTCGAGGCCGGGAAACTGCCATCGGTGTTGGGGCCCATGACCACGGCGTCAGCTTCGCTGGAAACGATCTCGCTGCCATCGACCATCGCCACAATCGGCGCGCCGGCCTTGCCCTCGCTGATCCACGGCTCACGCTGCGGATAGCGCGCCTCGTAGTCCACCACCGGCTGGCCGGTCGGCGCGCGGCCGGTGGTGGCCATGCGCATTTCTTCCTCGGTGAGGGTATTGCGGTAACTGCGCCCGCCCTTGGGCAGCACGATCACCTGGCCGAACAGACCGTTGGCGACGTTGCCCGCGGCGCCCTCACCGCCGAAGGTCGCGCCCTTGCTGGTCGCGGCGAAAGCGCCTTCGCGCTCGGCGTAAAGGGTGTAGGAACGGCTATTGCCCGGTGCCACCAGAAAGTTGCCATTGCGCCCGGTGAAGGCGGCGATGTCCTGGATACCGTTGACCGCCTGCAGGCCGTTGACCTGGAAACCGACATGGCGGTCACTGACCTGATCATCGACGATCGGATCGTGCTCGGCGTCGGTCAGGTCCTTGTTCGGATTGGCCTGGTAGGCCAGCAGGTTGTGCAGATTGACCGTCAGGCAGTCCCCCGCCGCGACCCGTAACACGATCGGCCGCGGACGCTTGTCCGGGCGCAGCGACACCTTGCCCGGCACCGCCGCCCCGCCCTTGCTCAGCGGCACATCGTGCTCATCCACCACATCACGGCGCAGGGCGAACATCATGCCATTGGCGTTCTGCGCGCCGAGGCGGTTGAACATCAGCGGCTGATCCAGCGCGACGACATTCGCCACCAGCGTTCGCTCGCAGCGGATCGCTGCCTGGGCGGACAACGGGATGGCCAATACAGCCAGGGCCAGGGACAACAGAGAGGGCAACAGAGTGCCTTTGACAGTGATCATCGTGGCGCGCCTCGGTCGGGACGTTTACAAGCCGTTTTGCAAAGCCCGCGCCAGAGTTTTTAGTTGTTGGTTTTCAAGGGGATAGGTGGGGGGTTGTGAAGGGAACTGGGGAAAGGGGCCCGGGGATTACCCGGTTTTTGGGGAATTGGGGGGATGACGGCGGATGGGGATTTATAGGTGTTTGGGTGGTTGCAACCAATTGTAGGAGCGAGCTTGCTCGCGATGCGCCGCGCGGGCGGCGCTCGATCTTGAACGCGATGAAAACCTGGTGGC
>NZ_JANLOA010000138.1:0-73553 GCF_025466035.1 Pseudomonas sp. 20P_3.2_Bac5 | reverse complement strand
CGCAGCTATGGCGCGCGGTTGCTGGGCAAACTCAAGGGGCAACAGGAACTGACCGTGGACGATGCAGTGTTGCGCCTGCTCGCCGTGCGGCAGAAGCAACTGCTGCAGGCGCTGGACAGTCGCGGACATGCGGCGATCAACCGGATCAAACTGGACACCCCGCCTGACCAAACCTGGCGCGAAGGCAAACTGCCGGCGGCGCTGAGCAAGGCGCGGGCGCATCCGCAGTGGTCGTCGTTGAACCCGGGGGCCAGGTTGAGTCAGGCGGAGCGGCTGGAGCAGATTGAAGCGCTGGTGCTGGAGATCTAGCCTATCGCTGGCTTGCCAGCGATGAGGCCCCTAAAACCAAACGCAAAATCAGACCTCACGACACCTCGCCCAGCAACCGCGCCACATGCTGCTCGGCCAGCGCCGGGCCGACGCTCATGCCGACGCCGGTGTGCATCAGCGCGGCGCTGATCCCCGGCGCGACCGGCAGCAACGAGAACGGCCCCGGACCACCCGAGCCGTAAACGCCCTGCCAGCGCTCGACCACCTCGATGCGCCCGCCGAGGGTGTGCTCGGCCAGCTCGATCATCCAGTTGTCGACCTGTTCGGCGTTGAACGGCGAAGCATCGCTGCCGTAGGCGTGAGAGTCGCCGATGATCAACTCGCCGTGGGGCGTGGGGCTGATCAGCAGGTGGATGCCATGTTCCAGCAGGTGCGGGCTGTGGGACTCGACCCGCTCGCGCAGGGCCGCGGCCTGCGGCAGGTCGGCGTAGGCGCCGTAATGCAGGCAGCTCAGGCCGGTGAGCAGCGAGTGCTGCAAGTCCAGTTGGAAGCGCGGACGGGCGCGGAGCATTTGCAGGCGGCAGACCTGCGGTTGCAGCGCGGCCATCGGCTCGGCCAGCAGGGTCTGGTAGTCGTGACCGGAGCAGACCACGATCTGTCCACCGCTGAAGGTGCCGGCCGTGGTGCTCAGGCGCCCCGGCTCGATATCCCGGACCAGGGTGGAGAAGTGGAACTCGACACCCATCTGCTCGCGCAGCCAGGCCACCAGGGTCGGCAGGGCTTCGCGGGAATAGAGTTGCTGGTCTTCCAGACCATGCAGAGCGGCGCGGTGATGGCTGAAACGGCCATCGTAGAGGGCGTTGAGTTCAGCGCCTTCGAGCAGGCGGGCCGGGTAGCCGTATTCGACGGCGCGGCTATCGCAGAAGGCTTCCAGCACGTCCCGTTCTTGCGCGGTGCGCGCCAGCAGCAGCGAGCCGTTGCGCTTGAGGGCGAAGCCGGCGTGTTCGGCCCAGTGGGCCCAGAGCGGACGGCTGGCGCGGGCGAGGTCGAGCATCTGGCCCGGCGGCTGGCCGCTGACCAGCGCTTGGCCGAAGTTGCGCACCGAGGCGCCGAGCGGTGTGGCGCTGCGCTCGAAGACCTTCACCCGCAGGCCGCGACGGGCGGCGGCGTAGGCGTGGGAGAGGCCGAGGATGCCGGCGCCGACAATCAGGAAATCGGTCATTTCAGGTCCTGCAGTGTGATCAGTTCAAAAAGCATCGCCGCGGTTCGGGGCGCCGAACCGTGGCGATAAGGCCGTTACTGCTGGGCAACCTTCTCCGACTTGCCGTCATACCGCTTGCGCCACTCGCTCAGAATCTGGTCGCGGTTCTTCGAAGCCCAGGCAAAGTCGTTCTTGATCAGGCGCTGTTCGTAGTCCGCCGGCAGTTCGGTCTGCGGCTTGGCGATGCCCGGTTGGGCCAGCACGGCGAAGTTTTCCTTGTACAGCTCCATCGCCGCGGGGCTCGCCGAGAAGTCGGCCAGGCGCTTGGCAGCCGCTTCGTTCGGGGTGCCCTTGATCACCGCGGTAGCCTCGATCTCCCAGCCCAGGCCCTCTTTCGGCAGCACGATGTCCAGCGGCGCGCCCTGGCGCTTGAGCTGCACGGCCGGGTATTCGAAGGAGATGCCGATCGGGAACTCACCCGCGGCCGCCAGCTTGCACGGTTTGGAACCGGAGTGAACGTACTGGCCGATGTTCTGGTGCAGGGCGTCCATGTAGGCCCAGCCCTGCGGCTCGCCGAAGGTTTGCAGCCAGGCGCTGACGTCGAGGAAGCCGGTGCCGGACGACGCCGGGTTAGGCATGACGATCTTGCCCTTGTACTCGGGCTTGGTCAGGTCCTGCCAGCTCACTGGCTTGCTCAGGCCCTGCTTCTCGGCTTCGACGGTGTTGAAGCAGATGGTCGCGGCCCACACGTCCATGCCGACCCAGGCCGGCGGGTTGGCTGGATCACGGTAGTTGCCGCCAATCTTGCCCAGATCCTTGGGCGCATAGCTTTGCAGCATGCCCTGCTGATCGAGGATCGCCAGGCTCGATGCAGCCAGGCCCCACACGGCATCGGCCTGCGGACGGTCTTTCTCGGCCAGCAGTTTGGCGGTGATGATCCCCGTGGAGTCACGCACCCACTTGATCTCGATGTCCGGGTTGGCCTTTTCGAACGCCTGCTTGTAGCTCTTGAGCTGTTCGGCTTCCAGCGCGGTGTAGACCGTCAGCGAGGTCTGGGCGGCGCTGGCCTGCAGGCTGAACGCGGAGAGGACGGCAGCGGCAAGAGCGAGTGGCTTGAACATGATGCGGTTCCTTTGAAGGGACGTTGGTCAGGTTGGGTTGGCGCAATCAATGGCCCGGCGCGCGCTGGCGCCAGGCCTGGGAACGGCTGAGCAGGCCACGGGAGGCCCAGGCCAGCAGCAGCGACACGGCCGCGCTGGTCAGCAAAATCAGGGTCGACATGGCGGCCGCGCCGCCGACGTTGCCGGCGTCGTCCATATTCAGCACGGCGACGGCGGCGAGAATGGTGTCCGGGCTGTAAAGGAAGATCGCCGCCGACACCGTGGTCATCGCCGAGACGAACAGGTAGCGAATGATGTCCAGCAGCGCCGGCAGGCAAATTGGCACGGTGACCCGCATGAAGTGCCGGTACAGCGGCGCTTTCAGCGACAGCGCAGCGGCTTCGAACTCGCCGTCGAGCTGGCGCAGGGCGGTGGTGGCGGTCATCTGCGCGGTGGTCAGGTAGTGAGCGACGGTGCACACCACCAGCAGCGCCATGGTTCCGTACAACACATGCAGCGGGTTGCCCGGCAGGTTGAAGAAGAAAACGTAACCCAGGCCCAGCACCAGCCCCGGCACGGCCATCGGTACAAAACTGAGCAGGCGCAGGATCAGGTTGAGGGCGCGCTGGCCGCGGGTCTTCTCCATCAGGTAGGCACCGGTGAAGATCGCCACGCTGCCGATCAGCGCGGTGCCAACCGCCATGGTCAGGCTGTTGCGGTAGGCCAGCCAGCCGCCGCCCGCGGTTTCATCGAACTGGTAGTGCTTGAGCGACAGCGACAGGTTGTAAGGCCAGAACTTCACCAGCGACGAGTACACCGCCATGCCCACCACCAGCAACAGAACGGCGCAGACCAGCAATACGATGGCGAGGAAACAGGCATCGCGACGCCGCGACACAGCCGGTTCGAACACTTGCGCCCGGCCGCTCATGGCCTCGCCCTGACGGCGGCGCAGCCAGGCATCGACGCCGAAGCTGAGCAGCGCCGGGATCAACAACACCATGCCGATCAGCGCGCCGCGACCGAATTGCTGCTGGCCGACCACCGCCTTGTAGGCTTCCAGCGCCAGCACCTGGTAATCGCCGCCGACCACGACGGGCACGCCGAAGTCGGTGATGGTCAGGGTGAACACCAGGCAGAACGCGGCGAACACAGCCTGGCGAGTGGCCGGCCAGGTGATGCTGTGGAATGCCCGCCACGGCCCGGCGCCCATACTGGACGCGGCGTCGAACAGGCGCGCATCGGCCAGCGACAAGGCCGACAGCAGGATCATCAGCGCATGCGGGAAGGTGTAGATCGCCTCGCCCAGCACGATGCCCCAGAAGCCATAGATGTTGTCGCTGAGCAGCCCGCGCAGCAGGCCCTGGTTACCGAACAGATAGACCAGCGCAATGGCCGGCAACATCGACGGCGCCAGCAACGGCAGCAGGGAAATCCCGCGCCACACGGCCTTGCCCGGAATCAGGGTGCGTTGCAGGGCGTAGGCGAACAGGTAGGCCAGCGGTACGACGATGGCCGCGACGCTGACGGAAACCTTGAGGCTGTTGCCGAGCAACCAGTGGAAGTTCTCGCTGGCGAACAGCGCGCGCGCCGCGACCAGGCCGCCCCCTTGTCCGGCGTCGCCGCTGAAGCCGCGCCAGAAGATCGCCAGCAGCGGCATCAGCACCGAAATGGCGAGGAAGATCAGCAGCAACCATTTGCCGCCGACCACGAACAGACGATCACCGAACGCAACACCGCTGCGCGACCTGGCCTTCGCATGAGCGATCGGCAGGGCGATTGGCGCGGCCATCTCAGGCAAACACCTGGAGGCTGCGCGGCGGAAGCGCCACCCAGATATCTTGCGAACCCAGTTGCGGCATGGCTTCTGGCGCCACTTCGGCGAGCAGGGCATGACCGGGCAACTGGTGCAGCTCGAAACTCATACGGCAGCGATTGCCGAGGAAGGTGATTTCGCGCAGGCGCGCCGGGAACAGGTTTTCTTCATGCACGATCGGGTTGACGCTGATCGCCTCGGGGCGGCAGAACAACCGACCGCTACCGCTGGCCCGCGCGCCGGGGGCCAGGCGCAGGTTGAGGCCGCCGACCTGGGCGTGGCTGTCGCTGCAACGCTGGAACGGCAGCCAGTTGCCCTGGCCGATGAACTCGGCGACGAACGGCGTAGCCGGCTTGTCGTAGATTTCCTGGGCGGTGGCGTACTGCTCGACCTGGCCGTTGTTCATCACGGCAATGCGGTCGGCCATCAGCATGGCTTCGTCCTGGTTGTGGGTCACCATCAGGGTGGTGATGCCGAGCTGACGCTGCAGTTGGCGCAGCTCGGTGCAGAGGTGTTCACGAACCCGGGCGTCGAGGGCGGACATCGGCTCGTCCAGCAACAGCAGCGACGGTGCTGGCGCCAGGGCGCGGGCCAGCGCGACGCGCTGTTGCTGGCCGCCGGAGAGTTGGCCGGGGTATTTCTTCTCGCTGCCAATCAGGCCCACCAACTCAAGCATCTGGCCGACGCGCTCGCGCACTTCATTGCGGCCAGCCCCCGCCAGGCCGTAGGCGATATTGGCTTCGACGGTGAGATTGGGGAACAGCGCGTAAGACTGGAACAGGATGCCGTAGTCACGGGCCTGGGGCGGCAGGGTAGAAATATCACGCTCGCCGATGCTCAGCTCACCGCGATCCTGACGTTCGAGCCCGGCGATGCAGCGCAGCAGCGTGGTCTTGCCGCAGCCGGACGGGCCGAGTAGGCAGACCAGTTCACCGGCGGCGACATCGAGGGAGACATCGTTCAACGCCGTGAACGCGCCGAAGCGCTTGTGGATACCGCGAATGCGCAGTTGGGCGCCGGGATTTGCGAGCGTGTTGTTCATGACAGGACCTCACCGTACAGATGAGGGTCATGCTAGGGAGGGTTTAAGAAGGTTCTGTGGCGTTGGGGCAAAAGCTGGTGATAGTGGTATTGGCAGATTTTGTTTGGGGGTCATGAGGGCAACGAAGAATCAGGACTCCAGCGCCGACATCTCCTGCGCCAATCCCAGAAACGCCGCCGGCAACCGCGCCTGACGCCGCTCCTTCAAGCAATACAGATACTCATGCATCACCGGCGCCCCTTCCAGGCAGATCACCCGCAATTCCGGGTTATGCGGCACTTCATGCCGGGCAATGATGCTGATGCCGATATTCCGTAGCACCGCTTCGCGAATCGACTCGCGGCTGCCAATCTCCAGCAAGGCGCCCGGTTTGACGCCGGCCTCTTCCAGCATCTGCTCGGTCAGCTTGCGGGTCGTCGAGCCCTGCTCGCGCATCAGCAGGCAGTGCCCGGACAGCGCCGCCAGCGGCAACGATTCGCGCGACGCCAGCGGATGGCTGCGGTGCACCGCCACCACCAGCGGATCGGTGCCCAATATCCGCCGCACCAGCCGGGTGTCCTCCAGCAGTTGCGAGGACGCCGCCACGTCCACCCGGTAATCCTCCAGCAGTTCCAGCACCTGCTGGGAGTTGCCGATTTCCACCGACACCTCCACCTGCGGCAGGCGCTCGCGGAAGATTTTCACCAGATCGAGGATGTAATACGGCGCCGTCGCCGCCACCCGCAGGGCGCCCTGCCCCTGCCCGCTGTTACGCAGGAAGAACTCGATATCGGCCTCTTGCTGCAACAGCGCTTTGACCATCGGCAGCAACCGCACGCCATCTTCGCTCAACGCCAGACGCCGGCCACCGCGATAGAACAGCTCGACGCCGTAGCTGCTTTCCAGGTTGCGGATCTGCGTGGTGACGGTGGGCTGGCTGAGCCCGAGCTTCTTCGCGGCAAGGGTGATGCTGCCCAGGCGGGCCACCATGAAGAACGCCTTCAGCTCGGAACTCAACATACAACCTCTTACTTTCTCAACAGCCGGAGCCCGTTGAAGACCACCAACAGGCTGACGCCCATGTCCGCGAACACCGCCATCCACATGGTGGCCATGCCGGCAAAGGTGATCGCCAGGAAGATCGCCTTGATCCCCAGGGCCAGAACAATGTTCTGCACCAGGATCGCCGCGCTTTGCCGCGAGAGCCTGACGAAGGCCGGGATTTTCCGCAAGTCGTCGTCCATCAGCGCGACATCGGCGGTCTCGATCGCGGTGTCGGTGCCGGCCGCGGCCATGGCGAAGCCGATTTCGGCGCGGGCCAGGGCCGGGGCGTCGTTGATACCGTCGCCGACCATGCCGACCCGGTGCCCCTTGCCATACAGTTCTTCGATGGCTGCCAGCTTGTCCGCCGGCAGCAGGTTGCCGCGGGCTTCGTCGATACCGACCTGGGCGGCAATCGCATCGGCAGTGTGCGGGTTGTCGCCAGTCAGCATGACGGTGCGGATGCCCAACTCATGCAGTTCGGCAATGGCCTCGCGGCTGCTCTGCTTGACCGTGTCGGCCACGGCGAACAGCGCCAGCGGGCCGGAGCTGTCGAGCAGCAGCACCACGGTCTTGCCCTGGCGCTCCAGGGCGTCGAGTTTTTCTTCCAGTTGCGGCGAGCACAGCCCCAGTTCTTCAACCAACCGGTGGTTGCCCAGGTGATAGCTCACGCCACCGACCTCACCGCTGACGCCACGCCCCATCAGGGCCTGGAAGTTATCCACAGACTCCATCACCAGCGCGTTTTCCTCGGCGTGCCGGGCGATGGCCATGGACACCGGGTGATCGGAACGGGCGGCAAGGCTGGCGGCGATGCGCTGGGCACGGTCTTCGAACAGGGTGTCGAGCACCTGCATGTCGGTCTGCACCGGCTTGCCGTGGGTCAGGGTGCCGGTCTTGTCGAGGGCGAGGAAGTCCAGCTTGCGTCCGCCCTCCAGGTACACGCCGCCCTTGATCAGGATGCCTTTGCGCGCCGCGGCGGCGAGGCCGCTGACGATGGTCACCGGTGTGGAAATCACCAGTGCGCACGGGCAGGCAACCACCAGCAGCACCAGGGCGCGGTAGATCCAGTCGAACCAGGCGCCGGCCATGAACAGCGGCGGAATCACCGCTACCGCCAGGGCGAAGGCGAAGACCGCCGGGGTGTAGATGCGCGAGAACTGATCGACGAAGCGTTGGGTCGGCGCCCGTGCGCCCTGGGCTTCTTCCACCGCGTGGATGATCCGGGCCAGGGTCGATTGCCCGGCGGCGGCGGTGACGCGGTATTCCAGCTCGCCGGACTGGTTGATAGTGCCGGCAAAGACCTTGTCGCCCGGGCCTTTTTCCACCGGCAGGCTTTCACCGGTGATGGGCGCCTGGTCAATCGTGGACTGTCCGCTCAATACCTCGCCATCCAGCCCGACCCGCTCGCCCGGCCGCAAACGCACCCGAGCGCCCAGGGCCACCTGGGCCACCTCGACTTCCCGCCACTGGCCATCGGCCTGTTGCACCGTGGCCACGTCGGGGGTCAGTTGCATCAAGCCGCCAATGGCGTTGCGCGCACGGTCCAGCGAACGGGCTTCGATCACTTCGGCGAGGGTGAACAGCACCATCACCATGGCCGCTTCCGGCCATTGGCCAATCAGCACGGCGCCGGTCACGGCGATGCTCATCAGTGCGTTGATATTGAGGTTGCGGTTTTTCAGGGCGATCCAGCCCTTCTTGTAGGTGCCCAGGCCACAGCCGAGGATGGCGGCCAGCGCCAGCGCAGCCACCGCCCATTCCGGCGCGGCATTGGTGAAGTGCACGACTTCCGCTGCCAGCGCGGCAACGCCGGACAACGCCAGCGGCCACCAGGCCTTCTTCGCCGGGGCCGGTGCGGCTTCGCTGACATCCGCAGTCAATGGCTCGGCGTGCATGCCAAGCGAAGCGATGGCCTGCTCGATGGCCTGGGTGTCGGTAAACGTGTGACGCACGCCGAGGACGCGGTTGATCAGGTTGAATTCAAGCTGCTCAACGCCGTCGAGCTTGCCCAGCTTGTTCTGGATCAGCGTCTGCTCGGTCGGGCAATCCATGGCCTCGATGCGGAAACGGCTGAGCCGGGCGTCAGCGCTGGCACTTTCGCGCAACTGCACCAGCGCCGGGGCTTCAGCGCCGGAACAGCAACCGTGGGCATGGGCGGCGGGCTTGGGCGCGCAGCAGCCTTGCTTGGTTTCATGCGCATGATCGTGATTGTGCTGGCTGTGGTCGTGATCGTGAGGCTTTTTGAGGGAATCTGAGCTGACAGGCTGATTCATGAAGGTTTGTCCCTAAATGTCCTGTTGCCAAGTGAACACCCTGTAGCCACTATAGGGTCAAGCAACCTGTCGAGGTATTTGCAGATGAAGATCGGCGAACTGGCCAAGGCCACCGACTGCGCGGTGGAAACCATCCGTTACTACGAGCGAGAAAACCTGCTGTCGGAACCGGCACGCAGCGAGGGCAATTACCGGGTCTACACCCAGGCCCATGTCGAGCGGCTGACCTTCATCCGCAACTGCCGGACGCTGGACATGACCCTCGAAGAGATCCGCAGCCTGCTGCGGCTACGGGACAGCCCGCAAGACCAGTGCGAGAGCGTCAACGCGCTGATCGACGAGCACATCGAGCACGTGCAAGCGCGGATCGACGGGTTGGTCGCGTTGCAGGAACAGTTGGTGGAACTGCGCCGGCGCTGCCAGACCGAGGGAGCGCATTGCGCGATTCTGGAGAGGCTGGAGGTGACCGGGGCGGTTTCGGTGCCGGAGACGGAGCATTCGCATGTAGGGCGAAGCCACGGACACTAAAGGCCACCCGCGCCCCTGTGAGAGCTGGCAACCCAGCTCTCACAGGAGAGATCACACCGCCATCGGCGCCGTCAGCGGCGGATGGTGCTCATACCCTTCCAGGCTGAAATCGCTCGGTTCGATCTTCTCCAGCCACTCCGGTTCGTAGACGCCGGTCTTGGCGAACTCCGGCACGCGGTCACTGATCACCAGCTTCGGCGCGGCCAGCGGCTCGCGGCGCATTTGCTCGTTGAGCATGTCCAGGTGGTTCTCGTAGACGTGCGCGTCACCGATGAAATAGGTGAACCAGCGCGGCGTGTAGCCGGTCAGGCGACCCACCAGCGACAGCAGCGCGGCGCCTTCGGTGAGGTTGAACGGCGTGCCCAGGCCCAGGTCGTTGGAGCGGATATAGAGCGTCAGGGAAATTTCCTTCGTCTCGACATTCGGGTGGAACTGGTACAGCAGGTGGCACGGCGGCAAGGCCATTTCATCGAGCTGGGCACAGTTCCAGCCGTGGAACAGGATGCGCCGGCTGCCCGGGTCCTTGATGATGGTGTCGACGCACTGGCGAATCTGGTCGATGGCCTTGTACAGCACGACGAAGGCTTCACCGTCTTCCTCGGACTCGGCAATCTGGGCGAAGCCCTGGCTCTGCGCCAGCTCGATCGCCGCCGGATTGCTCAGCGGGATGCGTTTGTAAGCCGGCCACTGGCGCCATTGCACGCCGTAGATCTCGCCCAGGTCGTCATGCCCCTGGCGGAACGGGTTGGCCAGCCACTGGGCGTTTTCGTTGGCGTTCTGGTCCCAGACCTTGCAGCCCAGCTCGCGGAACTGCGCGGCGTTCTTCACGCCGCGAAGGAAGCCGACCATCTCGCCAATCGCCGACTTGAACGCCAGCCGGCGCGTGGTGATGGCCGGGAAGCCCTTCTGCAGATCGAAACGCAGCATGGCGCCAGGCAGGCTGATGGTGCGCACGCCGGTGCGGTTTTCCTGCAACGTACCGTTCTCGATAACGTCGCGGACCAGATCCAGATACTGTTTCATAGCGTTCCTGTAACGAAGACGGCAGGGGGATCGCCCCTGCCGTGGAATTTCAGACCGCGGGTTTTACCGTCGGCTTGCGATTATAGGCCCACCAGATCAGGCCGAGGCCGCCGGCGATCATCGGCACGCAAAGAATCTGACCCATGGTCAGCCAGCCCCAGGCGATGTAGCCAAGCTGGGCATCCGGCACGCGGACGAATTCGACGATGAAACGGAAGATGCCGTAGAACAGCGCGAACATGCCCGACACCGCCATGGTTGGCCGCGGCTTGCGCGAATACAGCCAGAGAATCAGGAACAGTGCCACGCCTTCTAGGGCGAACTGGTAAAGCTGCGACGGATGACGCGGCAACTGCGCCGGATCGCTGAACGGCGGGAAGACCATGGCCCACGGCACGTCAGTGGCCTTGCCCCACAGCTCGGCATTGATGAAGTTGCCGATACGCCCGGCACCCAGGCCGATCGGCACCATCGGCGCGACGAAGTCCATCAGTTCGAAGAACGACTTGTTGTTGCGCTTGCCGAACCACAATGCCGCCAGCATCACCCCGATGAAACCGCCGTGGAACGACATGCCGCCCTTCCACACTTCGAAGATCAGCGTCGGATTGGCGAGGTAGGCGCTCAGGTCGTAGAACAGCACGTAGCCGAGCCGCCCGCCGACAATCACCCCCATGGACAGCCAGAAGATCAGGTCCGAGAGCTTTTCGCGGCTCCAGGTCGGGTCGAAGCGGTTGAGCCGGCGCGAAGCCAGAAACCAGGCGCCGCCGATGCCGACCAGGTACATCAGGCCATACCAATGGATTTTCAGTGGCCCGATGGCCAGTGCCACGGGATCGATCTGCGGGTAAGGCAGCATGGTGACTCCTCTCGTTAAAGCAAAAAGCTCAGGCCGACGCAGAACAGCAGCGCGGCGAACAGGCGTTTAAGCAGGCGTGGCGACAATTTGTGCGCCAGGCGCGCGCCGAAGCGGGCGAAAAACATGCTGGTCGCGGCAATGCCGATCATCGCCGGCAAATACACGAAGCCCAGGCTATGGGGCGGCAGGTGCTCGTCGTGCCAGCCCAGGATCATGAAGCTCAGGGCGCTGACCAGGGCGATCGGCAGGCCACACGCCGAGGACGTCGCCACCGCCTGCTGCATCGGCAGGCTGCGCCAGGTCAGGAACGGTACGGTCAGCGAGCCGCCGCCGATGCCGAAGATCGCCGAGGCCCAGCCAACCACGCCACCCGCCGCGGTCAGCCCGGCCTTGCCGGGAACGCTGCGGCTGGCCTTGGGCTTGAAGTCCAGGGCCATCTGCACGGCGATGATCAGGGCGAAGGTGCCGATGATCTTCTGCAGGTGCGGGCCCTGGATCAGCGAGGCGGTCTTGGCGCCGATTCCTGCACCGATCAGGATCCCCAGAGTCATCCAGGCGAAGATCGGCCACTGCACCGCGCCCTTGCGATGGTGCTCGCGGACCGCATTGATCGAGGTGAAGACGATGGTCGCCAGCGAAGTACCCACCGCCAGGTGAGTCAGCACGGACGCATCGAAGCCTTGCAGGGTGAAACTGAACACCAGCACCGGCACGATGATGATGCCGCCACCGACGCCGAACAGTCCGGCCAACACGCCCGCGCAGGCGCCCAGCAGCAGATAGAGCACGAATTCCATTGTCGCCCCCGGAAAAATCAGTCCGGCATGGTAACGGAAGGTGGGCCTTTGCCTCTACTCATGGCAGATGAAGACCTTGTCAGCGTCGCCTGAGGTACAGTGGCGCCACTACCGACAAGATCGACGAGAACCACGATGTGCCTGATCGTTTTCGCCTGGCGGCCGGGAAATGCCCGGCCGCTGATCGTCGCGGCCAACCGTGACGAGTTCTATGCCCGCCCGACCCTGGCCTTGAGCCAATGGGACGAGGCGCCCGGCGTGCATGCCGGGCGAGACCTCGAAGCCGGCGGTACCTGGCTGGGCCTGGGCCCGCAGGGACGCTTCGCCGCGCTGACCAATATCCGCGACCCCGGCCAGCCAGCGGGCGCCCGCTCGCGGGGCGAACTGGTGGCGGGCTATCTGCGCGGGGAGCTTTCGGTCGAGGCCTATCTGGAGCGGGTTGCGGGCGAGGCACTGCATTATTCCGGCTTCAATCTGCTGGTCGGGGACAGCCATCAATTGGGTTATCTGCACGGTGGGGACGCGACACCGCGGTTACTGGAGGCGGGTGTCTATGGCCTGTCGAATGCCGCGCTGGATACGCCCTGGCCCAAGCTGATCAAGGCCCGCGAAGGGTTACGCGAGCGGCTGGACGATCCGGACCCGGCGCGGCTGTTCGAGTTGTTGGCGGACAATAATCAGGCCGCCGACAGCGAGCTGCCGGATACCCGCGTCGGATTGACGACCGAGCGTTTGCTGTCGAGCGTGTTCATTGCCAGCCAGAACTACGGGACGCGGGCGAGTACGGTGCTGATCGTCGAGGCGGACGGGGGACGCAGGCTAGTGGAGCGGAGTTTCGGGCCGCTTGGAGGGCGTCTGGGAGAGGTCGAACTGGTGTTGTGAAGCTCAGGGCCTGATCGCTGCGATCAGGCCCTGGGTAGTTCAGAGATTCTGCGTCGGCCCCGGATTGATCATCCGCGACAGCCCAAGGTTCTTCAGGGCCAGTTGCAAGGTGCTGTGGATAACCTGCGGGTTGTCGATGTCCATGGCCTGGGCCAGCATTTCCTTGGCTTTGCCAAGGCTGATCTGGCGCAGCATCCACTTCACCTTGGGCAGGTTGGTGGCGTTCATCGACAGGCTGTCGAAGCCCATCGCCATCAGCAACACCGCGGCCGCCGGATCACCGGCCATCTCGCCACAGATGCTCACCGGCTTGCCTTCGGCATGGGCTGCGGTGACCACGTGTTGCAGGGCTTGCAGCACCGCCGGGTGCAAGTAATCGTAAAGGTCGGCGACCCGCGGGTTGTTGCGGTCCACCGCCAGCAGGTACTGGGTCAGGTCGTTGGAGCCGACCGACAAGAAGTCCACCTGACGCGCCAGTTCCTTGGTCTGGTACACCGCCGCGGGAATCTCGACCATGACGCCCACCGGCGGCATCGGCACATCGGTACCCTCATCCCGCACTTCGCCCCAGGCGCGGTGGATCAGGTGCAGCGCTTCCTCCAGCTCATGGATACCGGAAATCATCGGCAGCAGGATGCGCAGGTTGTTCAGGCCTTCGCTGGCCTTGAGCATGGCGCGGGTCTGGACCAGGAAGATTTCCGGGTGGTCGAGCGTGACGCGGATGCCGCGCCAGCCGAGGAACGGGTTGTCTTCCTTGATCGGGAAGTAGGACAGCGACTTGTCACCGCCGATATCCAGGCTGCGCATGGTCACCGGCAGCGGATGGAAGGCCGCCAGTTGCTCGCGGTAGATCGCCAGTTGCTCCTTCTCGCTGGGGAAGCGCTGGTTGATCATGAACGGCACTTCGGTGCGGTACAGGCCGACGCCCTCGGCGCCGCGCTGTTGCGCCCGCGCCACATCGGCCAGCAGGCCGGTGTTGACCCACAACGGCATGCGGTGGCCGTCGGTGGTTTCGCAAGGAAGTTCACGCAGGGCATCGAGGCCCTGGGCCAACTGGCGCTCTTCCTCGACCACATCGGCGTAGTGCTTGCGCAGCACTTCGCTGGGGTTGGTGTAGACGTCGCCCTTGTAGCCGTCGACGATCATCTGGATGCCGTCGACCTTGGAATACGGCAGGTCGACCAGGCCCATCACCGTGGGAATGCCCATCGCCCGGGCGAGGATCGCCACGTGGGAGTTGCCCGAACCCAGCACCGACACCAACCCGACCAGCTTGCCTTCCGGCACTTCGCCGAGCATCGCCGGGGTCAGCTCTTCACTGACCAGGATGGAGTTGTCGGGGTAGACCAGCGAAAGCTGACGGGCTTCCTGCAAATAGGCCAGCAGGCGCCGGCCGAGGTCTTTGACATCGGACGCGCGCTCACGCAGGTAGGCGTCGTCCATCAGTTCGAAGCGGTTGACGTGCTCGACCACCACCTGGCGCAGAGCGCCCTGGGCCCACTGGCCGGTCTTGATGACCTGCGCCACTTCGCCGCCCAGCGCGGCGTCGTCGAGCATCATCAGGTAGACGTCGAACAACGCCCGCTCTTCCGGACGCAACTGGGTGGCCAGTTTCGCCGAGAGGGTGCGCATGTCGCTGCGCACGCCTTCGAGGGCGTTGTTGAAGAGTTTCAGTTCGGCATCGATGTCGGTGACGGTCTTGTCCGGCACCACGTCCAGGTCAGCCGGTGGCAGCATGACCACTGCGGTACCGACCGCCGCACCCGGCGAACCCGGCACGCCGACAAACTTGGCTTCCTGGATGCCCTTGCCCTGGCGACCCAGGCCGCGGATCGAGCCGGTGGCCTCGGCATGGGCGATAACCCCGGCCAGTTGCGCGCTCATGGTGACCAGGAAGGCTTCTTCGCCCTCGTCGAACTGACGACGCTCCTTTTGCTGGATGACCAACACCCCGACCACGCGACGGTGGTGGATGATCGGCGCACCCAGGAAGGAAGCGAAACGCTCTTCACCGGTTTCGGCGAAGTAGCGGTAGCGAGGGTGATCGGCGGCGTTTTCCAGGTTCAGCGGTTCTTCCCGGGTACCGACCAGGCCGACCAGGCCCTCGTTCGGCGCCATGCTGACCTTGCCGATGGAGCGCTTGTTCAGGCCCTCGGTGGCCATCAGGACAAAACGGTTGGTTTCCGGGTCGAGCAGATAGACCGAGCAGACCTGACTGCCCATGGCCTCTTTGACGCGCAAGACAATGATCCCCAACGCCGTCTTGAGATCCTTGGCGGAGTTAACTTCCTGGACGATCTTGCGCAGCGTATTGAGCATGGCTCGGGGTCGAACTCCGTCGTCAGTCGCGCGCCAGCAGGCGCGGGGCAAGCTCTTTGAGCGCGCGGCGGTACACCTCGCGCTTGAATGTCACCACCTGGCCCAGCGGATACCAATAGCTGACCCAGCGCCAGCCATCGAATTCCGGTTTACCGGTCAAGTCCATCCGCACCCGCTGCTCGTTGGAAACCAGTCGCAGCAGGAACCACTTCTGTTTCTGGCCGATGCACAGCGGCTGGCTGTGGGTCCGCACCAGGCGTTGGGGTAAACGATAACGCAACCAGCCACGGGTGCAGGCAAGAATTTCAACGTCTTGCCGCTCCAGTCCTACTTCTTCGTTCAGCTCGCGGTACAACGCTTCTTCCGGGGTCTCATCGGGGTTGATGCCCCCCTGGGGAAACTGCCAGGCATCCTGGTTGATTCGCCGAGCCCATAGCACCTGTCCAAGATCATTGGTAAGAATGATCCCGACATTGGGGCGAAAACCATCGGGGTCGATCACGGCAGCAGCCTCGCAAACGCATGTCGCCGCATTGTTCCACAAAGCTTGCAAGGCCAGCAACGCGCCGGCCATACCTTATGTGCAGCGTTGTGAAAAGTCCGTATTCTGTGGGACTTTTCAGATGTTATGCGAGTGACTCTTCAATGCGCCTGGCTTTATTCGATCTGGACAACACCCTCCTCGGCGGCGACAGCGACCACGCGTGGGGCGATTACCTCTGCGCCCGCGGCATTCTCGACCCCGTGGAGTACCAGAACCGCAACGACGCCTTCTATCAGGACTACCTGGCCGGCAAGCTCGACCTGCAGGCCTACCTGAACTTCAGCCTGGAAATCCTGGCCACCACCGAAATGGCCCAGCTCGACCAGTGGCACGGCGAATTCATGCGCGACTGCGTTGAACCGATCATCCTGCCCAAGGCCTTGGCCCTGCTGAAGAAGCACCGCGACGCGGGCGACAAGCTGGTCATCATCACCGCTACCAACCGTTTCATTACCGGGCCGATCGCCAAGCGCCTGGACGTGGAAACCCTGCTGGCCACCGAGTGCGAGCTGGTCGATGGCCGCTACACCGGCCGCAGCACCGACGTGCCGTGCTTCCGCGAAGGCAAGGTGACGCGCCTGCGCCGCTGGCTGGACGAGAATGGGCTGAACCTGGAAGGCAGCTACTTCTATAGCGACTCGATGAACGACCTGCCACTGCTGGAACAGGTGGATAACCCGGTGGCGGTCGATCCCGATCCGAACCTGCGCGCCGAAGCCGAGAAACGCGGCTGGCCGGTGATCAGCCTGCGCGATTGAGCGATATCAGACCGGCTTGGCGCCCATCAGGCCGGCGATAGCGATGAAACACACCCCGCTGAACAGCGCCAGGGCCAGGGTAAACCCCGGTTTACCCAAGGCCGGCGCGCTGCGCAGGCGATTGACCCGCGCCAGCAGCCAGAACCAGGCCAGCGCGCCAAGGGTGTAGAGCACGCTGGAACCCAGCACCCAAACCTGCCCCAGCGGCCAGCCCACCAGGTGCACCAGCCACCAGCCGGTGAACGGCATGCTCACCAGGCAAATCCCCATCAACAGCCAGACAAACCCCAACGGTCGCCGCAGCAGCCGGCCATAAACCGCCGCATCTCCCGCGCGGCGCTTGCGCCAGGTCCACAACGCCAGCCCCACAGCGCTGCCCAAGAGCAGCACGGTAGCCAGGACATGGGCGGTTTTCAGGGCAATCAGCGGTTCCATGGATTCAACTCCTCAGGCATTGCTCAAAGCGTAGCCGCTCAGCCGAGGAACAGCCGGTAGGCCGGGTTTTCAGTCTCGTCCCAATACGGATAGCCGATTTTCGCCAGCGCCGCGGGCACCAGATGACGTTCGTCCTCGGGCACTTGCAGGCCGGCCACCACACGGCCGTCCGCCGCGCCGTGGTTGCGGTAGTGGAACATGGAGATGTTCCAGCGCCCGCCCAGCTTGTTGAGGAAGTTGAACAGCGCGCCCGGCCGCTCGGGAAACTCGAAACGCAGCACCAACTCGTCACTGACGCGGGCCGCATGGCCGCCGACCATATGGCGGATGTGCAGCTTGGCCAGTTCGTTGTCGGTCATGTCCAGTACCGGGAAACCCTGCTCGGTCAGGTGCTGGATCAGCGCGCTGCGCGGATCGGTGTCCGGGTGGGTCTGCACGCCGACGAAGATGTGCGCTTCGCTGCCGGTGTGGTAGCGGTAGTTGAATTCGGTGATCTGACGCTTGCCGATGGCCTCGCAGAACGCTTTGAAGCTGCCCGGCTGCTCGGGGATGGTCACGGCGATGATGGCTTCACGGCCTTCACCCAATTCGGCGCGCTCGGCCACGTGGCGCAGGCGGTCGAAGTTGACGTTGGCACCGGACTCGATGGCGACCAGGGTCTGCCCCGACACGCCGCGCTGCTCTACGTATTTCTTGATCCCGGCAACGCCCAGGGCACCGGCAGGCTCGGTGATCGAGCGGGTATCGTCGTAGATGTCCTTGATCGCCGCACAGATTTCATCGGTGCTGACGGTGATCACTTCATCGACGTAGTCCTTGCAGATGTCGAAGGTGTGCTGACCGATCTGCGCCACCGCGACGCCGTCGGCGAACAGTCCGACCTGCGGCAACACCACGCGCTCGCCCGCGGCCATGGCGGCTTGCAGGCAATTGGAATCGTCTGGCTCGACGCCGATGATCTTGATTTCGGGGCGCAGGTATTTGACGTACGCAGCGATCCCGGCAATCAGGCCACCGCCGCCCACCGGCACGAAGATCGCATCGAGGCGACCCGGGTGCTGGCGCAGGATCTCCATGGCCACGGTGCCCTGGCCTGCGATGGTGTGCGGGTCGTCATAGGGATGGACATAAACGAAGCCCTTTTCCTCGACCAGTTTCAGCGAGTAGGCCAGCGCCTCGGGGAAGGAATCGCCGTGCAGCACGACCTTGCCACCACGCGAACGCACGCCCTCGACCTTGATTTCCGGGGTGGTGCGCGGCATCACGATGGTCGCCTTGACCCCCATTTCCCGCGCCGCCAGCGCCAGGCCCTGGGCATGGTTGCCGGCCGAGGCGGTGACCACGCCGCGTGCCCGTTCTTCCTGGGTCAGTTGCGCCAGCTTGTTGTAAGCGCCGCGAATCTTGAAGGAAAACACCGGCTGCAGGTCTTCGCGTTTGAGCAGCACGTTGTTGCCCAGACGCTTGCTGAGCTGCCCGGCGGCTTGCAGAGGGGTTTCCACGGCGACGTCATAAACGCGCGAGGTGAGGATCTTCTTGACGTACTGTTCGAGCATCGGGAAAGCATCACGGGCGGCTGGACGGGGGATCGGAGTCTACCCCAGCGCCCGGTCGGGCGACCACAGCAAGTCCGGGGTTTTAGCCGCTATACTACGCGCCCTCACGATACTCCCCGCTTCGGAGCCCGCATGACCCAGGACCAACTCAAACAGGCTGTTGCCCAGGCCGCTGTCGATTTCATTCTGCCCAAGCTCGATGACAAGAGCATCGTCGGCGTCGGCACCGGCTCGACCGCCAACTGCTTCATCGACGCCTTGGCCAAGCACAAGACCGCCTTCGACGGCGCCGTCGCCAGCTCCGAAGCCACCGCCGCGCGCCTGAAGGGCCACGGTATCCCGGTCTACGAACTGAACACCGTGAGCGAACTGGAGTTCTACGTCGACGGCGCCGACGAGAGCGACGAACACCTGAACCTGATCAAGGGCGGCGGCGCTGCCCTGACCCGCGAGAAGATCGTCGCCGCGGTCGCCCGGACCTTCATCTGCATCGCCGACGGCAGCAAGCTGGTGCCGGTGCTGGGCAACTTCCCGCTGCCGGTCGAAGTCATCCCCATGGCCCGCAGCCACGTAGCGCGCCAGTTGGTGAAGCTGGGCGGTGATCCGGTGTACCGCGACGGCGTGGTGACCGACAACGGCAACATCATCATCGACGTGCACAACCTGCAGATCACCAACCCGGTGGAGCTGGAAGCGCAGATCAACGCCATCGTCGGCGTGGTCACCAACGGCCTGTTCGCGGCGCGTCCGGCGGACCTGCTGTTGCTGGGCACTGCCGAAGGGGTCAAGTCCCTCAAGGCCTGACGAGCAAATCGGGGCCTGCCATGCAGGCCCCGGTCAATCCGCCGACTTCCTGAACACATAGAACAGGTTCGGCTCGCTCACCAGATACAACGTCCCCGCATCGTCCATCGCAATTCCCTCCGCCTGCGGCACGCTCTGGCTCAGGCCCTGGAAGCCCTTGCGCAGCGACAGACTCGCCAGCGGCTTGCCCGTCACATCCAGTTCCAGCACCAGTTGCGACTCATCCGACAGCGCCAGCAAATGACCGCTGCGCTCATCGAACTGCAAGCTCGACAGATCCCGCACGAACAGCTTCGAATCACGCTTGCGGTCCTGCACCACATGCACGGCGTACGGTTGCTCGGGGTTGTCGTGGGGGAAACCGTGGACTTCGTAGATCAGCATCGGGTCGCGCTCCTTGGCGACGAACAGGCGCTTGCCCTTCTGATCGTACGCCAGGCCCTCGAAGCCCTTGTTGCCATTGAGGCCGATGCCCAGGGTCAGTTGCTCGGCGTCCTTGGCGTCGAGGAACGGGGTGTCAGCGGTCAGGCGCACGCGGATCAGCCGCTGCTCGCGCTCGTCGGTGATCACATAGCTGTCGCGCCCGACATACTCCACCGCCTCCGGGTCGCCGAAGCCGGTCAGCGGCACCCGGCGCAGAATCCGGCCTTCCAGCGACAGCTCGATGAGTTCGGGATTCTTGTTGGTGACGGTGAACAGGCTGTTGCGGTCCGGATCGAAGGTCAGCGCGGAGATGTCTTCATCCAGCCCCTCGATCGGCCGCGCCTCGATCACCACCCGGTAACGGTCAAGGCCGATGCTCTGCTCGGCGGGCTGCCACCAGGTCTTGAGGTTGAACCAGCCGCGCTCGAACAGGCGGTATTCCTGACCCGCCACCCCCAACAACAACGCGACCAGCAGGCCAACGGAAAGGGCAATCAGGGGCAGACGTAGAAAGCGGCGCATTCGACAGGACTCGGCGGGAAACGGAACGGCGAGAATCTAACCATAGCCAGCTGAATCGGAGCTTAATGCCACTATCGGAAAAATCCGCTGGTCAGTCCTTTTTGAAGCGATAGAACAGATTCGGCTCGCTGACCATATACAGCGTGCCCTGCTCATCCATCGCCACGCCTTCGGCACGCGGGACGCGATTTTTCAGACCATTGAAGCCGCCGAGCAGCGTCATGAAGCTGACCTGTTCACCCTGCTCGTTCAGTTCCAGCAGCATGTTGGAGTCTGCCGACAGGAGCAGCATATGGCCGGTGCGCGGATCGATACCCACGGCCGACAGGTTGCGCAGGTCGAGATCGTCGTTGGGCAGTTCCTGCTTGGTGCCGGTCAGCGGCGAGCGACCGTCAGTACGCCAGACGAACAGACGCGGCGGGCGCTCCTCGCCCAACACCAGACGCTGCTGGGCCGGGTCCCAGGCGATACCCTCAAAACCTTTGTTCTGGTTTTCCGAAGTGCCAAGGTCGTATTGCGGGAAGTCCTTGATATTCAACTCGCGGGCCGCGTCATCAAGGGTCACGAAGGTCAGGGTGTGCAGCCGTTCGTCGGTAATGGCCAGACGACCGTCCGCCATGACGGCCACGCCTTCGGGGTTGGCCCAGCCGACCAGCGGGATCTTGCGCAGCACGTCGCCATCGAGGTTCAACTCAATCAGGAACGGGTTCTTGCCCGTCACCGAAAACAGCGTCTTGCGAACCGGGTCATAGGAGAGATCGGAGGCCTCGTCCTTCTCCATGCCTGGCAGCACTTTGGCATCGATATCGACGTGATAGTCCGGCAGCCAGACGCTGGCTTTCTGCTCCACCTGCGTCTGGAAACGCTCCTGCACCCAGAGGAAACCTCGATCATCCCAGTGCATGGCGATGGCTACGCCATAACCGATCACGGCCGCGAACAGCAGCCAGGTGGAACGGCGCAGGGCGATCGGACGCTTGTGCACGGGCGACAAGGAACCGCCTGTAGGAAGAGGGGTGGCCATTGGAGAATTCCTGTTGTTTTCCAGCCTGAGAGACGGAGCGGTCGGGCCGCGCAGGAATTATCCGGATATTTTGTGAAAAAAATGCCAAAAGCCGACGAAGTGGTTTGACAAAGCAAAAGGGCAGCCTCATCGGCTGCCCTTGCGCACTTACAGGACGCGGCTTTCGAAACGACTGACGCCTGGCAGCTCCAGTACCAGCTCATCGCCCGGATTGAACGGGCCGACGCCCGCAGGCGTACCCGTCAGGATCACATCGCCAGCCTGCAACGAGAATTGCGAGGCCATGTGCTGGATCATCGGCACGATGGGGTTGAGCATCAGCGCGCTGTTGCCATCCTGACGGACTTCACCGTTGATGGTCAGGCGAATGCCGATGTCCGCAAGGTCTTCGAAACTGCTGCCGGCGACGAACGGCGGCAGGACGCAGGCGCCATCGAAGCACTTGGCGCGTTCCCACGGCAGGCCTTTTTCTTTCAATTGCGCCTGCAGGTCGCGCAGGGTCAGGTCCAGTGCCGGGGCGAAGCCGGAAATGGCGTCCAGCACTTCTTCTTCGGAAGGCTGGGGCGACAGCGACTTGCCCAACAGCACCGCGATTTCCGCTTCGTAATGCACCGAACCGCGCTCGACCGGGATCTTGAAGCCGCCCTCGAGCGACACCACGCAACTGCCCGGCTTGATGAACAGCAGGGGCTCGGTGGGGATCGGGTTATCCAGCTCTTTGGCGTGTTCGGCGTAATTGCGCCCGATGCACACCACTTTGCCCAACGGGAAATGGATGCGGGTTCCGTCTACGTATTGGTGCTGATAGCTCATTGCCGACTCCTGGAGCGCTGGTTGAATCTGTGACGTGTTATCACTCGACAGCGAAGATCTTGCCCGGATTCATGATTCCGTTGGGATCGAACACTGCCTTGACTGCCTTCATGTATTCGATTTCGGCCGGCGACCGGCTGTAGCCGAGGTAATCGCGCTTGGTCATGCCCACGCCGTGCTCGGCGGAAATCGAACCGTTGTACTTCTCGACGGTTTCGAACACCTGCTTGTTGACGATGGCGCAGGTGGCAAAGAACTCGTCCTTGCTCATGTCATCCGGCTTGAGGATGTTCAGGTGCAGGTTGCCATCACCGATATGGCCATACCAGACGACGATGAAGTCCGGGTAGCTTTCGCTGACGATGACGTCGATATCCCGCAGGAATGCCGGCACTTTCGACACGGTGACCGAGATGTCGTTCTTGTACGGCGTCCAGTGGGAAATGGTCTCGGAAAGGTATTCGCGCAGCTTCCACAGGTTGCGCAACTGCTGCTCGCTCTGGCTCATGACCCCGTCGATCACCCAACCCTGTTCGACGCAATGCTCGAACAGCGCGAGAGCGTCGTTGGCCACCTCCTCGGTGGTGGCTTCGAACTCCAGCAGGGCATAGAACGGGCACGGCGTCTCGAACGGCGCCGGCACATCGCCACGATCGAGGATCTTGGCCAGGCCCTTGTCGGAGAAAAACTCGAAAGCGGTCAGATCCAGCTTGCCCTGGAAGGCGTGCAGCACCGGCATGATCGAGTCGAAGTCCGGGGTGCCGAGCACCATCGCCGTAAGGTTCTTCGGCGCGCGATCCAGGCGCATGGTGGCCTCGACCACGAAGCCCAGGGTGCCCTCGGCGCCGATGAACAACTGGCGCAGGTCGTAACCGGTGGCGTTCTTGATCAGGTCTTTGTTCAGTTCCAGCAGATCACCCTTGCCGGTGACCACTTTCAGGCCGGCGACCCAGTTGCGGGTCATGCCGTAGCGAATGACCTTGATCCCGCCGGCATTGGTGCCGATGTTGCCGCCAATCTGACTGGAGCCGGCGGACGCGAAGTCCACCGGGTAGTACAGGCCCTTGTCCTCGGCGAAGTTCTGCAACTGCTCGGTGATCACGCCGGGCTGGCAGACCACGGTGCGGTCGAATTCGTTGAAATCGAGGATGCGGTTCATATAGTCGAACGACACCACCACCTCGCCGTTGGCCGCGACCGCGCCAGCAGACAACCCGGTGCGCCCACCCGACGGCACCAGCGCGACCTTGTGGGTGTTGGCCCAACGGACGATGGCCTGGACCTGCTCGATGTTTTTCGGGAAGACAATGGCGCTAGGTGCTGGCGGGAAGTGCTTGGTCCAGTCCTTGCCATAGGCGTCGAGGGAAGCGGCGTCAGTGAGTACCTTGCCGGGCTCGACCAGGGTCATCAGCTCGTCAATCAGAACAGGATCGGTCATCGATAGAACTCTCGAACTATTCATAGTCACCCTGAGCACACTTCACGCAGCAGGGATGGGCGTAGCGAGGGGTCGATATGCTAGCATACGCCCCCCGCCAATCGTGCTGATGGCCGATTCGCGAGAGCTTCACTTCCCTGCCATTTTTCTCCGGGACACAGGTTTACGCAGATGAGCAAGACTTCTCTCGATAAGAGCAAGATCAAGTTCCTTCTTCTTGAAGGCGTCCACCAGAACGCCGTGGACGTCCTGAAGGCCGCCGGGTACACGAATATCGAGTACCTCACCGGTTCCCTGCCGGAAGCCGAGCTGAAGGAAAAGATCGCCGATGCCCACTTCATTGGCATCCGCTCCCGCACTCAACTGACCGAAGAGATCTTCGACTGCGCCAAGAAACTGGTTGCTGTTGGTTGTTTCTGCATCGGTACCAACCAGGTTGACCTGAGCGCCGCTCGCGATCGCGCGATCGCCGTGTTCAACGCCCCGTACTCCAACACCCGCTCCGTTGCCGAGCTGGTGCTGGCCGAGGCCATCCTGCTGCTGCGCGGCATCCCCGAGAAGAACGCTTCCTGTCACCGCGGTGGCTGGATCAAGAGCGCGGCCAACTCCTTCGAGATCCGCGGCAAGAAGCTGGGCATCGTCGGCTACGGCTCGATCGGTACTCAACTGTCGGTCCTGGCCGAGAGCCTGGGCATGCAGGTGTTCTTCTTCGACCCGCTGACCAAGCTGCCGCTGGGCAACGCGACCCAGGTCACCAGCCTGAACGAACTGCTGGGCCTGGCCGACATCGTCTCGCTGCACGTGCCTGAGCTGCCGTCCACCCAGTGGATGATCGGCGAGAAAGAAATCCGCGCGATGAAGAAGGGCTCGATCCTGATCAACGCCGCCCGCGGTACCGTGGTCGAACTGGATCACCTGGCCGCAGCGATCAAGGACAAGCACCTGATCGGCGCCGCCATCGACGTGTTCCCGGTCGAGCCGCGTTCCAACGACGAAGAGTTCGAAAGCCCGCTGCGCGGCCTGGACAACGTGATCCTGACGCCGCACATCGGTGGTTCCACTGCCGAAGCCCAGGCCAACATCGGTCTGGAAGTTGCCGAGAAGCTGGTCAAGTACAGCGACAACGGTACGTCCGTTTCGTCGGTCAACTTCCCTGAAGTTGCCCTGCCGGCTCACCCTGGCAAGCACCGCCTGCTGCACATCCACGAAAACATCCCGGGCGTGCTCAGCGAGATCAACAAAGTCTTCGCTGAAAACGGCATCAACATCTCCGGTCAGTTCCTGCAGACCAACGAGAAAGTGGGTTACGTGGTTATCGACGTCGACGCCGAGTACTCGGATCTGGCGCAAGAGAAGCTGCAACAGGTCAAGGGCACCATCCGGTCCCGCGTGCTGTTCTAAGCGCTTCATGCTGTGAAAAAGGGAGGCCCTGGTGGCCTCCCTTTTGTTTGCCCGCGCGTTGCGAAAGTTGCCGAAAAACGGCAGAAATATTTGCCGTGCAATCAAACATTCCGCACTCGATGCGGTCACAAGCGGCAACTTGACCGTGGCAATTCCAGAACGTCGCGGCAACACTGTGTGAATTGCCAATCATAAAAAAGGGGCTCAGATGCGTTTCATTACCGGGGCACTATTTGCCGCCAGCCTGCTCAGCCCATGGGCACATGCGGAATTGATGGATGACATCAGCGACCGCAACGAACTGCGTATTGCCATCGAAGCCAATACGCCACCCTTCAACTTCCGCGATACCGCCGGCCAGTTGAGCGGTTTTGAAGTGGAACTTGGCGAGGCACTGGCCAAGGAACTGGATGTCCATGCCGACTTCGTGGTGGTTGAACCCGCCGACCTGCTCAGCGGCGTGGAAAGCGGCAAATACGACATCGCCTTGAATCAGATTGCTACAACCCCCGAATTGAAAGAGCGCCTGGATTTCAGCACGCCCTACAGCTACACCCGCGCCCAATTGATCGTGCGCCAGGAAGAAAAGCGCCCGCTGCGCAGCCTTGAGGCCTTCAAGGGTCACAGCCTCGGCGTGGTCCAGGGCAGCAGCTTCGCCGAGCAGGCGCGAGACGTCGAAGGCGTTGATCTGCGCAGCTACAAGGACGCTATCCAGCCGATCAAGGAAGTGGCCGACGACCAGATCGACGCCGTCGTCAGCGACCGCCTGCTGGTGCCGTACGCGATCCGCGAAAGCAAATTGCCGGTGACCGAAGGCGCCACCCTTGGCCCGGTGGTGAACCTGGCGATTCCGTTCCAGAAAGGCAACCCGGCGTTCCAGAGCGCGGTGGACAACGCCCTGCAACGGATCAAGGCCGATGGGCGGTTGAGCGAGCTGTCGAAGAAGTGGTTCGGTGTGGATGCGAGCGAGGCGCCAAAGCAGTAGCTCTCATCGCTGGCTTGCCAGCGATGAGGCCTACCGGCCTAGCGCCCTGGCCGCCTCATCCAGCTCCAGCTCACTGAACACCAGCACCCCTTCACGCCGCAGCAAGGCACTGGTCACGCCTTCGCCACTAATCTTGCTGCCGCTGAACGTCCCGTCATAGACCAGCCGGTTACCACACGACGGGCTCCCGGACTTGAGCACCGCCACCCGAATCCCGTGGCGCCGTACCAGCTCCAGCGCCAGCCGCGCCCCTGCCAGAAACGCCGCGCTGACATCCTCGCCGACAATGGTCACCACCTGCGCATCCCCGTCCAGCACCGCCCCGCCCTGTCCACCGGGAATTTCCGCGGGCGGACGCGGCGTTGGCAACCCGCCGGCCACTTCCGGGCACAGCGGCACCACGCGACCTTCGCGCTGCCAGGCTTGCAACACATCGGGATGACCACTGGCGCGGCCGTCGTAGCGCACCGGCTGGCCGAGCAGGCAGGCGCTCACCAGCACCTTCGGCAATTCAGAACGGATCATTGCCACGACGGCGGAACCAACCAGTGACGGACAGGCGCTCGCGGCTGGCCGGGAGCACTTCATGGGGCAGATCGGCGGACATGAACACGATCAGGCTGCCGCCCACCGGCAACGCGTCCCGCTCCGAGCCGTCCTTGAGGAACATGCGCAACTGGCCGCCGTCTTCCGGCAACCACTGTTCATTGAGGTAGATGATCGCCGAGACGGTACGGCGGTCGTCATCGCGGAAGCGGTCGAGGTGCTTGCGGTAGAAGGTGCCCGGCGGGTACATCGCGAAATGGCACTCGAAGTCTTCCAGACCGAGGTAGAAGTCGCGGTTGAGCGCTTCACGCAGGCTGTCCATCAGTGCCAGATACTGGTCGCACGCCTGAGACTGCCCGGGCTCGAGCCAGAGGATATGGTCGCCGCGAATGCCTTCGCGAACGTCCTGACCCTGACCGCGCCCCACCCCCGCCGGCGCCAGCTCGCCTTCGGCCGCACGCTGGCGGCACTCGACCGCCAATGCGCGGGTCAGGGCCTCGGGCAGGAAAATCTCCTGCCGCGACCAGCCCTGGCCGGCCAGGTCATCGACGATGCTGAGCAATTGCGGGTGTTCGGAGGATGTGTGCATGGCGCGCATAGTATCGGGCTGCCGGAAAATTCGACAGGGCCACTTGGTCGCATGGCTGCACAGGCGTCTCGACAAAGCCCCGCAAGGCCACGGACAATAGCGGCCTGCCGACAGGAGTCCTGAATGCGCCGTTTGTTTTTTCTGCTGTTGATGATCTGCACCACGCCTGTCTGGGCAGACACCCTCGATCAGCTCTACAAAGTTGCCGGCTGGCCTGAACAGCGCGCCCACTTCTCCGATGCCATCGCCGCCGCCCAGCAGCGCTATCAGAAAAGCCTGCCGCCTGCGGTATTCCAGGCGCTGGTCGACAACAGCAACCAACGCTTCGAAGCCAAGGCCGTCGATCGACGCGCCGAAGCCCAGCTGCGCGCCCATCTGCAAAATCCCGCACCCGCGCTGACCTTCTTCCAGTCGCCACTGGGCCGCAAGGTCGTGGCCGCCGAGCTGATGGCCACCCGCCGCGACCAGTTGGCGAAGAACGCCAAGGGCCTGCCGAAAGTCGAGGCCAGTGATACTCGCCTGCTGATCATCGGCCACCTGGCCCAGGCGCTGCCCGCCCGCGAGGCCGGTGCCGAAGTCAGCCTGGCGATCGCCGGCGTCGCCGCCGACAGCCTCAGCCAGATGATTCCCGGCCTGTTTGGCGGCGGCCAGGCCCAGGGCCTGCTCGATGGCCAGCGCCAGCGCTTGATGGAACAGATCGGCGAAGACCTCAACAACACCCTGCTGTATGTCTACCGCGACCTGTCTGACGCCGAATTGGAAGAGTTCTCCACCTTCGCCGAGTCCAACGAGGGCCAGGCCTATTACAAGGCCGCCCTGTCCGCCATTCGTGCCGGCCTGGCCGTGGGCCAGAGCACGTCTGACCTCAAGTAATCAGCCCAGCCGCTGGCCGATGAAGTCGAAATAGCGCTGCCGAATCTCCGGCAGCTCATTGGCCAGATGATGCCGCGCCTGCGGCAACAACAGGATCTGCGGCGCATCGAACTTGCGCTTGAGCACGTCCAGGTTGTACCGCCAGTCCACCGTCATATCGCCCTCGCCCTGCACGATCAGTAGCCGACGCGAGCTCCCCGGCGCCGCCTCGATACGCTTGACCCACGCCAGCAACGCGCCGACCCAGGCGGTGGGCAGCCGCCGCGGCTGCAGCGGGTCGGCCTGGAGAAACGGCAGGAAGGTCGGGTCATGGGTGTTTTCGCTGAAGCGCCGTTCGATGCCGTTCACGAAAGGACGCAGCATCCAGTAGCTGAGCCTCGACCACAGCCACGCACGCGGCCGCACCAAAGGCGCGAGCAGGATCACCTGGCCCTGCGCAGGGCTGTCCGCCCCGCGATGCAGCAGGTGATCGACGACAATGGCGCCGCCCGTGCTCTGCCCGCACAGGTGCCAGGGCTGCGGCAGATTCAACTCGCCGGCCTGTTCGAACAACCGGTCGAGCACCTGCTGGTACACCGCGAAATCATCGATGCTGGCCCGCTCTCCGCTGGACAGCCCGTGCCCCGGCAGGTCGCAGGAAATCACCGCGAAGCGCTGCTCCAGCGCCCAGTCGATGACATGCCGGTACAGCCCCATGTGATCGTAGAAGCCGTGCAGCAACACCAGCGTCGCCACCGGCTCGACGGGCAGCCAGACCTGGCTCACCACCTCGAACCCTGCGCAGTCGAAGCGCCCCAGCCAGCTCTGCACGCCCTCGTGCCCGGGCAGGTCCAGGCCGTAGAAACGCTGATACGCCTGCCCCGCGCTCGACAGCGGCTGACGGGCCGCCAGCGGTTGCAGGCTGGCACGCAGGGAATCGGCTTGGAACGAGGCGGACATGGACGGCTTCCGTTGAGAGTGCAAAGGATTGATCTGCGATATTCATCTGTCGGCGGGGGCATGGCAAGCTAGCCGCCCTCCATGATTGCCGGTGTGTTCGATGTCTGGGAAAAATTTGCTCGCCGCCCTGACCCTGCTGCTCTGCGCCGCCGGCCTGTGGTGGGCGTACGACAGCTTCCAGAGTCGCTATCTGCGCCCCTTCGACAACCAGACCGCGCTGTTCGCCGGCGACCACCTGCGCCTGCCCGCCGAACTGGCCGGCCCCGGCCCGATCCGCCTGGTGCACTTCTGGGACCCGGCCTGCCCGTGCAACGTTGGCAACCAGCAGCACCTGGCCGAACTGATCGAACACTACGCGCCGCAGGGCGTGTCCTTCCACGTCCTGCAAAAGCCCGGCAGCCGCGGCCAGTTGCCCACCACCCTTGCCGCCCTCCAGCCGATCGCCAGCCTGCCCGGCGCCGAGCACCTGCCGGCCAGTCCCGCCGTGGCGATCTGGGACCAGAAAGGCGACCTCGCGTACTTCGGCCCCTACAGCGAAGGCGCGACCTGCAATGCCAACAACAGCTTTATCGAACCGATCCTGCAGGCGCTGACCCAAGGCCGGCCGGTGAAGGTGACCCAGACCATGGCGGTGGGGTGTTATTGCCCGTGGAATGAGTGAACAGGGCTGAAATACCCGGCATCACGTTGATAATTATCTACATCTTGCAGGAGGGCAACGCTCCGTAGGTTTCGCACATACACGCAAAGGAGCGCCTGTATGTCGAGACAAACTATCGTTTTGCCCGCACAAACCGTTCACAGCACCCGAATTCCGTGGCGGCTGGAACACAACCTCATCCCCCGCTACCACGTTTTTCCCCGCCATTTCGCACCCCAACGCTTCAACCCCGCCGACTACGTCACGACCGTCCTTGAACCTGGCAAGTTGGTTATCGAACTGGCCAAGGAGTTCCAGGACGACAAACGAAGCGTCGAGCAACAACACGCCGACAATGAAAAGCAGCTAAACACCCGCCTGACTGAGGAGTTGAAGGCACGCACCGCACCGCCGAGCACCAGTGGCCCGTTTCAGTCGTACGACCATAAAACCGCCGCCATCAACAGCTTGCTGGAGGAAAAGCGCGCAGCACTGCCCCCGATCTGGGAAAGCGCCCGGGCGTTCTACGGCGAAGATCCCGTCAACAAAACCACCGTCGATTTTCTTCGCATTGCCACGCGCGAAGGCGGCGTCCCTGATCCGAAACAAACCTGGCTCGTCTCCTACAAAGCCGCGTTTGAAGCACGCCTGCTGACCAGATCCATCGATGTGCTGACCGCCCGGGCCAACAAGCTCGCGGTGGAACGGGTCAAGGCGCAGACCCGTCTTCACCAAAGCGCCGACCAACGTCTCACCGAACAGGCGCAGGCGGTCGAACTGGCGCAGGTCAGGCTGGACGAGGCGAGGTTTCAGCACCATGTCGACCTGCGCGAGATGGAGGAGCGCCTTGAACACTTCTCGCGCCATCAGCAAGACAACGTCACCCAGGAAACCGCCGCCCTTCATGCCAGAGACCTCGCCGAAGAAATCACCGCGCTGCTCATGGCCAGAAACGCAGCGTACGCGTCTCGCGCCGAGGCCAATATCCAGGCTCAAAAGCTCGATGTAGAACGCGGCTTCCTGCACAACCGCCTCACATCGGGCAATACGGAGTCGGCCTCAGAACAGAACCGCGTAGATCGGGAGGCCCTGCTGCAGACGGTGGTGCACACCCTTGATGCGCATCAGGAAAGCTGGCCCGCAGAGCTGCAGCGGATGGCCACCTACGAGGAGCAAATAGAGCGCGCCCTCGCCGATGCCCGCAGCGAACTGGTGCGCCTGGCGGCGCTTGAAGGCATCGAGACTCCCCAACGCCCGGCCACCTATAGCTTGACCGTCGCCAGCATGGGCCTGCCCCAGGTCATGACGCCGAACGCCTCTTCAATGGCGGTGTTCGAGTCGGCACGTCCAGCGATGGGCAAGGCGCTGCTTTCTGTCGGCAGCCGTGTCGGCGGATTGCCTCGCGTGGGCCTCTATTTCGCGGCGCTGGTGGTGTTCTCCATGAAGCTGGAGGAAGGCGGGCGTCACGGGCTCAGCGTACCGCTCACCAGCATGAAGCTGGATTTCGATACCCAGCAGTTGCTGGAAAGCATCGGCGAGCACTTTGCACTACCGATGCGGCTGATTTCCGGACTGGTCGGTGACGACTCCACAATCCGCATTATCCCCACCGGCAACGATCAGGCGTCCGCCGACGTACCGGTGCGAGCCGCGACCTGGGATGCCGAAAAGGGTGCCTACACCTTCATTACCGACGGCCCCGGTCCGATCACGATTCTGTGGACACCTGGAGCGCCTCCTACGGACAGCTCCACCAGCCTGCCGGCGGGGCAACGCCCGGCGTCGCTCTATCCCGGCCAGATCGGGCTCAAGAACCAGCCCCAGCTCCTGCCTTTTCCTGCAGGGGATGACATCCATTTCGACGACTACATCATCACCTTCCCGGCGGACTCGGGGCTTGAGCCTGTTTATGTCATGTTCAAGGACCCGCGGGATTATGCGGGGATTGCCAGCGGGCGTGGACAAGCTGTTTCAGGACGATGGCTCGAAGCAGCAGCATCCCGAGAAGGTGCGTACATACCTTCGCAAATCGCTGACCAGTTGAGAGGAAAGGCGTTCAGCAACTGGGGGAAAATGCGAGAAGCGATCTGGAAGGCGGCGGCCAAGGACATTGAACTGAGTGAGCAGTTCATCCCTTCAAACATTCAAAGGATGAAAGCGGGTTACACCCCTCGAGCAACCAGCTCAGAACACTACAAAAGTAAAAAAGGGTTCGAGTTACACCACATTCATCCCATTGCAGAAGGCGGAGCGGTGTACGACATTGACAACATTGTGGTCATGACTCCTAAGCAACATGCCGAAATCCACAGCAGGAAGAACAAGGAATGAACATCAAACAGCATCTGGAAGAGTACACAGAAGCCGAATTCGTTCAGCTCGTGGGCGAGTTCTTCGAAAACCGTTCAGGTCTGAAAGGCCAAGCGTTCGGAGAGTATCAGGACCACTTGGCGGACGAGTTCGAGCGCCTGACTGAACATCCCGCGAAGTCAGATTTGATTTACTACCCAGAAGAAGGGCACGCCGTGACCCCTCAATCGATCGTTCGCCACGTGATTGAATGGCGCGCGGCGAACAACAAACCCGGCTTCAAACCCGCCTGACCCAACGCCGCTATCGCACCCCGCGATAGCGGCGCTTCCCGTTTAGCGCACCCGCGCCGGATTCCCCACCACCGTCGCGCCCGCCGGCACATCGCGGGTCACCACGCTGCCGGCGCCAATGACGGCGTTATCACCAACGGTCACCCCCGGCAGGATGATTGCCCCGCCGCCGATCCATACGTTGCGGCCGATCTTCACCGGCTTGCCGCTTTCCAGGCCGCTGCGGCGCAGTTCCGGGTCGCGGGGGTGGTCGGCGGTGTAGATCTGCACCGCCGGGCCGATCTGGCAGTCGTCGCCGATGCTGACCGGGCAAACGTCGAGAATTACGCAGTTGAAGTTCATGAAGACCCGCGCGCCCAGGTCGATGTTGTAGCCGTAGTCGCAATAGAACGGTGGGCGGATCACCGCTTCCGCGCCGACCCTGGCGAAGTGCGCGGCCAGCAGTTCATGGCGCTGTTCGTTGAGCAGGTCGGCGGAGTTGTTGTAGCCCTGCATCCAGTGTTTGTTGGCGATCTGCTCGGCCTGTAACTCCGGGCAAGAGGCCCGGTATAGCTGGCCTGTGAGCATTTTCTGTTTTTCGCTGAGATCCATTGCCGCAACTCCTGGCTGATGGGTTAGGTTGCAAAAGTCTATCCTCTGTCCGAAAGATGACCGACTCACTGGAAGAAAGATCCTCCGGACCCGTTGCAAGGAGCTTCGATGAAACGCAGTCTCTCCCTTCTCGCCGTCGCCATCGTCGCCGTGGCCGCAGGTGGTGGCTATTGGTATGTGCAGGGCAAACAGCCGCTGCGCAACGGCGAATTGGTCCTGGCGAATCTTCAAGCGCCGGTCAGCGTGCGCTACGACGAGCGGGGCGTCCCGCATATCCAGGCCCAGAACGAAAACGACCTGTACCGCGCCCTCGGCTATGTCCATGCCCAGGACCGGCTGTTCCAGATGGAAATCACCCGGCGCCTGGCTCGGGGCGAACTGGCCGAGGTGCTGGGGCCAAAGCTGGTGGACACCGACACCCTGTTCCGCAGCCTGCGCATTGCCGAGCAGGCGCAGGTCTACGTGGATCGACAGGACAAGCATTCCCCAGCCTGGAAAGCGCTGCAGGCCTACCTCGACGGCGTAAATGCGTGGCAAGCCACGCATCCAAAACCCATGGAGTTCGATGCGCTGGGCATCACGCCGCGCCCCTTCACGGCCCAGGACACAGTGAGCATCGCCGGTTTCATGGCCTACAGCTTCGCCGCGGCGTTTCGCACCGAGCCGTTGCTGACCTTCATCCGCGACCACCTCGGCACCGACTACCTGAAGGTCTTCGACCTCGACTGGCACCCGGACGGCGTGCTGCAAAAGGCGCCGGCACTGGCCGATGCCGACTGGAACAGCCTGAGCCAACTGGCGCTGGTCAGCCAGCAAGCTCTTGGCGAAGCCGGCCTGCCGCAGTTCGAGGGCAGCAATGCCTGGGCCGTGAGCGGCCGTCGCACCCAGAGCGGCAAGCCGTTGCTGGCTGGCGACCCGCATATTCGCTTCTCGGTCCCGGCGGTGTGGTACGAGGCCGAGCTGTCGGCGCCGGGCTTTCACCTGTACGGCTACTACCAGGCGCTCAACCCCTTTGCTTCCCTCGGGCACAACCGCGAATTCGGCTGGAGCCTGACCATGTTCCAGAACGACGACATCGACCTGATCGCCGAGCGGGTCAACCCGGACAACCCTGATCAGGTCATGGTCGGTGGCCAGTGGCAGGCACTGACCCGTACCGAACAGACCATCAAGGTCAAAGGCGAGGCGGACAAGACCATCACCCTGCTGCGCTCGCCCCACGGCCCAATCGTCAACAAAGTGATCGGCCAGGACGCGGGCCCGACGCCGATCGCCATGTGGTGGGCCTTTCTGGAAACCGAGAACCCGATTCTCGACGGTTTCTACGCGATCAACCGCGCCAGCACCCTGGACGCCATGCGCAGCGCCGTGCAGAAAGTCCAGGCGCCGGGCCTGAACTTCATCTGGGCCAATGCCAAGGGCGATATCGGCTGGTGGGCCGCAGCAGCGCTGCCGGTGCGCCCGGACGGCGTGAACCCGGCCTTTATCCTCGACGGCAGCACCGCCCAGGCCGACAAATCCGGTTTCTACCCGTTCAGCGCCAACCCGCAGTCGGAGAACCCGGCCAGCGGTTATATCGTCTCCGCCAACTTCCAGCCGCTATCACCCAGCGGCATGGTCGTTCCCGGTTACTACAACCTCGCGGATCGTGGTCAGCAGCTCGACCGGCAACTGGCCGACACGCAGATCAAATGGGACCTGCAAAACAGTCAGGCGCTGCAACTGGGGACCAGCACCGATTACGGCCCGCGCACCCTGGGGCCGCTGCTCGGGGTGTTGCGCCAGGTGGTGCAGGACGAGCAAGGACGCGAACTGGTGGAACAATTGGCCGGCTGGCGCGGCGACTATCCGCTGGATTCGGTCAACGCCACGCTGTTCAACCAGTTTCTCTATGAGCTGGCGTATGCGGCGATGCACGACGAGCTGGGCGATAGCTGGTTCCAGACGCTGCTGTCGACCCGGGTGATCGATGCCGCCCTGCCGCGCCTCGCCGCCGACGCCGATTCGCCGTGGTGGGACAGCCAGGGCAGCAGCGAGCGCGGTAGTCGTGCGGCGGTGGTCAAGCGCGCCTGGGACAAGACCCTGGCGCACCTGCGCGACACCCTCGGCACAGACCCGGCGAGCTGGCAGTGGGGCAAGGCGCACACCCTGACCCACGGCCATCCGCTGGGCATGCAGAAGCCGCTGGACCGTTTGTTCAACGTCGGACCGTTCGCCGCGCCGGGGACGCATGAGGTGCCGAACAACCTGTCGGCGAAGATCGGCCCGGCGCCATGGCCGGTGACTTATGGCCCGTCGACGCGGCGGCTGATCGATTTCGCCGATGCGGGGACGGCGCTGAGCATCAATCCGGTTGGGCAGAGTGGGGTGCTGTTTGATCGGCATTATGCGGATCAGGCAAAGGCGTATATCGAGGGGAAATACCAGCGGGCCTGGTTGGGGCTGGCGGGGGAGACGGAGGGGACGTTGCGGTTGGTGCCGGGGAGATAGATCGAGGGGCCGCATCGCGAGCGAGCTCGCGCCTACAGGATTGCGTTACCTGTAGGAGCGAGCTTGTCGGGGCGCCGAACCGTCGCGATGACGTTCAGCAGATCAAGCCTGAGCCGCCGCCGGGCGACGCACATCCGGCTGTTTCCACGAATCCGCAGCGCTCTCTTCGATCGCCTGCTGAATCGCGCGCTTGCGGCGCTCTTCGGCACGGCGGCTGAAGTACCAGATCAGGAAGGTGGCAAACGACACCACCAGCAGGATCAGGCTGGCCACGGCGTTGATTTCGGGCTTCACGCCCAGACGCACCGCCGAGAACACTTCCATCGGCAAGGTGGTGGAACCAGGACCGGACACGAAGCTCGCCAGTACCAGGTCATCCAGCGACAGGGCGAAGGACATCATGCCGCCCGCCGCCAGCGACGGCGCGATCATCGGGATGGTGATCAGGAAGAACACCTTCCACGGCCGTGCACCCAAGTCCATGGCCGCTTCTTCGATGGACAGGTCCAGCTCGCGCAAGCGGGCCGAGACCACCACCGCGACATACGCGGCACAGAAGGTGGTGTGGGCGATCCAGATGGTGACGATGCCACGCTCCTGCGGCCAGCCGATCATCTGTGCCATGGCCACGAACAGCAGCAACAGCGACAGACCGGTGATCACTTCAGGCATGACCAGCGGCGCGGTGACCAGGCCGCCGAACAGCGTGCGGCCCTTGAAGCGGGTCACGCGGGTCAGCACGAAGGCGGCCAGGGTGCCCAGCGCCACTGCGGCAACCGCGGTGTAGCAGGCGATTTCCAGCGAGCGCATCACCGAGCCCATGAGCTGGGTGTTGTCGAGCAGGCCGACGTACCACTTCACCGACCAGCCGCCCCAGACCGTCACCAGCTTGGAGGCGTTGAACGAGTAGATCACCAGGATCAACATCGGCAGGTAGATGAACAGCAGGCCGAGCACCAGCATCAGCTTGGAGAATCCGAAACGCTTCATGCCCTGCCCTCCATCTCTTTGGCCTGACTGCGGTTGAACAGGAGGATTGGCACGATCAGGATCGCCAGCATGACCACCGCCAGGGCGGACGCCACCGGCCAGTCGCGGTTGTTGAAGAACTCTTGCCAGAGCACCTTACCGATCATCAGGGTTTCCGGGCCGCCGAGCAGCTCGGGGATGACGAACTCGCCCACCACCGGAATGAACACCAGCATGCAGCCGGCGATGATGCCGTTTTTCGACAGCGGCACGGTGATCTTCCAGAAGCTGTTGAAGGTGCTCGAACCCAGGTCGGACGCGGCTTCCAGCAGGCTCTGGTCGTGTTTCACCAGGTTGGCGAACAGCGGCAGGATCATGAACGGCAGATACGAATAGACCACGCCGATGTACACCGCGAGGTTGGTATTGAGGATCTGCAGCGGTTCGTCGATCAACCCCAGCCACATCAGGAAGGCGTTGAGCAGGCCGTTGTTGCTGAGGATGCCCATCCAGGCGTAGACGCGGATCAGGATCGCAGTCCAGGTCGGCATCATGATCAGCAGCAGCAGGACGGTCTGGATGTCCTTGCGCGCATTGGCAATGGCGTAGGCCATCGGGTAGCCGATCAGCAGGCATAGCAGCGTGCTGAAGAAGGCCATTTTCAACGAGCCCAGGTAGGCCGAGATGTACAGCTCGTCCTGGGTCAGCAGGCCATAGTTGGCCAGGTTGAGGACCACCTGGATCTTGTCTTCGACGTAGCTGTAGATCTCGGTATACGGCGGGATCGCCACATCCGCTTCAGCGAAGCTGATCTTCAGAACGATGAAGAACGGCAGCATGAAGAACAGGAACAGCCACAGGAACGGGGCGCCGATGACCAGGTGGCGCCCCTCGGGTGTTATGCGATTGAGGGCTCGCTTGAGCTTGCGCATGTTCATGACCGCAGTACCACGCCGCTGTCGTCTTCCCACCACACGTACACTTCATCGCCCCAGGTTGGGCGCGAGCCCTGGCGTTCAGCGTTGGCGACGAAGGACTGGACGATCTTGCCGCTCGGCAGCTCGACGTAGAACACCGAGTGGCCGCCCAGGTAGGCGATGTCGTGGACCTTGCCGCGCGACCAGTTGTACTCGCAGGTAGGCTGCTGGGTGGTTACCAGGAGTTTTTCCGGGCGCAGGGCGTAGGTGATGCGCTTGTCTTCCACCGAGGTGGTGATGCCGTGGCCGACGTAGATGTGGCGCTCGAGCTCGGGGCTGGCGATGCGCGCGTGGCCTTCGGCGTCGTCGACCACTTCACCGTCGAACAGGTTGACGTTGCCGATGAACTCGCAGACCAGGCGGCTGGTCGGGGTCTCGTAGACGTCGATCGGGCTGCCGATCTGGGCAATCCAGCCCAGGTGCATGATGGCGATGCGCTGGGCCATGGTCATGGCCTCTTCCTGGTCGTGGGTCACCATCACGCAGGTCACGCCGACCCGCTCGATGATTTCCACCAGTTCGAGCTGCATCTGCGAACGCAGTTTCTTGTCCAGTGCACCCATCGGCTCATCGAGCAGCAGCAGCTTGGGGCTCTTGGCCAGCGAGCGGGCCAGGGCGACGCGCTGACGCTGACCGCCGGAGAGCTGGTGCGGCTTGCGCTTGGCGTACTGGGTCATGTGCACCAGCTTGAGCATCTCGGCCACGCGGGCTTCGATCTCGGCCTTGGGCATCTTGTCCTGCTGCAGGCCGAAGGCGATGTTCTGCGCCACGGTCATGTGCGGGAACAGCGCGTAGGACTGGAACATCATGTTGATGGGCCGCTCGTACGGCGGCATGTCGGTAATGTCGACGCCATCGAGGAAAATACGCCCCTCGGTCGGACGCTCGAAACCGGCCAGCATGCGCAGCAGGGTGGATTTACCCGAACCGGAGCCGCCGAGCAACGCGAAGATCTCACCCTTTTTAATTTCGAGCGAGACATCGTCCACCGCGATGGTTTCGTCGAACTTCTTTGTGACCCGGTCGATCTTGACCAGCACCTGTTTAGGTTGCTGATCGCCCTCGAGGGCTTTTTTGTAGGCGCCGGAGGCAACTGCCATGTGTGAAACTCCCAACAGAATGTTCTGTACCCGCCCCTGCCGTGACGGGTACGGATTTTTATTTGCCCGACTTGACCTTGGTCCAGATGCGGGTCATCAAACGTTGCACTTTGGGCGGTAGCTCAGAGTTGACGTACAACTTGTCCAGCACTTCCTGCGGCGGATAAACCGCCGCGTCCTTGCGAACATCCTGGTCCATCAGGTCGCCAGCCTTGGGGTTAGGGTTGGCATAACCAACGTAATCGCTGACCTGGGCAATGACCTCAGGCTTGAGCAGATAGTTGATGAAGGTGTGGGCCTCTTTGACGTTGCCGGCATCCTTGGGGATGGCCAGCATGTCGAACCAGAGGTTGCCGCCTTCCTTGGGGATCACATACGCCACTTCCACGCCCTTGCCGGCTTCTTCAGCACGGGCCTTGGCCTGGAAGATGTCGCCGGAGAAGCCCGCGGCGACGCAGATATCGCCATTGGCGAGATCGGATATGTACTTGGAGGAATGGAAGTAGGTCACGTAAGGACGCACGGCGAGCAGTTTCTTCTCGGCGGCTTCATAGTCCTTGGGGTTTTCGCTGTTGGGGTTGAGCCCCATGTAATTCAGTACGGCCGGCAGCATTTCATCCGCCGAGTCGAGGAAGGCGACGCCGCAACTGGAGAGCTTCTTGATGTTCTCCGGCTCGAACAGCATGGCCCAGGAGTCGATCTTGTCGGTGCCGAGCACCGCTTTGACCTTCTCGACGTTGTAGCCAATGCCGTTGGTGCCCCACAGGTACGGCACGGCGTACTGGTTGCCCGGGTCGTTGCGCTCCAGGCGCTTGAGCAGGGCGGGGTCGAGATTCTCCCAGTTCGGCAACTGCGCACGGTCGAGCTTCTGGAACGCGCCGGCTTTGATCTGCTTGCCGAGGAAATGGTTGGACGGCACGACTACGTCATAGCCGGTGCGACCGGCCAGGAGCTTGCCTTCCAGGGTTTCATTGGAATCGAACACGTCATACAGCGGCTTGATGCCGGTCGACTTTTCGAAGTCCGCGAGTGTGGTCTGGCCGATGTAGTCCGACCAGTTGTAGATGTGCACCGTGGGCGCCGCTTGGACGCTGCAAGCCAGCGTCAGACCCGCTCCAGCCATGACGGCCTTGCGAAATACGGAAATAGACAAGTGGGAGGTCCTCTACATTAGTGCCCGTGGCATACGGCAGAAATACCTGCCGGCCATGCAAACCGGCGCGCAACTTACCTTCGATACACCTGACCAGCAAAAGAATTTTGCATTGCAGCCCCCACAGGACGCGGCTTTCACCGCGCCTGGGGGAGTCAGGCCGGGTTACTTGCCCGACTTGATCTTGGTCCAGCTACGAGTCACCAGGCGCAGGGTGGCCGGGTCCTGGTCGCTGATCGCATAGAGTTGTTTCTTCACTTCATCCGACGGGTAGATGCTCGGATCGCCGGAGATGTCTTTGTCTACCAGCGCAGTGGCGGCCTTGTTGCCGTTCGGGAAGCGCACGGAGTTGGTGATCTCGGCCATGATTTCCGGCTGCAGCAGGAAGTTCATCCACTGGTAGGCGGCGTCGACGTTCTCGGCATCCTTCGGAATGGCGACCATGTCGTAGAAGGTGCCGGCACCTTCTTTCGGAATCACGTAGTCCAGCTTGACCTTGTCGCCAGCTTCGTGGGCGCGGGCCTTGGACTGCTCCAGATCACCCGAGTAACCGACAGCGACGCAGATGTTGCCGTTGGCGAGGTCAGAGATGTACTTGGAGGAGTGGAAGTAGGTGACCGAAGGACGGATGCTCATGAACAGGTCTTCGGCGGCCTTCAGGTCATTCTTGTCCTTGCTCGCGGTCGGCTTGCCCAGGTAGTGCAGCGCGGCCGGGATCATCTCGGTCGGAGCATCGAGGAAGCTCACGCCGCAGCTCTTGAGCTTGGCGATGTTCTCGGGCTTGAACACCACGTCCCAGGAATCGATCTTGTCGACGCCCAGCGCGGCCTTGACCTTCTCAGGGTTGTAGCCGATGCCGATGCTGCCCCACATGTACGGGAAGGCGTATTTGTTGCCTTTGTCGCTGGCGTCGCCGACGGCCTTGAGCAGGTCTTCGTCGAGATTCTTCCAGTTGGCCAGCTTGGAGCGGTCCAGTTCCTGGTAAACGCCGGCCTTGATTTGCTTGGCCAGGAAGTTGTTGGACGGTACGACCACGTCGTAGCCGGACTTGCCCGCCAGCAGCTTGGCTTCCAGGGTCTCGTTGCTGTCGAAGACGTCGTAGACGACCTTGATGCCCGTCTGCTTCTCGAACTTGGCGACGGTATCCGGGGCGATGTAGTCGGACCAGTTGTAGACGTGGAGGACCTTGTTGTCCGCCTGAACAGCACTAGCCATCATCCCCGCGAGGGAAACGGCCAACAGCGTCTTGCCCATTTTCTTCATGCGTTATTGCTCCAGAATTTTTATAAAGCCATCTGTTCAGCGGCCGGCCCTGTCGGCACCCGGCTGAAACAGGCACTAGTCTGGCAAGATCCAAGGCGCTCTTTCAAGGAAAGAGCCGCCTCGGCAATGCCGCAAAGCCACCATGCCAGCCTAGCAGTTGATCAGCCCAGTGCTTCGAGGGTCAGATCCAGGCATTTACGAGCCTTTTCAACCAGTTCATCGATCTCTTCGCGGCTGATCACCAGCGGCGGAGCGATGATCATGGTGTCGCCCACGGCGCGCATGATCAGGCCGTTGTCGAAGCAGAACTGGCGGCAGATCATGCCGACGCCCTTGCCCTCGTAACGGGTACGCGTGGCCTTGTCCTTGACCAGTTCGATCGCGCCGAGCATGCCCAGACCGCGGACCTCGCCCACCAGCGGGTGGTCGTTCAGCTCGCGCAGACGTTTCTGCAAATAGGGTGCCGTTTCCTCGTGGACGCGCTCGACAATCTTCTCGTCGCGCAGAATCCGCAGGTTTTCCAGGCCCACCGCCGCTGCCACCGGGTGGCCGGAATAGGTGAAGCCGTGGTTGAAGTCGCCGCCTTCGTTAAGCACCTTGACCACTTCGTCACGGACGATCACGCCGCCCATTGGGATGTAGCCGGAAGTCAGGCCCTTGGCGATGGTCATCAGGTCAGGCTTGAGGTCGTAGTAGTCGGAGCCGAACCACTCGCCGGTACGGCCGAAACCGCAGATCACTTCGTCGGCAACGAACAGGATGTCGTAGCGCGCGAGGATTTCCTTGATCTTCGGCCAGTAGCTTTCCGGTGGAATGATCACCCCGCCCGCGCCCTGGATCGGCTCGGCAATAAAGGCGGCGACGTTGTCGACGCCGACTTCGAGGATCTTCTTCTCCAGTTGCTCGGCGGCCCAGATACCGAACTCTTCCGGGGTCTTGTCACCACCTTCGCCGAACCAGTATGGCTGCGGGATGTGAACGATGTTCGGGATCGGCAGGTCGCCCTGCTCGTGCATGCCGGACATGCCGCCCAGGCTGGCACCGGCCACGGTGGAACCGTGGTAGCCGTTGACGCGGCCGATGATGATTTTCTTCTGCGGCTTGCCCTTCAGCGCCCAGTAATGACGGACCATGCGCAGCACGGTGTCATTGCCTTCGGAGCCGGAGCCGGTGAAGAACACGTGGCTCATGCCTTCCGGGGCCACGTCGGAGATCGCCTTGGCCAGTTCGAGCGCCGGCGGGTGAGCAGTCTGGAAGAACAGGTTGTAATACGGCAGCTCGCGCATCTGCTTGCTCGCCGCATCGGCCAGTTCTTCACGGCCATAGCCGACCGCCACGCACCACAGGCCGGCCATGCCGTCGAGGATCTTGTTACCCTCGCTGTCCCACAGGTGCACGCCCTGGGCCTTGGTAATGATCCGCGGGCCCTTTTCCTGCAACTGTTTATAGTCGCTGAAAGGCGCCAGGTGATGATCACGACTCAGGTCCTGCCACTCGCGGGTTTGCGGGTTCTTGACGCTCATGTGCTTCTCCGTTTTCTGGCGGCCGCGCTCCTGCGGCCCCGGGGTTGATCAGACCGCGAACAGCAGGAACTCACGTTCCCAGGAGCTGATCACGCGCTTGAAGTTCTCGTGCTCGGCCCGTTTGGTGGCGACGTAGCCGGCAATGAATTTCTTGCCCAGGTACTTCTCCAGCGCACGACAGTTTTCCATGCGCTCCAGGGCGTCCTCGATGGTCAGCGGCAGGCGCAGGTTGCGCCGCTCGTAACCACGACCCACGACCGGGGCACTGGCATTGATGCCTTCGACCATGCCGATGTAGCCGCACAGCAGGCTCGCGGCGATGGCCAGGTAAGGGTTGGCGTCGGCGCCGGGCAGGCGGTTCTCGACACGGCGGTTCTGCGGGCCGGCATCCGGGACGCGCAGGCCGACGGTGCGGTTTTCCTCGCCCCACTCGACGTTCACCGGCGCCGAGGTATCAGGCAGGAAGCGGCGGAACGAGTTGACGTTGGGGGCGAACAGCGGCAGCACTTCGGGGATGAACTTCTGCAGGCCACCGACGTGGTACAGGAACAGCTCGCTCATGCTGCCGTCTTCATTGGAGAAGATGTTCTTGCCGGTCTTCACGTCAATGATGCTCTGGTGCAGGTGCATCGCACTGCCAGGCTCGCCGGTCATCGGCTTGGCCATAAAGGTGGCGGCGACATTGTGCTTGAGCGCAGCCTCACGCATGGTCCGCTTGAACACCAGGATCTGGTCGGCCAGAGACAGGGCGTTGCCGTGACGGAAGTTGATTTCCATCTGCGCGGTGCCGTCTTCGTGGATCAGCGTGTCGAGGTCGAGGTTCTGCAGTTCGCACCAGTCATAGACGTCTTCGAACAGCGGGTCGAATTCGTTGGCGGCTTCGATGGAGAACGACTGGCGACCGGTTTCCGGGCGGCCGGAGCGGCCGATTGGCGGCTGCAGCGGGAAGTCCGGGTCTTCGCAGCGCTTGGTCAGGTAGAACTCCATTTCCGGCGCCACAATCGGCTGCCAGCCCTTGTCGGCATAGAGTTTCAGCACTTTCTTGAGCACGTTGCGCGGCGACAGCTCGACCGGGTTGCCCTTCTTGTCGTAGGTGTCGTGGATCACCTGGGCGGTCGGCTCGATGGCCCACGGCACGAGGAACACGGCGTTCTCGTCGGGGCGGCAGATCATGTCGATGTCGGCCGGGTCGAGCAGCTCGTAATAGATGTCGTCATCGACGTAGTCGCCGGTCACGGTCTGCAGCAGGACGCTTTCGGGCAGACGCATGCCCTTTTCGGCGATGAACTTGTTGGTTGGCGAGATCTTGCCCCGGGTGATACCGGTCAAGTCGCTGATCAGACATTCGACTTCGGTGATCTTGTGCTCTTTCAGCCAATCGGTGAGCTGGTCGAGATTGCTGCTACTCATAAATACCTCAGCAGGTAAATGCCTGGACTGTAGTCAAGACGCCTATGTCAGGCCGTCTCCAGCATTCTGGATGCCCCGACGGCCCAAAGCAAAAGGCGCGCGAGGAGAATGCGTCACCGGCGTTGCCCGTGATGCAGAGGAGCCCGCTATAGTGATGAAAGGCAGTATGAGTAGATGAAACGAACGGGAACACGTCGCCTTGGCCGTCAACTATTTTGGCCGGCGCCAACGCTACTGGCATATAGCGTTCGCTGCTCGCGGAAATGGCATCCAGACCCGCCCGCACAGGGCAGCCGGTGTCGCCAATGATCGACAGGCGTGACATGTAACCCCCGGTATTATTGATGTTATGGGTTGCGACCGAGCTTAGCCTTGTTCATTTTTTTACACAACCACCCCGTAAAAAATAAAATACGGCTTACTCGTTTCACCCCTTTCACGACGAAAGCAGCGCTTGTGGATGCCCTGAATTGCAGCAAAAATGCCGCTGTGGCGCCCTTTTAGGGCATCATGGGGCTTGCTTGACTTCATTCGGGCTTTCCGATTGACTGGGCCTGCAAGCCCCCATTGATTGATATTTTTAACAACAAAGGTGTTGCATCATGTCGGTACCCCCGCGTGCCGTTCAGCTTAACGAAGCGAACGCGTTCCTTAAGGAACATCCTGAGGTTCTCTACGTTGACCTTCTGATTGCAGATATGAATGGTGTGGTGCGCGGCAAGCGCATTGAGCGCACCAGCCTCCACAAGGTTTACGAGAAAGGCATCAACCTGCCGGCCTCCCTCTTCGCATTGGATATCAACGGTTCCACGGTCGAAAGCACCGGCCTGGGCCTGGACATCGGCGACGCCGACCGCATCTGCTATCCAATCCCCGACACACTCTCCAACGAACCTTGGCAGAAGCGCCCTACCGCGCAGCTGCTGATGACCATGCACGAAATCGAAGGTGCGCCGTTCTTTGCCGACCCGCGGGAAGTCCTGCGTCAGGTGGTGGCCAGGTTCGACGAGATGGGCCTGACCATCTGCGCCGCGTTCGAGCTGGAGTTCTACCTGATCGACCAGGAAAACGTGAACGGCCGTCCACAGCCGCCACGCTCGCCGATTTCCGGCAAACGTCCGCAATCGACCCAGGTTTATCTGATCGACGACCTCGACGAATACGTCGACTGCCTCCAGGACATCCTCGAAGGTGCCAAGGAGCAGGGCATTCCGGCTGACGCCATCGTCAAGGAAAGTGCCCCCGCGCAGTTCGAAGTGAACCTGCACCACGTCGCCGACCCGCTGAAGGCCTGCGATTACGCGGTGCTGCTCAAACGCCTGATCAAGAACATCGCCTACGACCATGAGATGGACACCACCTTCATGGCCAAGCCTTACCCGGGCCAGGCGGGCAACGGTCTGCATGTTCATATCTCGGTGCTGGACAAAGATGGCAAGAACATCTTCACCAGCGAGGATCCCGAGCAGAACGCCGCGCTGCGTCATGCGATCGGCGGTGTGCTCGAGACCCTGCCAGCGTCAATGGCGTTCCTCTGCCCGAACGTCAACTCGTACCGTCGCTTCGGTGCCCAGTTCTATGTGCCGAACGCACCAAGCTGGGGTCTGGACAACCGCACCGTGGCCCTGCGCGTTCCGACGGGCACGCCGGACGCTGTGCGCCTTGAACACCGCGTAGCCGGTGCCGACGCCAACCCGTACCTGTTGATGGCTGCCGTGCTGGCGGGCGTGCATCACGGCCTGACCAACAAGGTCGAGCCGAACAAGCCGGTCGAAGGCAACGCCTACGAACAGGTTGAGCAGAGCCTGCCGAACAACTTGCGTGATGCCCTGCGCGAGCTGGACGACAGCGAGATCCTCAACAAGTACATCGATCCGAAGTACATCGACATCTTTGTCGCGTGCAAGGAAAGCGAGCTGGAGGAGTTCGAACACTCCATCTCCGACCTCGAGTACAACTGGTACCTGCATACCGTGTAAATGAAAACGCCGCCTGATCAGGCGGCGTTTTTTATGGGCGCAATACCTACAAAGTTTTCTCGAAAATCTTCGAATTGCGCTGATAGTTGTACAGCGACGCCCGCGCCGCCGGCAGCCGCTCGACCCCGCTCGGCACAAATCCGCGCTCGCGGAACCAGTGCGCCGTCCGGGTCGTCAGCACGAACAGCGTTTTCAGCCCCAACGCCCTCGCCCGCGTCTCGATGCGCTCCAGCAGATCATCACCGCGACCGCCGTGGCGATACTCCGGGTTCACTGCCAGGCACGCCAGCTCACCCGCATCGGAATCGGCAATCGGATACAGCGCCGCACAGGCGATGATCACGCTTTCACGCTCTACCACGCTGAACTGCTCGATCTCGCGCTCCAATACCTCACGGGAACGACGCACCAGAATCCCCTGCTCTTCCAGCGGACTGATCAGATCCAGCAGACCACCGACGTCTTCGATCGCCGCCTCCCGCACCAGTTCGAACTGCTCCTGCGCAACCAGCGTGCCGCCGCCTTCGCGGGTGAACAGCTCGTTGAGCAGCGCGCCGTTCTCGGCGTAGCTGACGATATGACTGCGTGCCACGCCGCCCCGGCAGGCTTCGGCGGCGGCGTCCAGCAGCTCGGCCTGGTAGTCGGAGCCGAGGCGTTCCAGGTGAGGCGCCACCTGCTGCGGACGGATTTCCCGGACCAGACGCCCCGTCGCGTCCAGCAGACCCGGCTCGGCGCCGAACAGCAGCAGCTTGTCCGCCTCCAGCTCGATGGCGGCGCGGGTCGCGACGTCTTCGCACGCCAGGTTGAAGATTTCGCCCGTGGGCGAATAGCCCAGCGGCGACAGCAGGACGATGGAGCGCTCGTCCAGCAGGCGACTGATGCCCTTGCGGTCGACCCGGCGCACCTCACCGGTGTGGTGATAATCCACGCCCTCCAGCACGCCGATCGGCCGTGCGGTGACCAGGTTGCCCGAGGCCACCCGCAACCGCGAGCCCTGCATCGGCGAGGCGGCCATGTCCATGGACAGCCGCGCTTCGATGGCGATGCGCAGTTGGCCCACCGCATCGATCACGCACTCTAGCGTCGCCGCGTCAGTGATGCGCAAACCATGGTGGTAGTGGGCGCTGAGACCGCGGGCGCTCAGGCGGCTTTCGATTTGCGGGCGGGAGCCGTGCACCAGCACCAGACGAACCCCGAGGCTGTGCAACAGCACCAGGTCGTGGACGATATTGCCGAAGTTGGGGTGGTCGACCCCGTCTCCCGGGAGCATGACCACGAAGGTGCAGTCCCGGTGAGCATTGATGTAAGGCGAAGCATGACGCAGCCAATTGACGTATTCGGGCATAACCTGAGCCTGTAGAAATGAAGACAAGAACGGAACAGCAACAGCGCTCGAAGGGTTATCGTCGCAGCAGGCAAGGCGTCACACGCGTTCTCCTTTGCAAGGCAAGGTGGCTCAGCGGCCGGTGGCCGGGCTGAGGCAGTAATGTTGGATCAACTCACGCAACACACGCACTGTAGGGTCCAGGCGTGACAGTTCAAGGTACTCGCCGGGCTGGTGAGCGCAGGCGATATCACCGGGGCCGAGGACCAGGGTCTCGCAGCCCAGGCGCTGAAGATAAGGCGCTTCGGTGCCGAAGGCTACTGCCTCGGCCACATGACCGGTAAGACGTTCGGCCAGTTGCACCAGTTCCGCATCGGCGCTCTGTTCGAATGGCGGCACCTCCGGGAACAGCGGCGCATAGTCGATCGTCACCTGATGCTGCTCGGCCAGCGGCGCCAGCTTGCCGCGAATCGCCGCGCGCAGCACCTGCGGGTCCATGCCCGGCAGCGGGCGCAGGTCGAATTCCAGGGCGCACTGGCCGCAGATCCGGTTGGGATTGTCGCCACCGTGGATGCAGCCGAAGTTCAGGGTCGGCTGCGGCACGCTGAACTGGCTGTTGTTGTACTCGCGCTGCCATTGCTGACGCAGCTCCATCAAGGCGCCCATAACCTGGTGCATCGCTTCCAGGGCGCTGTGGCCCAAAGACGGATCCGACGAATGGCCACTGCGCCCGAGAATATCGATGCGCTCCATCATCACACCCTTGTGCAGACGGATCGGCTTCAGCCCGGTCGGCTCGCCGATCACTGCGGCGCGCCCAAGCGGGCGGCCGGCCTCGGCCAGGGCGCGGGCGCCGGACATCGAGCTTTCTTCGTCACAAGTCGCCAGAATCAGCAGCGGCTGCCGGAACGGTTGGTCGAGCAGCGGCCGGACCGCCTCGATGATCAACGGGAAAAAGCCCTTCATGTCGCACACGCCGAGTCCGACCCAGCGATCACCGACTTCCGTCAGCGTCAGCGGGTCGCTTTTCCACAATTGCGGATCGTAGGGCACCGTGTCGCTGTGCCCGGCCAGCACCAGCCCGCCGGGGCCGCTGCCGTAACTGGCGAGCAGGTTGAACTTGCCCGGCGTGATCTGCTGGATCTCGCAGGTGAAACCCAGGTCGCCGAGCCAGCCGGCAAGCAGATCGATCACCCCGCGGTTGGACTGGTCCAGATCCGGTTGGGTACAACTGACCGAGGGCGCGGCGATCAACGCGGCGAACTGGTCCTTGAGCGATGGCAGCGGCATGCGCGTTCTCCTGGAAACGAGGCCCATCATAGGGCCATCGGCCACCTTGAATAAACCGCGAGCGGTCGAGTCCTGTACACTGCACGGCCAAGACGTCCCCGCCCTTCTGGTTACCCAGCAATGAACAAAGAAACCGAAATCAAACTGCGGATCAGCCGCGAGACCCTCGCTGCGCTGCGCGAGCACCCATTGCTGAAGAAGCGCAACAAGTCCGGCTGGCAGCAGCGTGAGCTGCTCAACCAGTACTTCGACACCCCGGAGCGCGATCTTGCTGCAGCCAAAGTCGCCCTGCGCCTGCGCCGCGACGGCGACGTGGTGATCCAGACCCTGAAGACCCGCGGCCAGAGCGTTGCCGGCCTGTCCGAGCGCAATGAATTCCAGTGGGAGCTGCCCAAGGCCAAGCTGGACCTGAAGAAGCTCGACGACCAGTGCTGGCCCGCCGAACTGGCGGAGCTGGACAAGAAAACCATCAAGCCGCTGTTCACCACCGATTTCGTCCGCGAATACGCCGACATCGCCTGGGGCCGCGGCAAGTCCAAAGTGGTGATCGAAGCCGCCCTGGACCTCGGCACCGTTATCGTCGGCAAGCAGAAGGAAGAAATCTGCGAGCTGGAGCTGGAACTGCGCGAAGGCGAGCCAGCAGCCCTGCTGGAGCTGGCTGCCGAACTGGCGGCAACGCTGCCGCTGTTCCCTTGCGATATCAGCAAGGCCGAGCGCGGCTACCGTCTGCTTGATCCGGCCAGCTATCAGCTCAGCCTGCCCGCCGCCGAGCTGACCCCGGAAATGACGCTGGACGACGCCTTTGCCGCCATCGCCTGGCAGTTGCTCGGCAGCAGCCAGCGCCTGGCCGAGCAATACCGTTACAACGGCCACTGGCGCCTGCTGCAGGACTGGGTGCAGTGCCTCGCCGAGCTGCGCGGCCTCGCCAGCAGCCTCGGCCAGGCCGCACCGCGCGCCACCACCCGCGCCCTGCGTGGCAGCCTCGACGCCCTGCTGGAAGACTGGCGCACCGTGGTCCTGGCCGGCAATGACGACGAAGACGTCCGCCGCGCCGCGCCCGAGCAGTTCGCCGACGAACTGCTCGACACCCGCTGGGGCCAGTTCTCCCTCGACACCTCGCGCTGGCTGCTGGCCCGCGCCTGGACCGTCGACCGCAACAAGCGCGGCGACCGCCAGGGCGCAGCACCTCTTGCCAGCTGGCTGACCGTGGAATTCGGCGACGAGGCCAAGGCCCTGCAACTGCCGCTGTACCAGCAGCAACCGGAAGACCTCGCCGAGCAACTGCCGCGCATCGAGCGCCTGCTGGCCTGGCTGCACCACGCCCGCGACGTGCTGGAAGTGCCGGAACTGGACCGCCTCTACGGCGAGCTGAGCAAGCTGCAACAACTGGCCTGCCTGCCGATCAGCGACGAAGTGCTCGACGCCCGCGTCCAGCAAGCCTTCGCCGTTGCCCAGTGCCGCGGCTGGAAACAACTGGCGCGTAAATAAGCCAGGGTCGCGGGCAGGTTTCAACACCTGCCCGCGACAACGCTCACCGCATGAGCGGCAGGCTGGTGGTGGATTTGATCTCCGACAGTGCCACCGTCGAATTGACCTCCTGAATCCCCGGCACCAGCGACAGCTTTTCAAAGAAGAAGCGCTCGTAGGCCTCGATGTCCGAGGTGACGATCCGCAGCAGAAAATCCACCGCCCCCATCAGCACATAACACTCCAGCACTTCCGGAAACCCGCGGATCGCCTCGGTGAATTCGGCGAAGTTGGAGCGCCCGTGCGCGTTGAGTTTCACCTCGGCGAAAATCTGCGTGTTCAGGCCCACCTTCTTGCGATCGAGCAGGCTCACCTGGGCACGAATCACCCCCTCGTCCTTCAAACGCTGAATGCGGCGCCAGCACGGTGACTGCGAAAGCCCGACCCGCTCTGCCACCTGCGCGCTGGACAACGAGGCGTCCTCTTGCAGCACGGCGAGGATGCGGCGGTCGTAAGTGTCCAGCTCGACTTGCATGATTATTTCTCTCGTGTGCACATGGACGAATTGAACAATTCGAAAAAAGCTCGTATCGGCCAATGATAGGAAAATAATCTCCGACACGCCGTGTAAAAATTCCTCCATCGTTTTTGGAGAACACCCATGACCGTACTCGAACGGCCTGACCACTTCGCCGCCCCGCAGCTTTTCGAACCCGCTGTTGCCTGCAACGAGAACAACAAGGTTCGCTACCACTACCAGCTGCAAGCCGAAGCCGAGTCGGACAGCCTGTGCCGAGTGCTCAACCTGTTTGCCCTGCAATGTTTGATGCCGCATGGGGTAAACATGCGCCAGGAAGCCGACCTGCTGCACATCGACATCGCCATCGACGGCCTGAACTGGAACCGCGCCCAGTTGATTGCGCAAAAAATGCGCAATCTGGTGTGTGTCTGCGAAGTGGCCGTGCTCACCGCGCTGCTGCCGTCCACTCCACAGCGGGCCGGCTGGCACGGATAAACCCGGCAACGCTTGCGTCCCGACGGTGCGCGCCACGACGGCTAGCCTTGGTTGCTTCGAAGCGCACACAAGGACGTCGCATGCCCGCCCCCGCCACCGACCGCACGCTGGACCTTTCCAGCCTGCTCGATGAACTGATCGCCCAACGGCGTATCGCGCCACAGGCCCGCCAGCACTTCAGCGTTGCCCCACGCACCGACCATCCCCTCGAATGCATCGCCCGCCAGCGCCTGGATGATCTGCAACGTCCCGGCCAGACGCTGGACCTGGACAGCCTGTGCCAGTGGCTCGCCGAGCAGGCCGGACAGCCGTTTCTGCGCCTCGACCCGCTGAGCATCGACCTCGCCGGAATGACCGGGCTGATGTCCGCGGCCTTCGCCCGCCGACACGGCATTCTCGCCGTCGCCCAGGACCGCGACAGCGTCACCGTCGCCAGCGCCGAGCCATATGTGCGCAGTTGGGAGACCGACCTGGCCCAGGTGCTCAAACGCCGGGTGTTGCGGGTTGTCGCCAGCCCCGAACGGATTCGCCAGTTGAGCCAGGACTTCTTTCGCCTCGCCCACTCGGTCAACGGCGCCAGCCACCTGGACATGCCGGCCCCCGCCAGCGGTGATCTGGAGCAGTTGCTGGAACTGGGCGACGGCCAGCACGATGCCGACGACGCGCACATCGTCAGCATCGTCGACTGGCTGCTGCACTACGCCTTCGAGCAACGCGCCAGCGATATCCACCTCGAACCCCGCCGCGAACAGGGCCGGCTGCGCCTGCGCATCGACGGCGTGCTGCACGACACCTATTCCTTCCCGCCCGCGGTGACCCTGGCGATCACCAGCCGCCTGAAAAGCCTCGGGCGCATGAACGTCGCGGAAAAACGCCGGCCGCAGGACGGCCGGATCAAGACCCGCACCCCGGCCGGCGACGAGGTGGAACTGCGCCTGTCGACCCTGCCGACCACCTTCGGCGAAAAGCTGGTGATGCGCATCTTCGACCCACAGTTGCTGCGCCAGGACTTCAACGGCCTGGGCCTGGATGGCGACGAACTGAGCCGCTGGCAGGCCATGCTGCGCCAGCCCCACGGCATCATCCTGGTGACCGGCCCCACCGGCTCGGGCAAGACCAGCACGCTCTACAGCGCCCTCAAGCAACTGGCCACGCCGCAGGTCAACGTCTGCACCCTGGAAGACCCGATCGAAATGGTCGAGCCGGCCTTCAACCAGACCCAGGTGCAGCCCGGCATCGACCTCGGTTTTGCCAACGGCGTGCGTGCGCTGCTACGCCAGGATCCGGACATCATCATGGTGGGCGAGATCCGCGATCTGGAAACCGCCCAAGTGGCGATTCAGGCGGCGCTGACCGGGCATCTGGTGCTGTCCACGCTGCACACCAACGATGCCAGCGGTGCGATTGGCCGGTTACTGGAGCTGGGCGTTGCACATTATTTGATCAAGTCGACCCTGGTGGGCGTGGTCGCCCAGCGGCTGGTGCGCACGCTGTGTGTCGCGTGCAAGGCGCCGGGCGAGGCCAGCGCGGTAGGCTGCAAGGAATGCCGGCAGACCGGCTATCAGGGGCGTACGGGACTGTATGAAGTGCTGACGGTGAGTCACGGGCTCAAGGCGCTAATCAACGGGGACTGCGACCTGACGAGTTTGCGCCAGCGGGCACGGGCCGAGGGCATGTTCGACCTGCGCGAGAACGGCTTGCGCAAGGTGGCGGCGGGGGTAACCACGGCGGTGGAGGTGGATCGGGTTTCGGCGTAGTGCCATCGGGAACTTGTTGCGGGGCCGATGTCCAAATTCGGCGTCTAAAGCATCGCGAGCAAGCTCGCTCCTACAAAACCGACATCAAACCCCTGTAGGAGCGAGCTTGTCGGGGCGCCGAACCGTCGCGATGACCTACCCAAAACCCCCCGGAGCCCTGGAATCATGCGTCGCCCCTTTGCCATCGCCACCCTCACCCTGCTGTCCCTCGCCTCGGCCTCGGCCATGGCCGATCCCTTCTGGCGCAACGTGATTTCTTCGGGCGCGACCACCGCCTCGACCTACCTGACCTCCCGCGACCACAAGCTGGTCGCCGCCGCGCAGGATGATGCCGGCAGCTTCGTCGCCAGCGAAGGCGCGATCTGCGGTCCGTTCCTCGAAGCCGCCCTGCGCCAGGCCCGCGTGGAAAACCCGAGCCTGAACGCCAGCGACATGGAACTGGCCAACGCCATCCTGGCGCGCAACAGCGCAATCACCGAGTGACACTTGCGGGCGATCCACGCGGGTCGCCCGCCCTCCCTCAGCGGTAATCCTCCACCGGCACACAGGCACAGAACAGGTTGCGGTCGCCATAGACATTGTCGACCCGGTTCACCGCGGGCCAATACTTGTGCGCCCGGGCGTGGGCACTGGGCGCCACGCCCTGCTCGATGCTGTAGGGCCGGTCCCACCGCGCCAGCACATCCGCCAAGGTATGCGGCGCGCGCTTGAGCGGATTGTCCTCGGCGGGCCAGTTGCCGTTCTGCACTTCGGCGATTTCCGCGCGGATGCTCAGCATCGCTTCGACAAAACGGTCCAGCTCGGCCTTCGGCTCGCTCTCGGTGGGCTCCACCATCAACGTGCCAGGCACCGGGAAGGACATGGTCGGCGCGTGGAAACCGTAGTCCATCAGGCGTTTGGCGACATCTTCCTCGCTGATCCCGGTCTCGGCCTTCAACGGTCGCAGGTCGAGGATGCATTCATGGGCCACCCGCTCGTTGCGCCCGCGATAGAGCACCGGGAATGCGCCACCGAGACGCTGGGCCAGGTAGTTGGCGGAGAGAATCGCCACCTCGCTGGCGTCGGCCAGCTGCGGGCCCATCATGGCGATGTACATCCAACTGATCGGCAAGATGCTCGCGCTGCCCCACGGCGCGGCGCTGACCGCGCTGTTCTGCGGATCGGGGCCAGGGACCGGCACTACCGGGTGACTGGCAACGAAGGGCGCAAGGTGCGCCCGCACGCCAATCGGGCCCATGCCCGGGCCGCCGCCGCCATGGGGAATGCAGAAGGTCTTGTGCAGGTTCATGTGCGAGACGTCGGCGCCGATGTCCGCCGGTCGCGCCAGGCCGACCTGGGCGTTGAGGTTGGCGCCGTCCATGTAGACCTGGCCACCGTGGCTGTGGATAACTTCGCAGATCTCGCTGATACCTTCCTCGTAAACGCCGTGGGTCGAGGGGTAGGTCGCCATCAGGCAGGACAGCCGCTCCCCGGCCTCCGCCGCCCGGGCCTTGAGGTCTTCCAGGTCGACGTTGCCCGCCGTGTCGCAGGCGACGATCACCACCTGCATGCCGGCCATCTGCGCCGACGCCGGGTTGGTACCGTGGGCCGACGCCGGGATCAGGCAGATATCGCGCTGCCCCTGCTGGCGACTGCGGTGGTATTTGCTGATCGCCAGCAGGCCGGCGTATTCGCCTTGCGCGCCGGAGTTGGGCTGCATGCAGATGGCATCGAAACCGGTGATCGCGCACAGCCAGCTTTCCAGCTCATCGATCATCGCCTTGTAGCCCGCCGCCTGCGTCAGCGGCACGAACGGGTGCAGGTCGGCAAACCCCGGCCAGGTGATGGGGATCATCTCGCTGCTGGCGTTGAGCTTCATGGTGCAGGAGCCCAGCGGGATCATCGACTGGTTCAGCGCCAGGTCTTTGTTTTCCAGTTGTTTGAGATAGCGCAGCATCTCGGTTTCGCTGTGGTGCAGGTTGAAGACCGGGTGCGTCAGGTAATCGGACTGGCGCAGCAGCGCGGCGGGGATGCCGGCGGGCAGGTCTTCGCCGTCCAGTGCATCAACCTGCAGGCCGTGGTCGGCGCCGAGGAAGATGTCGAAGAGGCGCAGCACCGTGGTTTCGTCGCACGTCTCGTCGAGGCTGACGCCGAGGTGCCCGCGACCGAGAATCCGCAGGTTGATCCGCGCCGCCTCGGCGCTCTGGATGATCGCCGTCTGGCTGCCGCCGACGTCCAGGGTCAGGGTGTCGAAGAAGTGCGCGTTCAGCCGTTTGACGCCGTTGCGCTCCAGGCCAACGGCAAGAATGGTGGTCAGCCGGTGCACGCGCTGGGCGATGCGCCGCAGCCCGTCGGGGCCGTGATAGACGGCGTAGAAGCCGGCGATATTGGCCAGCAGTACCTGCGCGGTGCAGATGTTCGAGTTGGCCTTCTCGCGGCGGATGTGTTGTTCGCGGGTTTGCAGGGCCATGCGCAGCGCCAGGCTGCCGCGAGCGTCTTTCGACACGCCGATGATGCGCCCGGGCATGGCCCGCTTGAATTCGTCACGGCAAGCGAAATAGGCCGCATGCGGCCCGCCATAGCCCATGGGCACGCCAAAACGCTGGGTCGAGCCGAGCACCACATCAGCGCCCTGCTCGCCCGGCGGCGCCAGCAGCAACAGGCTGAGCAGGTCGGCGGCGACACAGGCGATCGCCTGCTGCCCGTGCAAATGCTCGATCGCCGGGCGCAGGTCGTGCACCCCGCCGTGGGTGTTGGGGTACTGCAGCAGCGCGCCGAACACCTGGTGCTTGTCCAGGTTTTCCAGCGAATCGACGACCAGCTCGAAGCCGAAGCCTTCGGCGCGGGTTTGCAGCACCGAGAGGGTCTGTGGGTGACAGTGTTCGTCGGCGAAGAACCGGTTGCTGCGCGATTTCGCCACCCGTTTGGCCAGGGCCATGGCTTCGCCCGCTGCGGTGGCTTCGTCCAGCAACGAGGCATTGGCCAGGTCCAGGCCGGTCAGGTCGATGACCATCTGCTGGAAATTCAGCAAGGCTTCCAGCCGACCTTGGGCGATTTCCGGCTGATAGGGCGTGTAGGCGGTGTACCAACCGGGATTTTCCAGCACGTTGCGCAGAATGACGGTGGGCGTGCGCGTGCCGTGGTAGCCCATGCCGATCAGGCTGGTCCACACCTGGTTCTGTTCGGCGTAACCACGCAGGCGCGCCAGCGCAGCCTGTTCATCCAGGGCCGGAGGCAAGTCGAGGGGGCGATTGAAGCGGATGCCGGGCGGCACCGTCTGTTCGATCAGTTCACTGCGGCTGGCAACGCCGAGCACTTCGAGCATGGCGTGCTGCTCGGCGGCATCGGGGCCAAGGTGGCGGCGCAGGAAAGCATTGGGGTCTTGCAGTTGGCTCAGGGACGGCAACAAGGACATAGCGGCTCTCTCTTCCTAGACCAAGCCCCGAGGTAGGCCGGGGCCTATTGAGTCTAGGAAGGGATTGCCGATTGCGTGGGAATTTTGGGGAGCGCGTCGCGACGGTTCGGCGCAATCAGCTCCCCAAAAACATCACTCGCCGATAGCAGACTTGTAGCCCGCCGCGTCCAGCAGCTTGTCCAGCTCCGCCGGGTTGGACGGCTTCAGCTTGAAGATCCACGCGCCGTAGGGGTTTTCGTTCAGTTGCTCCGGGCTGTCGGCCAGGTCTTCGTTCACGGCGATGACTTCGCCGCCAACCGGGGCGTAGATGTCCGAGGCGGCCTTGACCGACTCGACCACACCAGCCGCTTCGGCCTGGGCGAACACCTTGCCCACTTCCGCCAGCTCGACGAATACCACGTCACCCAGGGCTTCCTGGGCGTGATCACTGATACCGACGGTCACGGTGCCATCGGCCTCCAGCCGCGCCCATTCATGGCTTTCGGCAAAACGCAGGTCGGCGGGAACATTGCTCATAATTGTTTTTCCTCAACAGGTCAGCGGTCGGCCCGCCGGAATGAATTCAGATCAGGATCCTGCCATGACGCACGAACGTCGGCTTGACCACCCGCACCGGGTACCACTTGCCGCGGATTTCCACTTCGGCACGGTCGGCGGTTGCCATTGGAAGGCGCGCCAGAGCAATTGCCTTGCTCAGCGTAGGAGAGAAACTACCACTGGTGATCTCACCTTCGCCAATTTCAGCGACACGAACTACCTGATGGGCCCGCAATACACCCCGCTCTTCCAGCACCAGGCCGACGAGTTTCTGCGAAATACCACGGGCCTTTTCGGCTTCCAGCGCCTGGCGGCCGATGAAATCACGCCCCGCAGGATCCCAGGCGATGCTCCAGGCGAGGTTGGAGGTCAGCGGTGAATGCGCCTCGTCGATATCGTTGCCGTACAGGTTCATCCCGGCTTCCAGGCGCAGCGTGTCGCGGGCGCCGAGGCCGCTCGGGGCGATACCGGCACCGACCAGATCGTTGAAGAACGCGGGCGCCTGCAAGGCCGGCAGGATGATTTCCAGACCGTCTTCACCGGTGTAGCCGGTGCGGGCGACGAACCAGTCACCTTCGAATTGCCCTTCGAAAGGCTTGAGGTTGCGGATCAGCTCGGCGCGTGCGGAACTGAGCAGCTCGGCAACCTTCTCCCGCGCCTGCGGGCCCTGGATCGCGAGGATCGCCAGCTCAGGGCGCTCGCGGAACTGCACTTCGAAGCCGCTCTTGTGCGCTTCGAGCCAGGCCAGGTCCTTGTCGCGGGTCGCGGCGTTGACCACCAGGCGATAGCCGTCGGCCAGGCGATAGACGATGAGGTCGTCGATCACACCGCCTTCGTCATTGAGCAGGGTGCTGTAGAGTGCCTTGCCGACCTCGCCGAGGCGGGCGACATCGTTGGTCAGCAGATGACGCAGCCATTCGGTGGCATCGACACCGCTGAGGTCGATTACCGTCATATGCGAAACGTCGAAAACTCCGCAGTCGCGACGCACTTGATGGTGCTCCTCGACCTGCGAACCGTAATGCAGGGGCATATCCCAACCGCCAAAATCGACCATCTTGGCGCCAAGCGCCAAGTGCAGGTCATACAGAGGCGTACGCTGTCCCATGGGTTTCTCCTTCCGGGCGTGGCGAAGCTGCGGCAGACGGCAGCGTTCCTGCTACCCGGCCAATGGCCGGCCGCAGCGAATGCCGCGCATTGTATCCGCAAGGCGGCCGGGTTACATCCTCAGCGACTTTGACCGGGGTGGCGGGCGGAACGCCGAATCAGTCCGATGACCGGCAGCAGCCCCACCAGAACCAGCGTCAGCGCCGGCAGCGACGCCCGCGCCCATTCGCCTTCGCTGGTCATCTCGAAAACCCGCACCGCCAGCGTGTCCCAGCCGAACGGGCGCATCAGCAGGGTTGCCGGCATCTCCTTGAGCACATCGACGAACACCAGCAGCGCCGCGCTCAACGCGCCTGGCACCAGCAACGGGAGATACACCTTGAAAAACAATCCCGGGCCGCTGACCCCAAGGCTGCGCGCCGCTTCCGGCAACGATGGACGGATACGCCCGAGGCTGTTTTCCAGCGGGCCGTAGGCCACGGCAATGAAGCGCACCAGATACGCCAGCAACAACGCCGACAGGCTGCCCAGCAACAACGGCTTGCCCGCCCCGCCGAGCCAACCGGAGAGCGGAATCACCAGTTCGCGATCGAGATAACTGAACGCCAGCATGATCGCCACCGCCAGCACCGAGCCGGGCAACGCATAGCCGAGGTTGGCCAGGCTGACGCCGACGCGAATCCCCCGTGCCGAGGACTGGCGGCGGGCGAAAGCCATCAGCAGCGCCGCGCTGACGGTGATCAGCGCGGCCATGGCGCCGAGGTACAGGGTGTGCAGGATCAGTCCGGTGTAACGCTCATCGAGGTCGAAGCGCCCGCGCTGCCAGAACCAGGCCAGCAATTGCAGCACCGGAATGACGAAGGCGCAGGCGAACACCAACAGGCACCAGCCACTGGCTAACAGCGCCTTGACCCCACGCAGGTGATACAGCGCCTTGCCGCGCGGGCGCTCGTTGCTGCCGCGCACCGCACCACGGGCGCGGTGTTCGCCATAGAGCACGAGGATCACCGCCAGCAGCAACAGGCTAGCCAGTTGCGCCGCGCTGGACAGGCTGAAGAAGCCGTACCAGGTCTTGTAGATCGCCGTGGTGAAGGTGTCGAAGTTGAACACCGAGACGGCGCCGAAGTCAGCCAGCGTCTCCATCAGCGCCAGTGCCACGCCCGCACCGATGGCCGGACGCGCCATCGGCAACGCGACCCGCCAGAACGCCTTTAGCGGGGAATACCCGAGGACCCGCGCCGCTTCCATCAGGCCCTTGCCCTGGGCGAGGAAGGCGGTGCGCGCCAGCAGGTAGACGTAGGGATAGAACACCAGCACCAGAACGATGATCACCCCGCCGGTGGAACGCACCCGCGGCAGACGCATCGGCCCGAACCACTCGCGCAGCAGCGTCTGCACCGGCCCGGAGAAATCCAGCAAGCCAACGAAAACGAAAGCCAGCACATAGGCGGGAATCGCGAACGGCAGCATCAGCGCCCAGTCCAGCCAGCGCCGTCCGGGAAACTCGCAGAGGCTGGTGAGCCACGCCAGGCTGACGCCCAGCAGAGTGACGCCCACACCAACGCCAACCACCAGCGTCAGGGTGTTGCTCAACAGGCGGCTCATCTGGGTATCGAGCAGGTGCGACCAGATCTGCATGTCCACGCTTTGCCAGGACAACAACAAGACACTGAGCGGCAGCATCACCAGCGCGGCGATGGCGTAGACCAGGGGATACCAGCGGCGTTGGACGGGGTGCGGCAAGGAGAAAGTCTCTACGGGCGGCAGTCAATGAAAAAGCCCGCCCGGCGCGATGCCAGGGCGGGCTTGAGGGCGCAGCAAGAATAAGGGGTGAAACTCAGTTCCAGCCAGCCCGATCCATCAAGCGAATCGCTTCAGCCTGGCGCTTGCCGGCAACTTCCACCGGCAGGCTGTCGGCCTTGAAGCTGCCCCAGGCTGCGACTTCGTCGGACGGCGCGACGTTCGGGTTGGCCGGGAATTCCTGGTTGATGCCCGCGAACATCTTCTGTGCTTCCTCACCGGTCATCCACTCGACCAGCGCCTTGGCGGCTTCCGGGTGCGGTGCGTGTTTGGTCAGGCCGATGCCCGACAGGTTCACGTGGACGCCGCGATCAGCCTGGTTGGGCCAGAACAGCTTGACCGGCAGTTTCGGGTTTTCCTGATGCAGGCGACCGTAGTAGTAAGTGTTGACGATGCCCACGTCGCACTGGCCGGCGGCGATGGCATGGATCACGGCGTTGTCATCGGAGAACACGTCGGTGGACAGGTTGTTGACCCAGCCCTTGACCAGCTCTTCGGTTTTCTCGGCGCCATGGGTTTCGATCATGGTGGCGGTCAGCGACTGGTTGTAGACCTTCTTCGCCGTGCGCAGGCACAGGCGGCCTTCCCATTGCTTGTCGGCCAGCGCCTCGTAGGTGCTCAGCTCTTCGGGTTTGACCCGGTCGGTGGAGTAGACGATGGTCCGCGCACGCAGGCTCAGGCCGGTCCAGTCATGGGAAGACGCACGGTATTGCGCAGGGATGTTGGCGTCGATCACGGCGGACTTGATCGGCTGGAGGATGCCCATCTGCTCGGCCTGCCAGAGGTTGCCGGCGTCGACGGTGAGCAGCAGGTCGGCCACGCCGTTCTCGCCCTCGGCCTTGATCCGCTGCATCAGCGGGGCTTCCTTGTCGGTGATGAACTTGATCTTCACCCCGGTCTTGGCGGTGTAGGCGTCGAATACCGGCTTGATCAGCTCATCGATGCGCGAGGAGTACACCACCACCTCGTCCGCCGCCTGGGCAGCCCCGCCGAACAGCGTGAGGGTCAGGGCGGCCAGTAAATGCTTGCGTGGCGACATCGGTAGCGCTCCTCGGAAATTCAAATGAGGCGCAAATGGTAGTTAATGTCATTTGGCATCACAAACCGAACGCTTCACCGAGGAGTTACCAGATGTTGCGGGCCTTTCAGGCCTTCGCCAGTTCCGGCAGATCGCCACTCAAACCCAGTGCCTGACGCACGAACAATGCCTTGGCCTCGGGCATCTGTTCGACCCATTTCAGGCCACTGTTACGCAGCCAGCGCAGCGGCAGCGGGTCGGCCTGGAACAAGCGCTCGAAGCCCTCCATCGCGGCCATCAGCGCCAGGTTGTGCGGCATGCGCCGACGCTCGAAGCGGCTCAGCACCTTCACGTCGGCCAGTCGCTCGCCGCGCTCGTAGGCCTTCAGCAGTTCTTCGGCCAGCACCGCGGCATCGAGAAAGCCCAGGTTCACACCCTGGCCGGCCAGCGGGTGAATGGTGTGCGCAGCATCGCCGATCAGCGCGAGGCCCTCGGCGACATAGCGCTTGGCATGACGCTGGCGCAGCGGCACGCAGACGCGCGGGTCGGCTTGCAGTACCGCGCCGAGGCGGCCTTCAAACGCACGCTCAAGCTCAGCGCAGAACGCGTCGTCCGGCAGCGGCATGAGTTTTTCCGCCCGCTCGGGCGTGGTCGACCAGACGATCGAGCACCAATCCTGCTTGCCGTCGCGCTGCAGCGGCAGGAAGGCCAGCGGACCTTCATCGGTGAAGCGTTGCCAGGCCGTGTTCTGGTGCGGCTCGGCGCAGCGCACGCTGGTGACGATGGCGTGGTGCAGGTAATCCCATTCGCGGGTTTCGCAGCCGGTCAGGCGGCGCACCGCCGAGTTGGCGCCGTCGGCGGCGATCACCAGCGGTGCCCGCAGGTTGCGGCCGTCGGCGAGGGTCAGCAGCCACTCGTCACCGGAACGGCGCATGCGTTCCAGGCGGGCATTGGCCAGCAGGCCGATTTCGCTGTCGTGCAGGCGTTCCAGCAGGCCGTCCTGAACCACCCGGTTCTCGACGATATGGCCCAGCACATCGGCGTGAACGCTGGCGGCGGAAAAGTGGATCTGCCCGGTGCCGCTGCCGTCCCAGACCTGCATGTCCGAGTAAGGGCTGGCACGCCGTTCGGAAATGCCCTGCCAGGCGCCGAGACGATCGAGAATGCGCTGGCTGGCCGCCGACAGGGCGCTGACCCTGGGCTCGAACGGCGCGGCATCATCGAAGCGCGGGACGGACAGGGAGCTACCGTCCAGCAAGAGGATTTCCAGGCCGCTGTGCTGCAAGGCCAGGGCCAGAGCGCTGCCGACCATACCGGCACCGACAATCAACAGATCCGCGCGCATGTCCATGCTTCAAGCCTGTTCCGGGTAATAGAAAAAAGGGGTCATGCCTTGCCTTGAAGGTCAGGGCGAGTGCCGAGGCCCATGGCCTGGCGGGCGAACCAGCGCTTGGCCGGGGGCAGCAGATCGAGGCCAAGCAGGCCGAGGTTGCGGCCGGTGGCGATCAACGGCTGGGCCGTGCCAAACAGGCGGGTGATCTTGTCGGAGAAGCCCACGGTCAGGTCCTGGTCCAGACGCTGGCGCTCGCGGTAGGCCAACAGCGTGCCGAGGTCGCCGGGTTTTTCGGGGCCGGCAAGCAGGCCATCGGCCAGCGACTGCACGTCGCGCAGCGACAGGTTGAAACCCTGCCCGGCGATCGGGTGCAGGCTGTGGGCGGCGTTGCCGAGCACCACCAGATGCGGACGCACCTGCTCCTGCGCTTCCACCAGCGTCAACGGATAAAGGTGCCGCGCGCCAACCTGGCGCAGAGCGCCGAGGCGGTAACCGAAGATGCTCTGCAGTTCGTCGAGGAAGCGCCGTTCGTCCAGCTCCGCCAGGCGCTTGGCGTCCATCCCGGCGCGGGTCCAGACCAGCGCGCAGCGGTTTTCCGGCAGCGGCAGCAGGGCCATCGGGCCTTCGTCGGTGAAGCGCTCGAAGGCCTGGCCGCAGTGGGCTTCGCTCGGGGTGATGTTGGCGATCAGCGCGCTCTGGTTGTACGGGCGCTGGCTGACGTGAATGCCCAGTTGTTCGCGCAGGCCTGAACGCCCGCCATCGGAGAGCACGGCCAGGTCGCATTCCAGGACGGTGTCGTCATTGAGCGACAACCGATAGCCATCGCCCAATGGCTGCATCGCGGTGACTTCCGCCGGGCAGCGCCAGCTCACCACTTCGGGGTCGAGGCCCTGCCACAGGCATTGGCCGAGCCAGGCGTTTTCCACCACATAGCCCAGCGCCGGAACGCCTTCTTCCAGCGCGTCGAGACGGGTGGCGCCGAAGCGCCCGCGGTCGGACACCTGGATCTGCCGGATTGGCTCGGCGCGGCGGCTGATGACTTGCCACAGGTCAAGGCGCTCGTAGATCTGCCGGGTGCCGAACGACAGCGCAGAAGAACGCGCGTCATAACTGGGCTGGTAGCTGTCGCCCGGGGCGAACGGTTCGATCAGCAGGATCTTCCAGCCCCGGGCCTTGGCGCCGGCCTGCAGGGCCAGCGCGAGGCTGGCGCCGACCAGGCCGCCGCCGATGATCGCCAGATTGACCCGGCTCATGCGGCCTGGCTTCTGGCGGCGGCCATCAGGGCTTCGATTTCGGCGACCGTTTTCGGCACACCGGAGGTCAGGATTTCACAGCCTTGCTTGGTTACCACTACGTCGTCCTCGATCCGTACACCAATACCGCGCCACTTCTTGGCGACGCTCTGGTTGTCCGCGGCAATGTAGATACCCGGTTCGACCGTCAGGGCCATGCCCGGTTCGAGCACGCGCCATTGACCGCCGACCTTGTACTCGCCGACATCATGTACATCCATGCCCAGCCAGTGTCCGGCCCGGTGCATGTAGAAGGCCCGGTAGGCCTCGGTTTCGATCAGTTCGGCCACATCGCCCTTGAGCAGGCCCAGTTCCACCAGCCCTTCGGTGATCACTTGAACCGTCGCCTCGTGGGCGTGGTTCCAGTGCTTGCCGGGGGCGATGACCGCGAAGGCCGCTTCCTGAGCCTTGAGCACCAGTTCGTAGATCGCCTTCTGTTCCGCCGAGAAACGCCCGCTGACCGGGAAGGTGCGGGTGATGTCGCTGGCGTAGCAGTCGATCTCGCAACCGGCGTCGATCAGCACCAGGTCGCCATCCTTGAGCGGCGCGTCGTTCTGCTGGTAATGCAGGATGCAGCTATTGCGCCCGGCGGCGACGATCGACCCGTAGGCCGGCATCTTCGCCCCGCCCTTGCGGAACTCGTAGTCCAGCTCGGCTTCCAGGCTGTACTCGTGAAGGCCGGCACGGCTGGCCTGCATGGCCCGCACATGGGCCCGCGAGGAGATCACCGCGGCTTCGCGCATGACCTTCACTTCCGCCGCCGATTTATACAGGCGCATGTCGTGCAGCAGATGATCCAGGGCAACGAATTCGTTCGGCGGCGAAGCCCCCAGGCGCGCCTTGGAACGGATCACGTTGATCCACTCCATCAGGCGGCGGTCGAACTCGGCATTGCTGCCCATGGCCGAATAGACGCGATCGCGCCCTTCGATCAGGCCGGGAAGAATGTCGTCGATATCAGCGATGGGGAAGGCGTCGTCGGCCGCAAAGTCGCGGATCGCACCTTCCTGGCCGGCGCGCAGGCCGTCCCACTGCTCGCGCTCGGGATTACGCTCACGGCAGAACAGCACGTACTCGCCGTGCTCGCGGCCGGGGATCAGGGCGATCACCGCCTCGGGCTCGGGAAAACCGCTGAGGTACTGGAAGTCGCTGTCCTGGCGATAGACGTGCTCGACGTCACGGTTGCGAATGGCAACCGCGGCAGCCGGCAGGATGGCGATGCTGTTGGGTTCCATCTGCGCCATCAGCGCCTTGCGGCGCCGGGCGTATTCCGCTTTCGGGATATGGTTTGTTGCCACGGGGAACCCCTGTTTGGCCTCAGTGCAAGGAAGGTTTGGCGGCAGGCGCGACCGGCTTGGCCAATTCCGTGAAGAGCAGCAGCGGTGCGACGCGCAGGTACTCCATCACTTCCATATAGTCGCTTTCGCCGTCTTCGGATTCTTCCAGTGCGTCCTGAACTTGCGAAATCGCGCTCAGGTCCTGCAGTACTTCATTGACCTCGTCGCTGAGGTCCTTGCCGCCGGAGTTCAAGCCGAAGCCGCTGAGGAAGCCCTGGCACCATTGGCCCAGTGCAGCCGCGCGCTCGGTGAGCGGCAGGTCATCGCCCGGCAGCAGCAGGACGATGGCGATGTCTTCGCCGGTCAGTTCGGACTTGACCATTTCCTGGAGGCCGATCAAAGCGTTGCGGACGTTGTCTACTGGTTCGGTCTCCAGCAGATGAGCGGCGTCGGCCAGCCAGCCGTCAACATCGAAACCGGCGCCGGCGCAGCTACGACCGAGCAACAGGCCGTGCAGTTCGGCGGGGGAAACAGGATGACCGTTGCTGTTGAGCAGGTTGGCGAAGGCGGTGTACGGCGAATTGGTAGTGGGCATGGGCAACTAGGCGCCAGACGGCGCAATGACTAGAATGAAGGCCTTGTATCCTAGCACCGGCAGGCGCGCCAAGACCATCGACGCGGCAATGCCGGCGCATGAGGCGCAGTAGCCAGACAGTCACAGTCAGACCGAATCGAGTGGCGAGCAATGCAAGATAATGAGCTGCAAACGCTGAAGAGCCGACTCGAACTGCTGATTGAGCGGGTCGAGCAACTAAAACGGCAAAACACACTCCTATCCGAGCAGGAGAAATCCTGGCGCGAGGAGCGCGCCCACCTCATTGAAAAAAACGAAATCGCGCGACATAAGGTCGAATCGATGATTTCGCGGCTCAAGTCCCTGGAGCAAGACTCATGAGTTCTACCAATAGCGTCACCGTGCAGATCCTCGACAAAGAGTATTCGATCATCTGCCCGCAGGAAGAACGCAGCAATCTGGTCAGCGCCGCACGCTACCTCGACGGCAAGATGCGCGAGATCCGCAGCAGCGGCAAAGTGATCGGCGCCGACCGCATCGCCGTGATGGCCGCGCTGAACATCACCCACGACCTTTTGCACAATCAAGAGCGCCCGGAAGCCCAGAGCGGCGGCGCCACCCGTGAGCAGGTACGCGAGCTGCTCGACCGCGTCGACCAGGCCCTGATCGACGACGCGGATACAAAAGCCAACTGAGTTTCTGTATACTCCCGCCCACTCCCTGGAGTGCTTGCCAGTCGGTCATGTCCCTGAGCCGATACGCACAACCACGGGGGTTGCACGTTGGGGCCGGTGTGCATGTCCGCTTGACGGAAAGCCTTAACGCCCCCTGCAATCTCCACCTTGAACTTTCGGGTTCAAGGGCTACACCGACAGCGGTTCGTCGGGGAGCCTGTTTCTACCTGCATGCGCCTTTATCTTCCTTGCGCGCCTGCACCTGCGACATCACCGCGTGATGATCGCCCCCAGGGATCGCCCGTGCCATGACCGACACCGCGCCGCTTACCCGCCCCCAACTCCGCCGCCTGCTTCGCGATGCCCGCCGTGCACTCAGCCCTGCCGAGCAACGTCAGGCCGCCCGTGGCCTGTATCGGCAACTGGCGCAGCATCCGCTGTTCCGTCGCGCTCGCCACATCGCCCTGTACCTGCCCAACGACAGCGAAATCGACCCGCGCCTGCTGCTGCGCGAGGCCCAACGCCGTGGCAAGCGCACCTACCTGCCGGTGCTGCATGCCTGGCCGAAAACCAAGATGGCGTTCCAACGCTTCGAACAGGGCGAAAAACTGCGGCCCAACCGCTTTCGCATCCCCGAGCCGAGCATCCGCCTGGCGCGGCAACGCCCGGTCTGGGCGCTGGACTTGATCCTGCTGCCGCTGGTGGGTTTCGATGAGCTGGGGGGGCGCCTCGGAATGGGCGGCGGTTTCTATGATCGCAGCCTGGCGTATCAAGGCCGGCGCAAGGCCTGGAAAAAACCCCTGCTGCTGGGGCTGGCCCATGAATGCCAGAAGGTGGAACGCCTGGCGCAAGCCAGTTGGGACGTGCCGCTACAAGGCACTGTATCGGATAAAAGCTGGTATCTGGCGCACTGAACGGCGCCGCGGCATCAACGCTGAGCGGGATTCACCGGCATCTGCTGATAAGCGGTTTCAACTTTGCGTTCCCAGAAGCTTTGCGCATAACCGGTCGTGACAACGCCCAGACCAAACACGAAAACTAGAATCCAGAGCAGGTCCGGTTTTTTGCGATTCATCGATTGCCCCCCGAAGGCAAACTGATCACGATGTCCGCGACGGTTCTTTTTATAGGCCGTGCAGCAGCGTCAAGCTTAAAATTTGGCGCATTTTCCGACAACACTCGTCCACAAGCAAACCTTGACGCCAACCGGCTGTCGGTTTGATGCAACAGGTTGTTTCAGAGACTGACTGGAGCTGAGCCCATGGCCTACTGGCTGATGAAATCCGAACCCGACGAACTCTCGATCGAGGACCTCGCCCGCCTCGGCGAGGCGCGCTGGGACGGGGTTCGCAATTACCAGGCGCGCAATTTCATCCGCGCGATGGCGGTGGGCGACGAGTTTTTCTTCTACCACTCCAGTTGCCCCGAGCCGGGCATCGCCGGTATTGCCCGGATCAGCACCGCGGCCTATCCCGACCCGACCGCCCTCGACCCGCAAAGCCATTACCACGACCCCAAGGCCAACGCCGACAAGAACCCGTGGAGCGCGGTGGACGTGGCCCATGTGGAAACCTTCCCGAAGGTGCTGGGCCTGGGCTACCTGAAGCTGCAAACCGCCCTCGCCGAACTGCCGCTGGTGCAGAAAGGCAGTCGCCTGTCTGTGATGCCGGTCACAGCCGAACAGTGGGCGGCAATACTCAATCTTCGCTGATCGGCGTAGGATCGGGGCTCATTTGACGCGAATCAAACCACCAAGGCTGGTGGGACGTCACAATCTGACGCGTATGTAGCAGGATGCAGGACCATGTCGATGAGTCAACACACCCCCAAGATTTTCGCCGGCGCGCTGATTGCGCTGCTGCTGGCGGCCGGTGGCCTGGGCTACTGGAAATCCTTGCATGACCGCCTGCCCGAAGGCCTGGCCATGGGCAACGGGCGGCTCGAAGCCACCGAAGTCCAGATCGCCAGCAAGGTGCCCGGGCGCCTCGCCGAAGTGCTGGTGGACGAAGGCGACAAAGTCAGCCGCGGCCAGTTGCTCGCCCGCATCGATACCCGCACCCTCGAAGCCCAGCGCGCCCAGGCCGAAGCCGAAGTGGCCCGCGCCCGGGAGAACTACGCCGCCGCCCAGGCCAACGTGCAGTTGCGCCAGAGCGAACAACTGCTCGCCAGCCAGGAGCTGAAGCGCATCCGCGAGATGTTCCAGCGCAAATACGCCAGCCAGCAGTTGCTCGACCAGCAACAGGCACGCTTCGACACCAGCAACTCGGCGGTGGTCGCCGCGCGGGCGCAGCTTGCGGCGATCAAGGCGGCGATTGGCGCGGCCGAGGCCCAGGTCGCGCAACTGACCAGCGAAATCGACGACAGCAGCCTGCGCGCGCCAATCAACGGCGTGATTCAGTTGCGCCTGGCCGAACCGGGCGAAGTGCTCGGTGCCGGTGGCCGAGTGCTGCTGCTGATCGACCCCAGCGACCAATACATGAACCTCTACCTGCCCGCCTCCACCGCTGGCCGGCTGACCATCGGCGACGAGGCGCGGATCGTCCTCGACGCCCTGCCCGACCAGGCGCTGCCGGCGAAAATCAGCTTCGTCGCGGCCAAGGCCCAGTTCACGCCCAAGCAGGTGGAAACCCGCGACGAGCGGCAGAAGCTGGTATTCCGGGTCAAGCTGCGCCTGACCGCCCCCGACGCCGTGCCCCAGGCCAAGCCCGGCATGCCCGGCGCCGGTTATGTGCGCACCGCCACCGTGGACTGGCCGGCCAACCTGCAATGAACGGGCTGGCCCTGCAGGCCCGAGGCATCCGTCACCGCTATGGCGCGCTGGAAGCCCTGCATGACATCACCTTCGACCTGCCCGCCGGCACCCGCTGCGGCTTGATCGGCCCGGACGGCGCCGGCAAATCCAGCCTGCTCGGGCTGATCGCCGGGGTCAAACGGCTGCAGCAAGGTGAGCTGGACGTGCTCGGCGGCCCGATCGGCAAGCGCTCGCACCGCAGCAGCCTGTACCCGCGCATCGCCTTCATGCCCCAGGGCCTGGGCGGCAACCTGTACCCGGACCTGTCGATCAGCGAGAACATCCGCTTCTTCGCCACCTTGTTCGGCCTGTCCCGCGCCGAATGCGACGCGCGCATGCACACGCTGCTGGAGGCCACCGACCTCGCCCGCTTCGCCGAGCGCCCGGCGGGCAAGCTGTCTGGCGGCATGAAACAGAAACTCGGCCTGTGCTGCGCGCTGATCCACGAACCCGATCTGCTGATCCTCGATGAGCCCACCACCGGCGTCGACCCGCTGTCGCGGCGGCGCTTCTGGGAGCTGGTCGAGCATGTGCGTCAGCAACGTCCGCAACTGACGCTGTTGGTAGCAACGGCCTACATGGAAGAGGCCGAACAGTTCGAACACTGCCTGATGCTCGACCGCGGCCGGCTGATCGGCGCCGGCGCCAGCCATGAACTGGCCAGCGTCACGCCCAGCGGCAAGCTGGACGAAGCCTTCACCTACTTCCAGGGCGACAGCCACCACAACGCCGAGCCGCTGCACATCCCCCCACGGGACGCCGGCGACGCCAGCATCGCCATCGAAGCCCACGAACTGACCCTGCGCTTCGGCGACTTCACCGCCGTGAACAAGGTCAGCTTCGCCATCGGTCGCGGCGAGATTTTCGGCTTCCTCGGCTCCAACGGCTGCGGCAAGACCACCACCATGAAAGTCCTCACCGGCCTGATGCCGGCCAGCGAAGGCAGCGCCACCCTGCTCGGTCGCCCGGTGGACGCCAAGGACCTGGCCACGCGCAAGCGGGTCGGCTTCATGTCGCAGAGTTTCTCGCTGTACGGCGAACTCAGCGTGCGCCAGAACCTGGAACTGCACGCGCGGCTGTTCGACCTGAAACCCGCCGACAGCACGCCGCGCATCGCCGAGTTGATCCAGCGCTTCGACCTCGGCGACGTCGCCGACCAGCCGTCCGGCGCCCTGCCGCTGGGCCTGCGCCAGCGCCTGTCGCTGGCCGTGGCGGTGCTGCACCGCCCGGAAGTGCTGATCCTCGACGAGCCCACCTCCGGCGTCGACCCGGCCGCCCGCGACGACTTCTGGAGGTTGCTGATCGAGCTGTCGCGGGAACAGGGCGTGACCATCTTTCTCTCGACCCACTTCATGAACGAGGCGCTGCGCTGCGACCGCATCTCGCTGATGCACGCAGGCTCGGTGCTGGCCTGCGACACCCCGGCCGCCTTGCAGGTGCAGTACGGCGGCGCGACCTTGGAAGACGCCTTCGTCACGTGCCTGGAACAAGCCCAGGGCGGCGCGCCCGAGACGCCAGCAGCCAATCTCGACACGCCGGCCGCACCCGCCAGTCCGCCACCTCGCCGGGGTTTCAGCCTGACCCGGCTGGTCGCCGTGGCCAGCCGCGAGGGCAAGGAGCTGCTGCGCGACAAGGTGCGCCTGGCGTTCGCCCTGCTGGGTGCGCTGTTCATGATGGTGATCTTCGGCTTCGGCATTTCGCTGGATGTCGAAAACCTCGCCTTCGCCGTCTACGACCAGGACCAGAGCCCGCAAAGCCGGGCCTACCTCGAAGCCTTCCGTGGCTCGCGCTACTTTGCCGAGCAGCCGCCAATCCGCGATCCGCGACAACTGCACCAGCGCCTGCAGCGCTCGGAGATCAAGCTGGCCCTGGAGATTCCCCCCGGCTTCGGCCGCGACCTGCTTGCCGGGCGCCAGCCGGTGGTCGCAGCCTGGCTCGACGGCGGCATGCCGTTCCGCGCCGAAACCAGCCGCAACTATGTCGAAGCGGTGCACCAGGCCAACCTCGAACAACTGGCGGCGCTGAGCAGCCCGGCGCAGCCGCGCCAGGCGGCGGTGAAGCTGGAGACGCGCTTTCGCTACAACCAGGATGTGGTCAGCGTGAACGCCATCGGGCCTGGGGTCATGGCGCTGATCCTGGCGTTCATCCCGGCCATGCTCACCGCCCTCGGCATCGTCCGCGAAAAGGAGCTGGGCTCGATCACCAACTTCTACGCCACGCCGCTGACCCGCCTTGAGTTCCTGCTCGGCAAACAGGCGCCGTACCTGGCGGTGAGCCTGGTGAACCTGGCGCTGCTGGTGGCGATGAACCGCTGGCTGTTCGGCGTGCCGTTCAAGGGCAGCGCACTGGCGCTGGCGTGCGGCGGGGTGCTGTACCTGCTGGCGACCACCAGCCTCGGCCTGCTGATCTCGGCCTTCACCCGCACCCAGATCGCCGCGATCCTCGGCACCATGATCCTCACCAGCCTGCCGACCATCCAGTTCTCCGGGCTGATCGTGCCGCGCTCATCCCTCGATGGCTCCGCGGCGCTGATGGGCCAGTTGTTCCCGGCGGGCTACTTCCTCGATATCGCCGTCGGCACCTTCACCAAGGCCCTGGACCTGCGCGAACTGTGGCCGCAATGCCTGGCGCTGCTCGGCTTCTTCGTCGGGTTCACCGGGCTCAGCCTGATGATGCTGAAGAAACAGGAGGCCTGATGCAGCGTCTTGCCCACATTCTGCGCCTCGGCCTGAAAGAGCTGACCAGCCTGCGCCACGACAGCGTTCTGCTGCTGTTTCTGCTCTATGCCTTCAGCGTGGCGATCTACATGCCGGCGGCGGGCTCGGTGATCGGCGTGCACAACGCCAGCGTCGCGGTGGTCGATGAGGACCAGAGCCTGGTCTCGCGCAAGCTGACCGAAGCGCTGCAGCCCCCGGAATTCCAGCCCGCCGTGCCGCTGGCCTACGACCAGCTCGACCGCAGCCTGGACAGCGGCCTGTACACCTTCGTCATCAATATCCCGGTGAATTTCCAGAGCGACCTGCTGGCCGGGCGCTCGCCGGAACTGCAGATCAACGTCGATGCCACGGCCATGAGCCAGGCGTTCATGGGCGCCGGCTATATCGGGCGGATTTTCGAACGCGAGTTGCTGGATTACGCCAGCCCCGCCGGCAGCGCCAGCCGCAGCCCGGCGCTGCTGGAGCCCCGCGCGCTGTTCAACCCGAACCTGGAAGGCGGCTGGTTCCTGGCGGTGATCCAGATCGTCAACAACATCACCATCCTCGCGATCATCCTCACCGGCACCGCCCTGCTGCGCGAGCGCGAGCATGGCACCCTCGATCACCTGCTGGTGCTGCCGCTGACCGCACTGGAAATCATGCTCGCCAAGATCGGCAGCAACGCGCTGGTGGTGGTGCTGTGCACCTGGGTGTCGCTGGAGGTGGTGGTGAAGTGGGCGCTGGGCGTGCCGTTGGCCGGCTCGCTGCCGCTGTTTCTGGGGGTGACGGCGCTGTACCTGTTCGCCAGCACGGCGCTGGGGATTTTTCTCGCTACGCTGGCGCGCTCGACGCCGCAGTTCGGCTTGCTGGCGATCCCGGTGATCATCCCGATGCTGTTGCTCTCGGGCGGCAGCACGCCGCTGGACAGCATGCCGCAATGGTTGCAGTGGGTGATGCAGTTGTCGCCGTCCACCCACTTCGTCAGCCTGGGCGCCGCGATTCTGTTTCGCGACGCCGGGATCACGGTGGTGTGGCCCGACCTGCTGGCCCTTGCGGCGATCGGCCTGGCGTTCTTCGCGATCGCCCTGGCACGTTTCCGCCGCAGCCTGGCCTCGTGATTACTGAACGATCAGGTTGTTGAACAGCAGGTCTTCGACGACCGGCCGACCCTCTTCGTTGGACAACACCTGCTGGACCTGCTTGAGGGCTTCCTGACGCAGTTTTTCCTTGGCGTCGACGTTGCTCATGCCGTCCAGGCTCTGCTGGGTGAACAGCGCCACCAACTGGTTACGGATCAGCGGCTCGTGGTGCTTGACCGCGGCTGCGTCGGCATCGCCTTCGACCTTCAGCGCAACATCGGCCTTGTACACCCGCAGACGCGGGCCGCCATCGAGGGCGTAGTTGCCGACCAGGGGCGGCGACAGGCTGATATAGGCAACCTTCGGCGCTGCTGCTTCCTTCTCTTCGGCCATGGCCGCCACTGGCAGCGTCAGCGCCAGTACCATCAAGATCCACGCTTTCACGAATTCGCTCCTCAAACAGTTGGCGCCAGCATACCCAGCGCGCCGGCCAAACCCAAGCCCGGGCTTATGCCAGCCTATTCAGGCCAGGCCATGCTCGTTGACCCGGCACCTTGCATACCTACACTTATCGGCCACCACCCGCAAAGGAATAGCCCTGATGAAAGCCGTGTTGTGCAAAGCCCATGGTCCGGCCCGTGATCTGGTGCTGGAAGACGTCGCCAGCCCGACGCCGAAGAAGAATGAAATCCTCCTGGACGTACACGCCGCGAGCGTCAACTTCCCGGACACCCTGATCATCGAGGGCAAATACCAGTTCCAGCCGCCGCTGCCGTTCTCGCCGGGTGGCGAGGCCGCCGGGGTGGTTGCCGCGGCGGGCGAGAATGCCGGCGCGTTCAAGGTCGGCGACCGGGTCATGGCCCTGACGGGCTGGGGCAGCTTCGCCGAACAGGTCGCGGTGCCGGCCTACAACGTGCTGCCCATCCCGGAAGGCATGGACTTCGCCACTGCCTCGGCCTTCGGCATGACCTACGGCACCTCGATGCACGCGCTGCGCCAGCGCGGCCAATTGCAGGCCGGCGAAACCTTGCTGGTGCTGGGTGCGTCTGGCGGCGTTGGCCTGGCGGCCGTGGAAATCGGCAAGGCCATGGGCGCGCGGGTGATCGCTGCGGCCAGTAGCGCGGAGAAACTGGAAATCGCCAAGGCGGCGGGCGCGGACGATCTGATCGATTACAGCCAGAGCAGCCTGAAAGACGAGATCAAACGCCTGACCGGCGGCAAGGGCGTCGACGTGATCTACGACCCGGTAGGCGGCGACCTGTTCGACCAGGCCGTGCGCGGCCTGGCCTGGAACGGCCGGTTGCTGGTGGTGGGCTTTGCCAGCGGGCGAATCCCTGAGTTACCGGTCAATCTGGTGCTGCTCAAGGGCGCGGCGGTGCTCGGCGTGTTCTGGGGCTCGTTCGCCCAGCGCCAGCCGGCGGACAACGCAGCGAACTTCCAGCAACTGTTTGCGTGGTTTGCCGAGGGCAAGTTGAAGCCGTTGGTGTCGAAGACCTATCCATTGGCCGAGGCCGGGTTGGCGATCGAACAATTGGCGGGGCGCAAGGCGGTTGGGAAGCTGGTGGTGAAGGTCAGATAAACCGTGGTTGCAGGGTTCTGGGGCTGCGTTTGAGCCCCAACCCTCAAAAAAAGAACAATAAATCCCCAGTA
>NZ_JANLOA010000067.1:0-73819 GCF_025466035.1 Pseudomonas sp. 20P_3.2_Bac5 | reverse complement strand
GGGGGGCGAATCGCGACAACGCGCGCACCGATTATCTGTAGGAGCGAGCTTGCTCGCGATGGGGCCCCAATTGATTTAACTGACGGGCGGAACCTCATTTTTTCTCAATAATCCCCGACTCCAGCCTCACCTCCCGATCATGTCCCCCGGTGCGCAACAGCCCCAGATCCAGCGAAGAATCCCCTTCCTCCAGATTCATCCCGCCATTCTTGTAGGTATTGACCAGATCGCTGCCCAGCTCCACTGGCGCATTCGACAGGTTGGTCCCCACCACTCGCCGCACATCGCGGCCGTTCAGGGTTTCCTGGCTGATCCGCTCGCTACCCAGTTCGACCTTGCCCTGGCTTGAACGAACATCCGCCCCCGACAGCTTCACATCGCCGCCGACCTGCAAGGCAACGCCTTCCTGCCCGCTCAGCCGGCTCTGGCTGGCGACGCTGTCACGCCGTGCGTAATCCACTTTCAGGTCCAGCGTCGGTGAAATGCCCGGGTCGGCGCTCTGCACCGCGCCGCCGACTTTCTTCTCGGCGCTGGCACCCAGCGGACCACCGAAGGAGCGCACGGCGTTGAGGTAGCCCTGCGGGTTCTTCTCCCGGCTCAGTTGCGCATCGACATTCACCTTCAACGCGTTGACCCGGTCCTGGCGGCTGGCCAGTTGCAGGTCACCGCCGATAACGCCTTCGATACGCCCGGCATTGACCCGCACGCCGTTGAGCAGCATGTCGTTCATGCTGTACAGGCCGACTTGCCCGGCGTCGAGCTGGCTGTTCTGGTGCACAAGGTTGTCGCGTTGGTCGAGGTTGAACTGCGCCCGGCCATACAGACCTTTTTTCGTGTCGTCGCGCGTGGCTGCCGGGGTCATGGCGATGCCGGCACCCACGGTGAGGTCGAGGTTGTCGCGGCGCTCGCTGCTGGTGGCCGATTCGATCAGCACGCCGCCGTTTTCCGCCGCGACCTTGATCCGTTCGGCTGATGCTTGCAGGCCCTCAAGGTGGATCGCGTCGTCCTGTCTCGCCTGGCTCGACAGGTTCACCTCCTGTTGCGCGGTGAAGACCGCGCCCTGGGTACGGCGGTCGGACTCGGAAATCCGCCCGTTGCTGAAATGCCCGCCCAGCCCGCCGCCCTTGCCGGCGTCGTTCATCTTCAAGACCACCTCACCGCCGCCGCCAATGTTATCGCCGCTGGCCTCATGACTGTCGCTGGCAGCCAACACCCGCAGCGGGCCGTCGGCCTGCACGTCGATATTGGTTGGCTTGGCGCCGCTGCTGCCGATGCGGGTGCCGGCGAGCGTCAGCTCACCGCCGGCCTTGAGGCGGACATCGCCCGTGCTGTCGATGCTGGCGACCCGCGCCTGGCTGTCCTGGCTGTCGCTGCGTTTTTGATCCAGATAGCCACGGGCCTCCAGTGCACTGCCCGCCGGGCTGTTACCCGCCTTGAGCCAGGCATTGCCGTCGAGCTGGCGCAGGCTCTGCTCCTGGCGGTCGTTGGCCTGGGGCAGGCTGAGATTGCCGGCCGTCTCGAGGGTCAGACCGCCCTTGCCGGCGTCGAAGGCGGTGCCCTCGTAAAGCCCGTCGCTGCCCAGTTGAATCTGGATGCCCTGCTGACCGTAGAGGCTCCCCGGGCGGGCGGTGGTCGTGGTGTTGCTGCTGCTCAGCGATCCGCCCTTGCCGGAGATTTTCCCGGCAATGTCCTTGCCCGTGCTGGTTTCCACCCGGGCAGTGCCGCCGACTTCCAGGCGCTCGACGGTTTCGGCGGTGGTGTCTTGCGCGGCGACGAACTGGTGATTCCGCGCATCGATCTGCAGTCCGCCTTTTTCGGCGCGGTAGCGAGTGCCGGTATCGCTCACCTCATCGGCCTGGACCTTCACCGTGGTGCCGGACAGCTCGCTGACCCGCGCGGTTTCGCTGCGGCTGGTCTGTTCGCGGTTGAGGTGCTCCAGCGCCAGGTCCACGCCCAGGGTCAGCGGCGCCAGGGCGTCTTCCACCGAGGCTTGCTGGAAGCGCGCGGCCTCGTTGCCGTTGATCAGGTTTTCGATCGGACGGGTGATATCGCGGGTTTCCAGACTCAGGCCCAGGCTGCCCTGCCAGTTGCGCTCGCTGTCGCGGGTTTCGCGGACGCTGGCGGTGGCGCGGTTTTCCACCCGGGTTGCGTCGACCAGCAGGTGCTCGCCGGCGCTCACCTGCGCCGCTTCATTGATCAGCGTGTCGGCCTTGATGCGTAACGGTCCCGCTGCCGTCAGCTCGCTCGGGAGGCTGTCGACCAGGCTTTCCTCCTGTTCCCGTCGCTGGTAGGCACCCTCGTAGCCGCCGCCCTGGCGATCCATCCCTGCGGTCACCGCGAGGCCGCCCGCCGAGCGGGTGCTGGTGGTGAGTTGCCGCTCGCGGGTGGTTTGCGCGCCCAGGGTGACGGTCTTGCCGCTGATATCGATGGCGCCGCTGCTGTCGAGGTTGCTGCTGTTCAGCGACACGTCGGCCTGGCTGCCAATGGTGATCGCCGCGCCGCTGAGCTGGCTGGCAACCAATGTGTCCTGGCTGGCGCTGCGCTCGTTTTTTTTCACTTCATAGCCCGCTGAGGCCACGTATTGCTTCGACGCCGGCTTGCCGTCGAGCGCTTCCGCCGTCTGCCGCGCGCTGGCGTAGAGGCTTTTGTCGGTTTGTTGGGTGGTGCTGTTTTCGCTCTGGGTGGCGGCGCTGACGCGCAGGTCTTTCGCAGCGTCCAGTTGCAACTGCCCACCGGCCTTGAGCCGGGCACCGATGACCTGCAATTCGTCGGCGCTGGCCAGGCGCAGGTTGCTTTCCGAGGCCAGGTCGCTGACCAGCGCGGTGTCGCGTTGCTGGTGGGTGTCGGTGCTGCTGCCGAGCAGGCCGAACAGCTTGCTGTCTTTACTGCTGGTGCTGCGGGTCGAGCTTTCCCGCGCCGCTTCGACGCTGAGCAGGGCCTTTTCGCTGGCCAACAGGGCGTCGCCGGTGCTGCTGATCCGGCTGCCGCTGACCCGCACTTGATCGGCGATCACGGTCAAGGCACCGCTCGCCTCAAGCTGGCTGCCACGAACGGTCTGCTGTTCGCCTTGTGCCCGCTCGCGGTTGCCGAAAAACGCCCCGGAGGCCAGGTCGCCCCGGTATTCCTTGCGGGAGTCACTGCCCTTGAGCGAGGTCCCGGCGATATCGAGTTCAGGGGTTTTGATGCTCATGTCCGCGCTGCTTCGCAGCTCGCTGCCGATGATGCGGGTGGGCCCCGCCGCCTCCACGGTCAGGTTGCGGCCCGAGAGTTGGCTGGGGCGGGCGCTTTCGCGGTAGTCGTGGGTGTCCTGGTCGCCGCGCCACAGGTGCTTGCGGTGGCGGATGCGTTCGTCGCGGGTCACGCTGTCGATGCCGGCGCTGACCTCCAGCGTGTTGCCGCTGCGCAGCTTCAGGTCGCCGCCTGCTTGTACCCCGGCGGCCAGCAGGCGGGCGTCGCCACCGGCGTCGAGGGTAATATCGCTGACCGCCTGAAAATCGCTGCCGGTGGTCAGGCGTTCGACTTCGCTGCCAGTGCGCTCGAAGGTTTCGGTGGTGACGAACCACCACTTCTTGTCCCACTTCTCGTTGTCGCGGCGGATGCTTTCGCGGGTCTTGGCGTCGAGGGTGAGGTTTTTGCCGGTGCGGACCTTGATCTGTTCGGCCCGGCCTTCGATGGCGCTCAGCGTCATGTTGTCCTTGGCATCCAGCTCGAGGTTGCCTTTGCCGGCGTCGAGACGACTGCGTTGCTGCGCGCTGCCGCTGATCTTCAAGTCCCCGGCCGAGCGAATGCTGATGCCTTGGCGAGCGTCCATCGACGGCGCCTCGATTCGCACGCCCGCGCCCTCGGCGGTGCTGATGATCCGGATGCGCCCGGCCTGCATGGCGCCCAACAGCCTGGCGTCGATAGAGCCCGGCGTACCGGCCAGATGCTCGACGATCTCGCCGCTGGCGCGGTCGATGCGGTTGCGGCCGACGGTCAGGTCCAGGTCGGTCGCCGCGCGAAGTGGGCCATGGCTCTCGATGCGCGGGGCGATCAGTTCCAGGGCGCCTTCTGCATTGCTCAGACCAAGGCCGTCGACCCGCAACTCGCCGCTGGCGGTGAGGCTGTTGAGGTAGGTGAGGCGCTGGTCTTCGATTTCCGGGCGCCCCACCAGAAAGCCCGCGCGGGTGGTGTTGATGAAGCTGCCGCCGTTGATGGTGATGCCGTTGGGGTTGGCGAGGATGTAGTCGGCGGGCTGGCCGAAGATTTCCTGGGTGCCGTCGATGCTGGAGGCGTTGCGGCTGATCACCTCGTTGAGGATGGTGGACGCCGCCTGGCCTTGGAATTGCGGGTTGGCGCCCAGCGCGCCGGCCAATTGCGATTGCCCGGCGTGCAGGGCGTTGTTGAGCACCACGCCAGGCTGGCCGACGTTGTAGTCGAGGAACTGGTTGTGCGACAGGCCGCTGGCGGACGGCGCGACGATGTTGATCACCGGCACACCGTTGTGCTCGTTGATGGATGGCGTTCCGCCCGGGCCGGTGGCCGGTTGCAGGCCGTTGTTGGCGATGGCTCCGGTGGGAACCAGCAGGCTGACGCTGATCGCCCAGCGCAGCAGGTCGGGGGTGAACCGTGGAGGTAGAGGGGTCATGGTGGTCTCTCTCTTGGGTGGGGATCAGAACGTCAGGGTCAGTTGCGCGCGCCAGTAGCCCGGCTCCAGATCGCGGCGCCGCGTGCCGCTGGCCTGCAGGGCGCGCTGGTAATCGAGGCTCAGCTGGCCGCGAGGCAGGCTCAGTTGCAGGCCGGCGTGGGCGCCGAGCAGTCGTTGTGTGGGGCTGCCGTGGTCGTAGCGGCTCCAGCCGGCGTCGAGGCCGAGGCTCGGACGGATTTCCAGCGGCACCGGCAGCGGGTTGTTCAGCGGCAGGCTGAGGGTGTTGCGCCAGACCGCGCCGCTGGCGCCGGACACCGTGGCGCGACGAAAGCCCCGCACCGCCGTGTCGCCCGCGACCGCCATCTGCTCGATCGCGGGTAGCGGTTCAGGGCTGTATTGCAGGTTCAGTTCGCTTTCCCAGCGCCAGCGAAACGCGGGATCGACGCCTTCGCGCAGTTGCCAGAGGCTTGCCAGGTACTTGCGGAACAGCGGCTGCGGCGCGCGCGGGTTTGCTGCGCGGTCATCGGATCCGAACCAGCCGAGCCCCTGGTTGTAGCCGAGGGTGGCGTTCCACAGCGCATCGTCGCGCCAGCTCAGGTTGAGACTGGCATCGAGGCTGGTGAGCGTCGGGCTTTGCAGGCGAAGGCGCAGTCGTTCGCTGGAGAACCGCGTGTCCAGGCGCTTGTAGTTGAGCCGCAGGTTGGCGCCGAGGGTGGTGGACTGGTCGTGCCATAGCGCGCGGTCCACGCCGAGGCTGTAGAAATCGCTCTGGCCGCTGTTGCTGGCGTTCGAGCCGGGCAGGGCGGCGCGGTATTCCAGGCGGTCCAGGCTCAGGGCGAAACGCCAGGGGCCATAAGGGCTGTTGTAGTAGAGCCCGTAGCCACGGCTGTCGCCACGCCCGGGCAACAGGCGGCGAAGGCTGTGCAGACGCAGGAAGTCGTTGTGTTCCAGCGGACTGTCGAGGCTCAGGCTGACACCCAGTCGCTCGCGGCCCGTCGCCTCGCTGCCGCGGTTGTCGAGGCTGGTGGCCAGCTTCAGGCGTGATGCCGGTTGCCGTTGCGAGCGAATGATCACCCGCGTGCCGCCTCGCAGTTCGCCCGGCTCAAGGTCCGCGCTGAGGTCGAACGCCTGCAGGCGATTCATCTGGTTCAGCCCCTGCTCCAGCGTGCTCAGGCGCAGTGGCTGGCCAAGCAGATCGGGAAAGGCGCGGGACAGCGACAACGGCAGTTCCGGGTCATCGAACTCCACCGATTCGACAAAACCTTCGACGATCAGGATGTCCAGGCTCGCCCCCGCGTGCGGCGGCTGGGCCAGATAAGGCCGGCTGGCGAGGTAACCCTGTTGCAGGTAAAGCCGAGTGATGGCTTTGAGCACCGCGTTGACCCGTGCCTCGTCCATGCACGGTTGCAGCAACGGATCGACCACCGCGTTCAGGGCGTCGCGGGAAATCAGCGTGTTGCCCGCCAGGCGAAGGCCGGAGACAGGCCAGCAGCCTTCGGTTTCGAGCGCTGCAGCGGGTGTCTCGTTCGGCGTCTCGATGACCGTCGGCGGCGTGAGCTGACGCAAGCGCTGTTGTCGCTCCAGCGCGTCTGCGTCGCGGCGTTGCTCGCGTAATAGCGGCAGGACCGAAAAGGCCTCGTCGGCCAGTGCGGGTGCCACGAACAGCAAAATCAGGGTGATGAAGACCGTGGATGCCAGCGCCGGGGAGCGCGGGCCTCCGGTTCGCGATGAACGGGACATAGGCTGGCGTCCTTATGTTCTTGTTCTAGGACGAAGGAAGCATTTCAGGTGAGATGAATCTAAGGGAGGAGCATCCGTTTGAATGCTGGGGATGAGCGTGAGGAGAGGTAGGGGACGAGCGCGAGTGCCCTCGGAAATTTCCGAAGGTTATTCAGGAGGGTAGGAAATGTCCGGCGCGAAGGCGCCGGAGCGGGTCGATCAGGGGCGGATCTCGATCATGGTGCCGTCCTTTACCAGGCTCCAGACTTCGCGCATGTCGGTGTTGCGCATGGCGATGCAGCCTTCGGTCCAGTCCAGCGTATGGAAAAGCTGTTCCGGGTTGTCCTCCGTGTCCGGCGTTCCGTGAATCATGATCATCCCGCCGGGCTGAACGCCTTCGCGACGTGCCCGGGCGGCATCGGTGACGTTGGGGTAGGACACGTGGATCGCCAGGTTGTAGCGGTCCGAGACCTTGCGCCAGTCCAGCCAATAGAAGCCTTCCGGGGTGCGCTTGTCGCCCTCGCGCTCCTTGGCGCCGACGGGCTTCTTGCCGAGGGAGATGCGGTAGGTCTTGAGCGGTGCGCCATTGCTGATCAGTTCAAGGCGGCGCTGCGACTTGAGCACCAGCACCTTGTCGATCCGGTTCGATGGCTTGACCTCGGCGGGAGAGGACTGCGGCGCAAGCGGCGCGTCCTTGAGGATCGGCTTGGTGACGATGGTTTCGGTGTAAGCCGCCTGGGACACCGAAGCCACACTGAGGCAGAAAAGGGCAAGCAACCAGCGCATGAAACGGTATCCCTGATAATCGCGGTTTTACGAATCGGACTTGGGTGGCGGGGCGAACGACGCTGACAGGCTCTCGGTGTGAACCGGGTAGTGCTGCCTTTCGCGGTCCCGATAGTAGCATTCTAGTGTGACGCGGATCGTCCTGAAAGCCAGCTCGTCCCACGGGATCTCGTTTTCTTCGAACAGGCGCACTTCCAGGCTTTCCTCGCCGATGTCGAAGTCCAGGTCGGCCAGTTCGGCGCGGAAAAACACGTGTACCTGGTTGATGTGAGGCAGGTCGTACAGGTGATACAGGGTCATCTCGCCCAGGCGCGCGCAGGCTTCTTCGACGGTTTCGCGGCGGGCGGCCTGTTCCATGGTCTCGCCGTTTTCCATGAAGCCGGCGGGCAGGGTCCAGTAGCCGCGGCGCGGCTCGATGGCGCGACGGCACAGCAGCACCTTGCTGCCATGGTTCGGCAGCACGCCGGCGACGATATTGGGATTCTGGTAGTGGATGGTCTGGCAGTGGTCGCAGACATAACGCAAGCGGGAGTCGCCTTCGGGTATGCGCTGGGTGACCGCTTTGCCGCACGCGCTGCAGTATTTCATGCTTATCTTCCTGGGAGGTGCGCTATCTTCGCGCCGCGGTCCCGCGCCCCGCAAGTGCGATCGTCGCCGGGGGTTGGGCGTGGCGCGGCTTTGGTGCATGATGCAGAACGTTACTGGAATGAGAGAGACCATGCTGGACGAGCTACTTCGCCGTGTGAGCAGTCACACCCCGGGCACCCTGGAAACCGATCGACGTTTTCCTGAGGCCGCGGTGCTGCTACCGATCACCCGTAGTGAAGAGCCCGAGCTGGTACTGACCTTGCGCGCCAAGGGCCTCTCGACCCACGGCGGCGAAGTGGCTTTCCCTGGTGGACGCCGCGACCCGGAAGACCCCGACCTGATCTTCACCGCCCTGCGCGAAGCCGAGGAAGAAATCGGCCTGCCACCCGGCCTGGTGGAAGTGATTGGTCCATTGACTCCGCTGGTCTCGTTGCACGGACTGAAAGTCACGCCTTTCGTCGGGCTGATCCCCGATTACGTCGAATACCGGCCCAACGATGCCGAGATCGCCGCAGTGTTTAGCGTGCCGCTGGAGTTCTTCCGTCAGGACCCGCGCGATCACACCCACCGCATCGATTATCAGGGCCGCAGTTGGTACGTCCCCAGCTACCGCTTCGGCGAGTACAAGATCTGGGGCCTGTCGGCGATCATGATCGTCGAACTGGTCAACCTGCTCTACGATGCGCGCATCAGCCTGCACCATCCGCCTGAACGCTTCACCCCACTCTGAGCGGGATCACCCGCCGCGAACCCCACCGTGAGGAACCACGCATGAAATACCGTCTGGGCGACTTTCGGGTCGAAACCCATCCACAAAGCTGGGTGGCGCCCAATGCCACGCTGATCGGCAAGGTACGCCTGCAGGCGGGCGCCAATGTCTGGTTCAACGCGGTCCTGCGTGGCGACAACGAACTGATCGACATCGGCGAGAACAGCAACGTCCAGGACGGCACGGTGATGCACACCGACATGGGCTCGCCGCTGACCATCGGCAAGGGCGTGACCATCGGCCACAACGCCATGCTCCACGGGTGCTCGGTGGACGACTACAGCCTGATTGGCATCAACGCGGTGATCCTCAACGGTGCGCGGATCGGCAAGCACTGCATCATCGGCGCCAATGCGCTGATCCCGGAAGGCAAGGAAATCCCCGACGGTTCGCTGGTGATGGGCTCGCCGGGCAAGGTGGTGCGCGAACTGACCGAGGCACAGAAGAAGATGCTGGAAGCCAGCGCCGCCCATTACGTGCACAACGCCCAGCGTTATGCCCGCGACCTGGCGCCGCAGGAGGATTGATGAGCACCGCTGAAAGGCCCGTGGCCTCACCTTGCGTCAGCATTTGCGCGCTGGACGAACAAGACATCTGCACCGGCTGCCAGCGCACCGCCGCTGAAATCACCCGCTGGGGCCGCATGGACAACACCGAGCGCCGGCAGGTGCTGCGCTTCTGTCACGAGCGCGCCGTGGCCGCCGGCCTGGTCTTCGCCCAACCCCGCGCGGCGAACTGATCCCCGGGGCTTGGCCGCGCGCGGGCTGTGAAGTACCCTGTGCGGCTTGCTACCGGTGCCCCCAATGTTCTTTCTCATCGCCTATATCAGCAGCGTGGTGCTGATCAACTACGCCTTCTCCAGTGCGCCGCACCTGGACGTGATCTGGTCCGCCTGGGGCGGATTGGTGTTCGTCCTGCGCGACATGGTGCAGACCCGCTTCGGCCACGGCGCGCTGGTCGCCATGCTGGCGGCGCTGGTGTTGTCCTATGTCACCTCCGACCCGACCATCGCCCTGGCCAGCGCCACCGCGTTCGCGGTGTCCGAGCTGATCGACTGGGTAGTGTTCAGCATCACCAAGCGCCCGCTGCATGACCGCTTGTGGATCAGTTCCGCGCTGAGCATTCCACTCGACACCTTCATCTTCTTCGGCATGATCGGCGCCCTGACGCCGGCCGTGGTCGGCACCGCGCTGGCCTCGAAGTTCGCCGGCGTCACCGCAGTCTGGCTGGCCATGGCCTGGCGGGTGCGGAAAAACGCCATCGCCGGCTGAGCCGCGACGGCGTTCAACCATGTAAAATGTGCCCCTTTCGCTGGCCCGCACCGTGCTGGGGCGGCCATGGATTCCTTCCCTTTGAGGACCTGAGATGACCCGTATCGGAACCCCATTGTCGCCCACCGCGACCCGTGTACTGCTCTGTGGCTGTGGCGAGCTGGGCAAGGAAGTGGTGATCGAGCTGCAACGCCTGGGCGTCGAAGTGATCGCCGTGGACCGTTACGCCAATGCCCCGGCCATGCAGGTGGCGCATCGCAGCCACGTGATCAACATGCTCGACGGCGCCGCCCTGCGTGCGGTCATCGAGGCCGAGAAGCCGCATTATATCGTCCCGGAAATCGAAGCCATCGCCACCGCGACCCTGGTCGAGCTGGAAGCCGAAGGCTTCACCGTGGTGCCGACCGCCCGCGCCGCGCAACTGACCATGAACCGCGAAGGCATCCGTCGCCTGGCGGCTGAAGAGCTGGACCTGCCCACCTCGCCGTACCACTTCGCCGACACCTTCGAGGACTACAGCAAGGCCGCCCTGGACCTGGGCTTCCCGTGTGTGGTCAAGCCGGTGATGAGTTCGTCGGGCAAGGGCCAGAGCCTGCTGAAAAGCGCCGACGACCTGCAGAAAGCCTGGGACTACGCCCAGGAAGGCGGCCGTGCCGGCAAGGGCCGGGTGATCATCGAAGGCTTCATCGATTTCGACTACGAAATCACCCTGCTGACCGTTCGTCATGTTGGCGGCACCACCTTCCTGGCACCTGTCGGTCACCGTCAGGAGAAAGGCGACTACCAGGAATCCTGGCAGCCACAGGCCATGAGCCCGGTGGCGCTGGCCGAGTCCGAGCGCGTAGCCAAGGCGGTCACCGAGGCGCTGGGCGGCCGCGGCCTGTTTGGCGTGGAACTGTTCGTCAAGGGCGATCAGGTGTGGTTCAGCGAAGTCTCGCCGCGCCCGCATGACACCGGCCTGGTGACCCTGATTTCCCAGGACCTGTCGCAGTTCGCCCTGCACGCCCGGGCAATCCTCGGCCTGCCGATCCCGTCGGTCCGTCAGTTCGGTCCGTCGGCCTCCGCGGTCATCCTGGTGGAAGGTCAGTCGCAGCGGACCGCTTTCGACAACCTCGGCGCCGCCCTGGCCGAGCCTGATACCGCGCTGCGTCTGTTCGGCAAGCCGGAAGTCAACGGCCAGCGCCGGATGGGCGTGTGCCTGGCGCGCGACGAGTCGATCGAGGCCGCCCGGGCCAAGGCGACCCGCGCTTCGCAAGCGGTCAAGGTCGAGCTGTAAGGCTGTAGGCGCGGGGCGGGCCGCCTGGCTCGCCCCGCGTTGTCGTTACAACTCCGTGTGCTGTGTTTCCTTCAGGCACAGCACCGCGATCAGGCTCAGCAGGGCCGCGGCCGACACATACCCGCCCACCCAGCTCAATCCCCCCATGGCCACCAGCTTCTGTGCGAAGAACGGTGCTGCCGAGGCGCCGACGATTCCGCCCAGGTTGTAAGCCGCCGACGCGCCGGTGTAGCGCACGTGGGTCGGGAACAGCTCGGGCAACAGCGCGCCCATTGGTGCGAATGTCACCCCCATCAGGAACAGCTCGATCGCCAGGAACAACGCCACGCCGGCGGTGGACCCGGACGTCAGCAACGGCTCCATGGCAAAGCCCGAGGCGATCGCCAGCAGCGCGCCGATCACCAGCACCGGCTTGCGCCCGTATCGGTCGCTGAGCCAGGCCGACAGCGGCGTGGCCAGGGCCATGAACAGCACCGCGAAGCACAGCAGGCCGAGGAAGGTTTCCCGGGTGTAGCCCAGCGTCGACACGCCGTAGCTCAGCGAAAACACCGTCGAGATGTAGAACAGCGCATAGCACACCACCATCGCCCCGGCGCCGAGCAGCACCGGCAGCCAGTATTGGGCGAACAACTCGACCACCGGCAGCTTCACGCGCTGGTGGCTGGCCATCGCTTTGGCGAACACCGGGGTTTCCTCCAGCTTCAGCCGAACGTACAAGCCGACGATCACCAGTGCCGCGCTGAGCAGGAACGGAATGCGCCAGCCCCAGGCGCGGAAGTCTTCGTCGCTCAGCAGCATCGCCAGCGCCAGGAACAGGCCGTTGGCGGCGAGGAAGCCAATGGACGGACCGAGTTGCGGGAACATGCCGAACCAGGCGCGCTTGCCCTTGGGCGCGTTCTCGGTGGCCAGCAACGCCGCGCCGCCCCATTCGCCGCCAAGACCGAGGCCCTGGCCGAAACGCAGGACGCAGAGCAGGACCGGCGCCCAGTTGCCGATGCTGTCATGTCCCGGCAGCACGCCGATCAGCGTGGTGCACACCCCCATCAGCAGCAGCGAGGCGACCAGGGTGGATTTGCGTCCGATCCGGTCACCGAAATGGCCGAACAGCGCCGAACCCAGCGGTCGCGCGAGGAAGGCGATACCGAAGGTGAGGAACGCCGACAGCATCTGCGCGGTGCCGGAGGTCTGCGGGAAGAACACCGGTCCGATCACCAGCGCGGCGGCGGTGGCGTAGACATAGAAATCGTAGAACTCGATGGCCGTGCCGATGAAGCTGGCCGTGGCGACGCGGGCCGGCGAGTTGCCGGACGGCGCGGTGTCGGCCTCATTGTTGTAGGTGCTGCTGGTGGTCATGCAAGGTCCCCTGACAGTCGAAGGCTTCCTGGGCGGCCGCGCACGGGCGACGGCGCTGCGTCGGAGCATTTTTTTGGTATGGGTCGCGCGGCCGAGCATAGCCCTGGGGGGATGGGGGCGGGCGCGGGCACTGTTCGGGGTGTGAAGCGGTGCCGGTAAAGCGCGCGATGCAGGCGGTGCGGACTGGCCGGAAAGCGCCGGGAGCGGGTAGCGGGCGCGACGGCAGGGCTGGGTAAGCGTGGCCCGAGTATAGCCAGATTCGATACGAAATGTGTCTATGTCAGGCGTTGCGGGCGTAACGAATCAGGCGGCGGGCTGACGGGCGACGGTCCAGACCAGGATCCGGCTGGCGCAGTTGTCTTCGGTTTCGAGGATTTCCAGGCGGTAGCGGCCGATCTTCAGGCACACCGCGCTGGCCGGGATGCTTTCCAGCGCCTCGGTGACCAACCCGTTGAGGGTCTTCGGTCCGTCGCTGGGCAGGTGCCAGCCAAGGCTGCGGTTGAGCTCGCGGATCGCCACGTTGCCTTCGATCACGTAACGGCCATCCCCTTGCGGGTGGATATGCGGGTTGTCGAGGTCGTCCTGTTCTTCGAACTCGCCGACGATTTCTTCGAGGATGTCTTCCAGGGTGACGATGCCCTCCACCTCGCCGTACTCGTCGACAACGATGCCCATCCGCCGCTGTTGCTTGTGGAAATTGAGCAACTGCAGTTGCAGCGGGGTGCTTTCCGGGACGAAGTAGGGCTCGTAGCAGGCGGCCAGCAGGGTTTCGTGGGTCAGTTCGGCCTTGGGCAGCAGGTGGGCGATATGCCGCGTGTTGAGCACCGCCTGGACCTGGTTGATGTCGTTGTGGAATACCGGCAGTCGCGTGTGTTTGCAGGTGTTCAATTGCGCGATGATCTGCTCGATCGAATCGTCCAGGTTGATCCCGTCGACTTCGCTGCGCGGCACCAGGATGTGGTTGACAGTGACCCTCTCCAGCGCCTTCAGGCTGGTGGGGAGACTGCTGTGGGAGGGGTTTTCCTCCGAGGCGTCGCTATCGTCCGGCTCGCTGTCGGCATTCTGTTCATGCTGGTTGACCATGCTCGGCCGCACTGAAAAAGGGCGCAGGATCAGGCGCGCGATGCAGTCCAGCAACCAGGCCAGCGGCTGCAGCAGGCGCAGCGGAAGGCGCAGGACGATGCCCAGGCCGATAAAGGCTTCCGGGTTGCGTCGGGCCAGTTGCCGCGGCAGGTACTCTGCGCAGACCAGCAGCAGGATGGCCGCTGCCAGGCAGCCCAGCCAGAAACCGGTCTCGCCCTGGCAGCGCAGGCCGGTCAGGCCGGCGAGGGCCAGCACCAGCAGCTTGCCGAGGGTGGCGCCGAAGATCAGCGCCTGGGCCGGGAGGTCAGAGGTGTCGCGGGCGCCGCCATTGCCGTTGCGCCGGTTGCCCGCCAGTTGCACGCGGGCGGCGTCGACCGCGGTGAACAGTGCCGACCACAGCAAGGCCAGGGCCAGAAGCCCGAGCAGCGGAGCCAACGGCAAGGTGTCCATAGTTCGCCCGTCAGATATGCAGAATGAATTCGCGTACCAGCTTGCTGCCGAAATACGCCAGCATCAGCAGGCAGAACCCGGCGAGGGTCCAGCGGATCGCCTTGTGTCCGCGCCAGCCGAGGCGGGTGCGGCCCCACAGCAGCACGCTGAACACGATCCAGGCGACGCAGGCCAGCAAGGTCTTGTGGACCAGATGCTGGGCGAACAGGTTGTCGAGGAACAACCAGCCGGAGATCAGCGACAGCGAGAGCAGGCCCCAGCCGGCCCAGAGGAAGCCGAACAGCAGGCTTTCCATGGTTTGCAGCGGCGGGAAATTGCGGATCAGCCCGGACGGATGCTTGTGCTTGAGCTGGTGGTCCTGCATCAGCAGCAACAGCGACTGGAACACCGCGATGGTGAACAGGCCGTAGGCGAGGATCGACAGCAGGATATGCGCGAGGATGCCGGGCTCTTCGTTGATCAGCGGCACCGTGCCCGACGGCGCGAACTGCGCGATCAGGGCCGTCAGCAGACCAAGCGGGAAGAGCAACAGCAGCAGGTTCTCCACCGGACTGCGCAGGCAGGCGAGCAGGGTGATGGCGATGACCGCTGTCGCGATCAGGCTGGCGGCGCTGAAGAAGTCCAGGCTCAGTCCCAGCGGCGTGAGCAACTGCCAGTACAGCGCGGCGCCCTGGGCGATGACCGCCAGGCCTCCCAGCAGGCCGAGCAGCCGTTTGTCGGCCTTGACGCCCCGGGCCAGGCCGGTGCCTTGGAGGATGATCGCGGCGGCGTAGAGGCAGGCGGCGATCAGGTTGGGTAGCAAGCTGGGTGACAAGGGGAGCATAAGTCCTGTTAGGCAAGCCCGAAAGCCGATGAGTTTGGCATAGAACCCGGCCCCCTAGGAAGACTGTGCGCCGACGGTATGGTGTGCGCTGGCGCGAGTCTTCGTTATAATCGCCGCCCTGCCCCTGCCCAAGGCCGGCCGAATGCGCCTGGGGCGGCTGATAAACCTCGGTTCTACAAGAGCCCGAAAGGATCCCCATGTTTGAAAACCTGACCGATCGTCTGTCACAGACGCTGCGCCATGTCACCGGCAAGGCCAAGCTGAACGAAGACAACATCAAAGACACCCTGCGCGAAGTGCGCATGGCGTTGCTCGAAGCCGACGTCGCCTTGCCGGTGGTGAAGGACTTCGTCAACAAGGTCAAGGAACGTGCGGTCGGGACCGAGGTTTCGCGCAGCCTGACGCCGGGCCAGGCGTTCGTGAAGATCGTCCAGGCCGAACTCGAAGAATTGATGGGCGCGGCCAACGAAGACCTGAGTCTGAATGCCGCACCGCCTGCCGTGGTACTGATGGCCGGCCTGCAGGGCGCGGGCAAGACCACCACCGCCGGCAAGCTCGCGCGCTTCCTTAAAGAGCGCAAGAAGAAAACCGTCATGGTCGTTTCGGCCGACGTCTACCGTCCGGCGGCGATCAAGCAACTGGAAACCCTGGCCAACGATATCGGCGTGACCTTCTTCCCGTCGGACATCAGCCAGAAGCCGGTGGCCATCGCCGAAGCGGCGATCCGCGAAGCCAAGCTGAAATTCATCGACGTGGTTATCGTCGATACCGCCGGTCGTCTGCACATCGACGCCGAGATGATGGCCGAGATCAAGGACCTGCACGCCGCAGTCAAACCGATCGAGACGCTGTTCGTGGTCGACGCCATGACCGGCCAGGACGCCGCCAACACCGCCAAGGCGTTCGGCGATGCCCTGCCGCTGACCGGTGTGGTGCTGACCAAGGTCGACGGTGATGCCCGTGGCGGTGCCGCGCTGTCGGTGCGCGCGATCACCGGCAAGCCGATCAAGTTCATCGGTATGGGTGAGAAGACTGAAGCGCTCGAGCCGTTCCACCCTGACCGTATCGCCTCGCGGATCCTCGGCATGGGCGACGTGCTCAGCCTGATCGAGCAGGCCGAGCAGACGCTCGACAAGGAAAAGGCCGACAAACTCGCCAAGAAGCTGAAAAAGGGCAAGGGCTTCGACCTCGAAGACTTCCGCGACCAGCTCCTGCAAATGAAGAACATGGGCGGCCTCGGCGGCCTGATGGACAAGCTGCCGAGCATCGGTGGGGTCAACCTGGCGCAGATGGGCAACGCCCAGGGCGCAGCCGAGAAGCAGTTCAAGCAGATGGAAGCGATCATCAACTCCATGACCCCGGCCGAGCGCCGTGACCCTGACCTGATCAGCGGTTCGCGCAAACGCCGTATCGCCATGGGTTCCGGCACCCAGGTGCAGGACATTGGCCGCCTGATCAAGCAGCACAAGCAAATGCAGAAGATGATGAAGAAGTTTTCTGCCAAGGGCGGCATGGCCAAAATGATGCGCGGCCTGGGCGGCATGATGCCTGGCGGCGGCATGCCCAAGATGTAAACCCGATTCAAGTCGTTGGCGTGTAGATGTGCCAGCGACTGAAATCCCGCCTCGGCGGGACCATTGCTGCCTTTTATATAAGGCAGTGCAAACCGCAGATCAGCAGGCAGGCCTTTTACCTCGTGTAAAAAGGCATTTGCAAATACCCGTGTATTCCTTGAGAATATGCGGCCTTTCGGGCACCCGTGTGCCCGCTGTGCATTATGATTTGCAGCACCGACTACAGGAACGATGTTCAATGCTAACCATCCGTCTTGCCCGTGGCGGCTCCAAAAAGCGCCCATTTTACACCCTGACCGTGACCGACTCGCGTAACGCTGTTACCGGTTCGCACATTGAGCAGGTTGGTTTCTTCAACCCTATCGCTCGTGGCCAGGAAGTTCGTCTGTCCGTTAAGGAAGACCGCGTTGCTCATTGGCTGAGCGTTGGCGCACAGCCTTCTGAGCGCGTTGCCAAGCTGTTGAAGGACGCTGCCAAGGCTGCCGCCTGAGCAATATGAACGCGACGCCAAAAAACGCTGATGACTTGATCGTTGTCGGCAAGATTTTTTCGGTTCACGGCGTTCGCGGCGAGGTGAAGGTCTATTCCTTTACCGATCCGATCGAAAACCTGCTGGATTTCCCCAACTGGACGCTTCGGCGCGAAGGTGTGGTCAAGCAGGTAGAGCTGGTCTCGGGCCGATCCACTCAAAAGGATCTGGTCGCCAAGCTCAAAGGGCTCGACGATCGTGATGAAGCTCGTCTTCTGAGCGGTTATGAGATTTGTATCTCTCGCAGCCTTTTGCCCAACCTGACCGACGGCGATTACTACTGGTATCAGCTCGTGGGTCTGAGTGTCATCAACCAGGACGGACATCTGTTCGGCAAGGTTGATCACCTGTTGGAGACCGGTGCGAACGATGTAATGGTGGTCAAGCCCTGCGCTGGCAGCCTGGATGATCGTGAACGGCTATTGCCCTATACAGAGCAATGCGTGTTGGCAATCGACCTGGCGGCAGGCGAAATGAGGGTGGAATGGGACGCGGACTTCTAAGCAATGGCCAGCCTGCGCGTAGACGTCATCACGCTGTTTCCCGAGATGTTCTCGGCCATCAGTGAGTACGGCATTACCAGCCGAGCGGTGAAACAGGGGTTGTTGCAACTGACCTGCTGGAACCCGCGGGACTACACCACGGATCGTCACCACACGGTAGATGATCGGCCTTTTGGCGGTGGTCCGGGCATGGTGATGAAGATCAAGCCTCTGGAAGACGCCCTGGTCGAGGCCAGGCAGGCAACCGGAGGAACGGCGAAGGTGATCTACCTGTCGCCACAAGGCCGCAAGCTGACTCAGTCGGCGGTCAAGGACCTGGCGAAGCATGAATCGTTGATTCTGATAGCCGGTCGTTATGAAGGCATTGACGAGCGCTTTATTGAGGCTCATGTCGATGAAGAGTGGTCGATTGGTGACTACGTATTGTCTGGCGGTGAGCTGCCGGCAATGGTCCTGGTTGATGCGGTTACACGGCTGCTGCCCGGAGCTTTAGGGCATGCGGACTCGGCGGAGGAGGATTCCTTCACCGACGGTCTGCTAGATTGCCCGCACTACACCCGTCCGGAGGTGTATGCGGATCAGCGTGTTCCCGACGTGTTGCTCAGTGGCAACCATGCACACATCCGGCGTTGGCGTTTACAGCAGTCCCTTGGGCGGACCTATGAACGACGCGTCGATCTTCTGGAAAGTCGCTCACTTTCTGGAGAAGAGAAGAAGCTGCTCGAGGAGTACCTCCGCGAGCGGGACGATAGTTAACGTATCGATGGTAGATCCGACGATTTACCTTAGGAGCACAAGATGACCAACAAAATCATTCAGCAGATCGAAGCTGAACAGATGAGCAAAGAAATCCCGGCCTTCGCCCCGGGCGACACCATCGTCGTTCAGGTGAAAGTGAAGGAAGGTGACCGCTCCCGTCTGCAGGCTTTCGAAGGCGTTGTAATCGCCAAGCGCAACCGTGGTCTGAACAGCGCTTTCACCGTTCGCAAAATCTCCAACGGTGTTGGCGTTGAGCGTACTTTCCAGACCTACAGCCCGCAAATCGACAGCCTGGCCGTGAAACGTCGTGGTGACGTGCGTAAAGCCAAGCTGTACTACCTGCGTGACCTGTCCGGTAAAGCAGCTCGCATCAAGGAAAAACTGGCTTAAGTCCAGTCCGACCTTTGCGAAAGAAAGGGCAGCCTCCGGGCTGCCCTTTTTGTTTTTCAGCGCTGTGAGCTTCAAGCCGCAAGATGTTTGTCGGTTAAATATGTTGGGACCCTTCGCGAGCAAGCTCGCTCCTACAGTGCACCCCGACCTTATGGCTTGCAGCGTGCAACTGCATTCTTTGTTCAAGTGATCCCATGACCCCCAGAGACCAGGAAATCGAACGCCGCACCGAGCTGTCGGTCACCCGCGTGACCAAGGCGGTATTCCCCTCCACGACCAACCACCACAACACCCTGTTCGGCGGCACCGCGCTGGCCTGGATGGACGAAGTGTCGTTCATTGCCGCGACGCGCTTCTGCCGTCTGCCACTGGTAACCGTGTCCACTGACCGCATCGACTTCAAGCACCCGATCGCCGCGGGTTCCATCGTCGAGCTGGTGGGTCGGGTCGTTAAAGTCGGCAACACCAGCCTTAAGGTGGAAGTCGAAGTGTTCGTCGAAAGCATGAGCTGCGACAGCCGCGAGAAGGCCATTCACGGCCTGTTCAGTTTTGTCGCCATCGACGAGGACAAGCGTCCGGTTCCGGTATTGCCCGGGTTCTGATCGCAGTGCTCAACGGCTTTCATCCTGTCTAATCAGCGCCAGCACCGTCCACCCCGGCCCGGGCTTGAGCGGGCTGTCCGGGCCGAACACATGCACCCAGCCATTGGCGTCCCGGGCAAACAGCAAGGTCGCCCGCTCACCATGCAGCGCCCGATAGGCGTCCCAGTCGAAGGCTTCGGTCAGGTGTGTGCTGTACAGCTCGGCGCCGTGGTGCAATTGATTGGCCAGTTGTACATAGGTCAGTGGCGGATTTCCCAGCACATGCCCGCGGTGTTCGTCACTGGCCCGGTGCTTGTCGCTGCGGCTGACCTCCAGGCCGCTGGCCAACGAGAACAGCCGTTGCTGGCCGAAATCATGACGAAAACGCATGCACGCCAGGGCATTCAATTCTCCCGCGGGAGAAAGCCCGAGCAGATGGCCCAGGCCGACCAGATCCAGGTGCGCGTCCGCATGCTGCGAGGCCGGATTGCCGAAGTAAGTCGCCAGCCCTTCCATGCGCGCCGCGCGGATGTTCTCCCAACTGGAGTCGGTCAGCAGCACCCGGCAATCCATCTGTTGCAAGGCCTTGCCAATCGCCCGTGCGGGCGGGTTGGCGCCGACGATAAGAAAGCCGCTGGGCGCGGGCTCCGCGACTTTCAGCAGGCGGGCCAGCGGCCGCGCCGTTGCACTCTGCAAGACCACCGTGCCGATGATCACGGCGAAGGTCAGCGGCACCAGCAGCAAGGCGCCCTCGTGACCGGCCTCGTTCAGGCGAATCGCAAAGATCGCCGAGACCGCCGCCGCGACGATCCCCCGCGGTGCGATCCAGGCCAGCAGCGCCCGTTCGCGCCAGTTCAGCGGCGAGCGCCAGGTTGAGAGCGCGACGTTCAGGGGGCGGGCGATCAACTGGATCACCAGCAGCAGCGCCAGCACCGACGGGCCAAGGCCGAGGAGGGCGGCCAGGTCCAGGCGCGCGGCGAGCAGAATGAACAGCCCGGAGATCAGCAGCACGCTGAGGTTTTCCTTGAAGTGCAGGATCTGCCGGACGTCGACGCCTTTCATGTTGGCCAGCCACATGCCCATCAGGGTCACCGCCAGCAGTCCCGATTCGTGCATCACCTGGTTGGCGGCGATGAAGATCCCCAGCACCGCCGCCAGCGACGCCAGGTTGTGCAGGTATTCCGGCAACCAGTGCTCACGCATCACCTGGCCCAGCAACCAGCCGCCGGCGGCACCGAACGCGCTGCCACAGAGAATGACTCCGGCGAAGGTTCGCAGGCTCTGGCTCAGGCCGTCATCCGCGGCACTGGCGATGATGAAGCTGTAGACCACCACGGCCAGCAGCGCGCCGATCGGGTCGATGACGATGCCTTCCCAGCGCAGGATGTTGGCGATCGTCGCCTTGGGTCGCACCACCCGCAGCATCGGCACGATCACCGTGGGGCCGGTAACCAGCGTCAGGGTGCCGAACAGCACCGCCAGCGGCCAGTCGAAACCCAGCAGCCAGTGCGTTGCGACGGCAATCACCACCCAGGTGACCAGCGCGCCGACGGTCACCATGCGCTGCACAACGCTGCCGATGTCGCGCCATTGCGACAGGTGCAGGGTCAGGCTGCCTTCGAACAGGATCAGCGCCACCGCCAGCGACACCAGTGGCATCAGCAGCGGGCCGAACATTTCCTGCGGATCAAGCCAGCCCAGCACTGGGCCGGCGAGAATGCCGCTGAGCAGCAGAAACAGGATGGCCGGGAGCTTCAGGCGCCAGGCCAGCCACTGGCAGCCCAGTGCTGCCGCACCAATGCCGCCAAACGCGAGCAGAATCTGTTGTTCGTTCATTCGGACTCCCTATCCCGGCATGGTTATGGAAGACTAGCGGCACTTCGGCGTTTTCATCGCCCCGTCTCCGAGTTTTCATGCCTGCTATCGACCACCCCCTGATTGACCAGTTTCTTGATGCCCTGTGGCTGGAAAAAGGCCTGTCGGACAACACCCGAGCGTCCTATCGCAGCGACCTGGCGCTGTTCAACGGCTGGTTGCAGGAAAAGGGCATTGCATTGCCCGATGCCGGCCGCGAACTGATCCTCGATCACCTCGGCTGGCGCCTGGATCACGCCTACAAGCCGCGCTCCACGGCGCGTTTTCTTTCCGGCCTGCGCGGTTTCTACCGCTACCTGCTGCGGGAAAAACTGATTGCCGTCGACCCGACTCTGCAGATCGATATGCCGCAGCTCGGCCGGCCATTGCCCAAATCGCTCTCCGAGGCTGACGTCGAAGCCCTGCTACGGGCGCCGGACCTGAGCGAAGACATCGGCCAGCGCGACCGCGCCATGCTCGAAGTGCTGTATGCCTGTGGTTTGCGGGTTACCGAACTGGTCAGCCTGACCCTCGACCAGATCAACCTGCGCCAGGGCGTGCTGCGGGTCATGGGCAAGGGCAGCAAAGAGCGGTTGGTGCCGATGGGCGAGGAAGCGGTGGTCTGGCTGGAGCGCTACCTGCGTGATGGTCGCAATGGCCTGCTCAATGGTCGTCCCAGCGACGTGGTGTTTCCCAGCCAGCGTGGTGAGCAGATGACTCGCCAGACCTTCTGGCACCGTATCAAGCACCACGCCCAGGTCGCCGGGATCGGCAAGGCGCTGTCGCCCCACACCCTTCGCCACGCCTTCGCCACTCATCTGCTCAACCACGGCGCCGACCTGCGCGTGGTGCAGATGCTGCTGGGCCACAGCGACCTGTCGACCACCCAGATCTATACTCACGTAGCCAGAGCGAGGCTGCAGGAACTGCATGCTCGGCACCATCCCAGGGGTTAGAGAACGAATCGGCCGCGGCCGCTTCGTTTGTCTGCGCATTCGAGCGGTCAAGGTGCCCGTCGCAGGGCGATGAATATGGTAGTCTTCCGGGGTTTACGTCTTGGGCCGGCCAATCCCCCGTGTTTTCCATCCGGGCGTCCCCATCCCGGCCCCTTGTACGCTTTCAGGAGCTCCAAATGCGCATGATCAAGATTGTTGCCGCCGCCGCGCTGGCGCTGGCCAGTTCGTTCGTCCTGGCTGACGAGCAGGCGATCCGCAAAACCCTGCAGTCGCTGGAGTCGGAAGTCCCGGTCGACAGCATCGCCGCCAGCCCACTCAATGGCCTGTACGAAGTCAAACTCAAGGGCGGACGTGTGCTGTACGCCAGCGCCGACGGCCAGTTCCTGGTCCAGGGCTATCTGTTTCAGGTGCAGGACGGCAAGCCGGTCAACCTGACTGAAAAGACCGAGCGTCAGGCCATCGCCAAGACGATCAATGCCATTCCAGGCGCAGAAATGGTGGTTTATCCTGCCATTGGCCCGGCCAAGTCGCACATCACGGTGTTCACCGACACCACCTGCCCGTACTGCCACAAACTGCACGCCGAAGTGCCTGAGCTGAACAAGCTCGGTATCGAAGTGCGCTATGTCGCCTTCCCGCGCCAGGGCCTCGGCTCGCCGGGTGACGAGCAGTTGCAGGCGGTCTGGTGCTCCAAGGACCGCAAGGGTGCGCTGGACAAGATGATCGACGGCAAGGAAATCAAGGCCGCCAAGTGCGAGAACCCGGTCAGCAAGCAGTTCACCATGGGCCAGTCCATCGGTGTCAACGGCACGCCAGCCATCGTGCTGGAAGATGGCCAGGTGATCCCGGGCTACCAGCCGGCCCCGCAAGTGGCCAAGCTGGCCCTGGCCGTCGCCAAGTAATTCAATCAGTGAGCCGCCACCATGGGGAGGCGGCTTTTTTCACGATCGGTTCCACACCGGTCGTTCAATGGGGAGTTTCACAGTGAAACCGGTCAAAGTAGGCATCTGTGGGTTAGGGACCGTCGGTGGCGGAACCTTCAACGTACTTCAGCGAAACGCCGAGGAGATTGCCCGCCGCGCCGGGCGTGGAATTGAAGTGGCACAGATTGCCATGCGTTCGCCCAACCCGAACTGCCAGATTACCGGTACCCCCATTACCGCTGATGTGTTCGAAGTCGCGAGCAACCCCGAGATCGATATCGTCATTGAACTGATCGGTGGCTATACCGTGGCCCGCGAGCTGGTGCTCAAGGCCATCGACAACGGCAAGCACGTGGTCACCGCGAACAAGGCGCTGATCGCCGTGCACGGCAACGAGATCTTCGCCCGCGCCCGCGAAAAAGGCGTGATCGTCGCCTTCGAAGCCGCTGTGGCCGGCGGCATCCCGGTGATCAAGGCGATCCGTGAAGGCCTCTCGGCCAACCGTATCAACTGGGTCGCCGGCATCATCAACGGCACCGGCAACTTCATCCTCACCGAAATGCGCGAGAAGGGTCGCACCTTCCCGGACGTGCTGGCCGAAGCCCAGGCGCTGGGTTATGCCGAAGCGGACCCGACCTTCGACGTCGAAGGCATCGATGCTGCGCACAAGCTGACCATCCTCGCTTCCATCGCTTTCGGCATCCCGCTGCAGTTCGACAAGGCCTACACCGAAGGCATCACTCAGCTCACCACTGCTGACGTGAACTACGCCGAGGCCCTGGGCTACCGCATCAAGCACCTGGGCGTGGCGCGCAGCACTGCCGCCGGTATCGAACTGCGTGTGCACCCGACGCTGATCCCGGCTGACCGCCTGATCGCCAACGTCAATGGCGTGATGAACGCTGTGATGGTCAACGGCGACGCCGCGGGTTCGACCCTGTTCTACGGCGCTGGCGCCGGCATGGAACCCACTGCTTCCTCGGTCGTCGCCGACCTGGTGGACGTGGTTCGTGCCATGACCGCCGACCCGGAAAACCGCGTTCCGCACCTGGCCTTCCAGCCGGATTCGCTGTCGGCCCACCCGATCCTGCCGATCGATGCCTGCGAAAGCGCCTACTACCTGCGCATCCAGGCCAAGGACCATCCGGGCGTACTGGCCCAGGTGGCAAGCATCCTCTCCGAGCGCGGGATCAACATCGAGTCGATCATGCAGAAGGAAGTCGAGGAACAGGACGGCCTGGTGCCGATGATCCTGCTGGTCCACAAGGTCCAGGAGAAACGCATGAACGACGCCATCGCGGCGCTGGAAGCCCTCCAGGACGTGATCGGCAAGGTCGTGCGGATCCGCGTCGAACAGCTCAACTAACGTCTAGCTGCAAGTTACAAGCTGCAAGAAGGTGCACCGCCGCTCTCTTGCAGCTTCACGCTTGAAGCTTGCAGCTCAAAGAAAGGTTTGCCCTCATGCGCTATATCAGTACCCGTGGCCAAGCTCCTGCCCTGAATTTCGAAGACGTGCTGCTGGCCGGTCTTGCCAGCGATGGCGGTCTTTATGTGCCGGAAAACCTGCCGCGTTTCACCCAGGAAGAGATCGCTTCCTGGGCCGGCCTGCCATACCACGAGCTGGCGTTCCGGGTGATGCGCCCGTTCGTCACCGGCAGCATCGCCGACGCCGATTTCAAGAAGATTCTCGAAGAAACCTACGGTGAGTTCGCTCACGCCGCGGTCGCACCGCTGCGTCAACTGAACAGCAACGAATGGGTGCTGGAGCTGTTCCACGGCCCAACCCTGGCGTTCAAGGACTTCGCCCTGCAACTGCTCGGTCGTCTGCTGGACCACGTGCTGGTCAAGCGCGGCGAGCGCGTCGTGATCATCGGTGCTACCAGTGGTGATACCGGTTCCGCGGCCATCGAAGGCTGCCGCCGTTGCGACAACGTCGATATCTTCATCCTGCATCCGCACCAGCGCGTGTCGGAAGTGCAGCGTCGCCAGATGACCACCATCTTCGGCGAGAACATCCACAACATCGCCATCGAAGGCAACTTCGATGACTGCCAGGAAATGGTCAAGGCCAGCTTCGCCGATCAGGACTTCCTCAAGGGCACTCGCCTGGTAGCGGTCAACTCGATCAACTGGGCGCGGATCATGGCCCAGATCGTCTACTACTTCCACGCGGCCCTGCAGTTGGGCGGCCCGGCGCGTTCCGTGGCGTTCTCGGTGCCGACCGGCAACTTCGGCGACATCTTCGCCGGCTACCTGGCGCGCAACATGGGCCTGCCGATCAGCCAACTGATCGTCGCCACCAACCGCAACGACATCCTGCACCGCTTCATGAGCGGCAACCAGTACGTCAAGGAAACCCTGCACGCGACCCTGTCGCCGTCGATGGACATCATGGTGTCGTCGAACTTCGAGCGCCTCCTGTTCGACCTGCACGGTCGTAACGGCGCGGCTATCGCCGAGCTGATGGCCAACTTCAAGCAGGGTGGCGGCTTCAGCGTCGAAGAAGACCGTTGGGTCGAAGCCCGCAAGCTGTTCGATTCCCTGGCCGTCGATGACGCGCAGACCTGCGAAACCATCGCCGAAGTCTTCGCCCAGACGGGCGAGATCCTCGATCCGCACACCGCGATCGGCGTCAAGGCCGGCCGCGAGTGCCGTCGCAGCCTGGATACGCCGATGGTGGTGCTGGGCACCGCGCACCCGGTCAAATTCCCGGAAGCGGTGGAGAAGGCCGGCATCGGCAAGGAACTGGAACTGCCAGCCCACCTGACCGACCTGTTCTCCCGTGAAGAGCGGTGCACGGTCCTGGCCAACGACCTGAGCCAGGTTCAGGCTTTCGTCAGCAAGCACGGCAACCGCGGCAAACCGCTCTGATCGGACACCGGAAAAGAAAAAGCCCGTCGAATGACGGGCTTTTTCTTTTCCGGCTGCAAGCTGCAAGCTACAAGAAAGAGCAGGTATCGCGCAGGTTGGTTTGTTCTTGCAGCGTGACACTTGAAGCTTGCAACTGCGTTTCAGGCCGGTTCGTCGGCGGCGGTTGGAAATGGAGCGCTAAATTTGGGATTTTTCCTATAGGGCCGCGGTTCTGTTTTCCCTAGAGTTGCGACTTTGTGCCGCCGCACGAGCCTGCAACCTGCGGAGAAACGTTGATGCACTCGCTCAAGGTCCTGATCCTCGAAGACCATCCCTTTCAACTCATGGCATTGCACCAGATGCTCAACGCCAACGGCGTGTTCGACGTCCTGGCCGCCGAGTCGGTGGAGTGCGCGAAGCAGATGCTGGCCCGCCGTGGGCCGGTGGATATCGCCATCTGCGACCTGTACATGGAAGGTGCCGACGGTTTGGCGTTGATCCGGCACCTGGCGGAAAACGCGCTGGCTGACGCGTTGATCGTCCTCAGTGATGCCGAGCCCGCGCTGCTCGACAGCATTGGCGAGCTGTCCCGGCAGCTTGGTCTGCAACTGCTGGGCTGCGTGCGCAAGCCGGCCAGTTGCGCCACGCTGCACCGCCTGCTGTCGCAGTACTGCGAAGACGCACACGTGCCACAACAGGCGGGCGTACCGCCGCATATCCTCGAACTGACTCGCCTGTCTCCCGAGCAACTGGCCTTGTCCCGCGCGCAGTGGCGGGTTCGTTACCAGCCGATGATCTGCGCCGCGGGTGCGCTGGTTGGCGTCGAAGCGAGCGTGCGCTGGCAGCACCCGACCCTTGGTCTGTTGGCACCGGGCCAGTTCTTTACCGTGCCCAATGGGGTCGGGCTGCTCGACGTGCTGACCTGGCATGTGCTCGAACACGCACTGGCTTTCAGTTCGGTGACCTGCCTTGGCGGTGGTCAGCCGCTACCGGTGACGGTGGAACTGCCACCCGCGTTGTTGCCGGATGCCGGCTTCGTCGCACGGTTGGCGCAACTGCTGGTGACGCTGGAACTGCCTGCCAGCGTGCTCACGCTGACGTTGAAGGAGGGCCACTGTGGCCTGCTCGACGGCGAGCAATGGGCGGTCTTGCGTCAGCTCGGTTGTCGTCTTGCACTGGAATGTTCAGGCAGCGCCGCCGGCCATCTGCCGCAACTGTTTGCGCTGCCCCTGAGTGAATTGAAGTTGCCTGCCGAGCTGCTGCGCGGCCTGGCCGCTGACGGCAAGAAGTCGGGCGCAGTGGCGACGGCGTTGATCCTGGCGCGGCGCCTGGCGTTGGACGTGGTGGTGCAGGGCGTGGAGACCTTCAACGATTGGCGGGCCCTGAACCATGTAGGAAAACCGCGGGTGCAAGGTGGTTTTGTCGCGAGGCCGATGGGCGAAGAAGAGTTGTTGAAGTGGATGAGTGCCCATGAGCCGGCGGCGCTGGCACGAAACGGTGCGGCTTGAGCTGGCTACTGGCTTTCTGATATTAATCAGGGGTGCAGATTGAATCTGTCATGTTCCGTGGGCATTCTCGCTGAACGTGTAGCGAAGTGACCTGGCCGAACTTTCCCGCCGCTCACAGGGTCAGTTAAAGACCCTTTGTCCTAACGAGGTGAATAGTGAACAAGATGGAATCTGTCAGCTTGTTGCTCAACGAAGCATTCGCACCTTATCTGGTCACGCTGGCGCCCCAGGGGACTACCGATTTTGCCTTGTCGCTGAGCGACGAGTCCGGCCTGGAAGTGTTGCAGCGCACGGTCAGGGCCAGCCAGTTGCAGGACCAGCGCCTGCTGGTGGACTTGGTGGACGGCTTGCAGCGCGATTTGCGCATTGCCGAAGGACGTTTGCAGCCCTGTGTGATCGCGGCCTGGCAACACGCCCGACAGGATAGGAATTTATCGGCTACCTTGTAGGAACCTTTCCTTAGCAACGTAATCAGACCTTATACAGGCGGCCAGATGGCATTTTGCTCCGATGCTTTCTGACTGTCATACACGAGGCCCAAGGGCCTTCGTTTAACCCCGAGCGGCCTCCCCACCGTCCGGGGTTTCTTTTTGCCTGTTTACGGCGCGTCATCGTCGAAAAAGCGTTCGGCATCCTTCATGTAGCTTTCGCGCATTTGTGGGTCGAGCCACTGGCCATAGAGCGGCGGCAGGGTTTCCTTGCGCAGCTCCAGCAGCAACTGGTTGATGTGGGTAACGGCTTCGTGACCCAGCGGCGTATCGGAACAGCCGACGTGGATGAACTGGTACTGCGTCACGCCCTGGATCGGGTAGAACACCAGATCGTCCAATGACTGGCCCAGTTCAAGGCTCAGATAACGCACCTCCGGCCAGTAGGCCAGCAGCCATTTCAACCGCCCCAGATGCTGCATCTGCAGAAGGCTCCTGACCGCATCGGTGCCGTAATGTGGCGTCAGGTTTTCTGCGGGCGTGGTCCTCAGCACGCTGTCGATCGGTGTGCTGTAGCTGCGTTCGGCGACCATGCCGAGCCGGGCCGGCGGGTTGGCCAGTAGCGCCTTGAGGTCGACGGCATGATTGGCCAGGAAAGGATCCACCAGCGCCTGGTCCTGCTTGCGCACCACCAGGCCGTTGCTCAGGGTGCCCATGCTCGGCACCGAAAAATGGATGAAGCGCGCACGTTCGGGCGTCCAGAGCAGCGTCGGGTCGCAATTGAAACCGCCCTCCTGGAGCATCTGCAAGGCTCGGGCACGGTTGACCCGCTGGATGCTGTGGTCGTACTCGGGCATGCGCTCGATCAGCATCGCCAGCATCTGATCCACCGCGCCCTGGCTTTTGCGCGAACCCTCGAAAATCGTCAGCGGCGGCAAATCACGCAGCAGCCAGATCAGCCGTTCCTTCGCCCACGCTGCGCCCGGCGCGGCCAGCAGCGCGCCGAGCAGGACGCCCAGGCCGAGTCGACGCAGCGCCCCGGTCAGATGGCACCCTGCTCGCGCAGGTTGGCGATGGTCGCTGCGGTGTAGCCCAGGTCACTCAGCACCTGTTCGGTGTGTTCGCCGAGTTTGGGCCCGACCCATTCGGTGGAGCCCGGCGTGTCGGAAAGCTTGGGCACGATGCCGGGCATCTTGAACGGCTTGCCGTCGGGCAGCCTGGCCTGGAGGAACATCTCGCGGGAGAGGTATTGCGGGTCGCTGAACATGTCCTCGGCGGAATAGATGCGGCTGGCCGGCACTTCCGCGTCGTTGAGCGTCTGCATCAAGGTGTCCAGCGGCACGCTGTTGGCCCAGCGGTCGATCACGCCATACAGTTCGTCGCGGCGCAGGTCGCGGCCGTCGTTGCTGGCCAGGGTCGGGTCGTCGGCGAGGTCGGGGCGACCGATGGCCAGCATGAAGCGTTTGAAGATGGCGTCACCGTTGGCGCCGATCTGCACGTGCTTGCCGTCGGCGCTGGTGTGGATGGAAGAGGGCGTGATGCCGGGCATGATGTTGCCGGTGCGCTCGCGGATGAAGCCGAATACGTCGAACTCCGGAACCATGCTTTCCATCATGGCGAAGATCGCTTCGTACAGCGCCACGTCCACCACTTGGCCTTCGCCACCGTTCACCTCGCGGTGGCGCAGCGCCATGAGCGCGCCGATCACACCCCACAGGGCGGCAATGGAATCACCGATGGAAATCCCGGTGCGCACGGGCGGGCGGTCTTCGAATCCTGTGATGTAGCGCAGCCCGCCCATGGATTCGCCTACCGCGCCGAAGCCCGGCTGGTCTTTCATCGGCCCGGTCTGGCCGAAGCCGGACAGGCGCACCATCACCAGTTTCGGGTTCAGCGCCTTGAGCACGTCCCAGCCCAGGCCGAGCTTTTCCAGCACGCCGGGGCGGAAGTTCTCGATGAGGATGTCGGCATCGGCCAGCAGGCGCTTGAGGATCGCCAGGCCGTCGGGATGCTTGAGGTTGAGGGTCAGCGACTGCTTGTTGCGCGCCTGGACGAACCACCACAGCGAGGTGCCCTCGTAGAGCTTGCGCCACTTGCGCAGCGGGTCGCCGCCGTCGGGTGACTCGACCTTGACCACCTGGGCGCCGAATTCGGCACAGATCCGCGAGGCGAACGGTCCGGCAATCAGGGTTCCGAGTTCGACGACCTTGAGGCCGGCAAGAGGTTTGCTGGGCAGCGACATAAGACATCCGTGGCGGTGGGCAAGGCGCTCGTTTTTATCACAGGGCGAAAGGCTCAGATACTGTTGTAGCTCATGATTGTGGGTTCGCTTAGTTGATAGCCGTCGCATCGGGTAGACTGGGCGACTTTCCCCGTTATCAGAAGCCCGCCCCATGGCCCAGCCGTCCACCACCTACAAATTCGAACTGAACCTCACTGACCTCGACCGCGGCGTGTACGAAAGCGTCAAGCAGACCATCGCCCGCCACCCTTCGGAAACCGAAGAGCGCATGGCCGTGCGGCTGCTGGCCTACGCCTTCTGGTACAACGAGCAGTTGTCGTTCGGGCGTGGTCTGTCGGACGTCGATGAGCCTGCGCTGTGGGAAAAGAGCCTGGATGACCGCGTTCTGCACTGGATCGAAGTCGGCCAGCCGGACGCCGATCGCCTGACCTGGTGCTCGCGCCGCACCGAGCGCACCAGCCTGCTGGCTTACGGCAGCCTGCGTGTGTGGACCGGCAAGGTAGTCGATGCGGTCAAGGGCCTGAAGAACGTCAATATCGCCGCGGTGCCGCAAGAGGTGCTGGAAACCCTGTCTACCAACATGCCGCGCGCTATCAAGTGGGACGTGATGATCAGCGAAGGGACGATCTTCGTCACCGACGACCGTGGTCAGCATGAAGTCCAGTTGGAGTGGTTGCTGGGTGATCGCGGCTAAGCCGCCGTCCGTTTTTTTGTTTTTCATGGAAGCCAAAGCCGTCCCATGCGTATCGAGCCGCGTTCACTGCCGTCCACCCTGCCGTTTCTTGGCGACCTGCCACCCCTGCTGACCCGCCTGTACGCCGCCCGTGGCGTGCAGAGCGCGGAAGAGCTGGACAAGAGCCTGGGCCGGCTGCTGCCGTACCAGATGCTCAAGGGCATCGATGCCGCGGTGGACCTGCTGCTGGACGCCCTGGCCAAGCGCCAGCGCATCCTTATCGTCGGTGACTTCGATGCCGACGGCGCCACCGCCAGTACGGTCGGCGTGCTCGGCCTGCGTCTTCTCGGTGCGGCCCATGTCGATTATCTGGTGCCCAACCGCTTCGAATATGGCTACGGCCTGACCCCGGAAATCGTTGCAGTAGCGCTGCAGCGTTCGCCGGACCTGCTGGTGACCGTGGACAACGGCATTTCCAGCGTCGAAGGCGTGGCGGCGGCGCGGGCGGCGGGGCTGAAAGTGCTGGTCACCGACCACCACTTGCCCGGCAGCGAATTGCCCCAGGCCGATGCGATCGTCAACCCGAACCAGCCTGGGTGCGAGTTCCCGAGCAAGTCGTTGGCCGGCGTCGGGGTGATCTTCTATGTGCTGCTGGCATTGCGCGCGCAACTGCGCAGCCTTGGCCACTTCCAGGACAAACCGCAACCCAACCTCGGCGAACTGCTGGATCTGGTGGCTCTGGGCAGTGTGGCCGACGTGGTGCCGCTGGACGCCAACAACCGCATCCTGGTGCACCAGGGCCTGGAGCGGATTCGCGCCGGTCGCGCTCGCCCCGGGCTCAAGGCGATTCTGGAGGTGGCGCGCCGCGATCACCAGCGCATCACCTCCACCGACCTCGGCTTTATCATCGGCCCGCGCCTCAACGCCGCCGGACGCCTGGATGACATGAGCCTGGGCATCGAATGCCTGCTCAGCGAAGACCCGCAACTGGCGCGGGACATGGCTGCGCAACTGGACGAACTGAACCAGGACCGCAAGTCCATCGAGCAGGGCATGCAGCGCGAAGCCCTGGCCCAGCTCAAGGACCTGCCGGTGGAATCCATGCCGTTCGGCCTGTGCCTGTTCGAAGCCGATTGGCACCAGGGCGTGATCGGTATCCTCGCTTCGCGGATGAAAGAGCGCTATCACCGTCCGACCATCGCCTTTGCCGATGCTGGCGAAGGCATGCTCAAGGGCTCGGCGCGGTCGGTGCCGGGCTTTCATATTCGCGACGCGCTGGACGCCGTGGCGGCGCGTCATCCGCAGCTCATCAGCAAATTCGGCGGCCACGCCATGGCGGCGGGCCTGTCGTTGCCGGCGGATAACTTCCCGGCGTTCGCCGAAGCCTTCGATGAGGAAGTCCGCCGCCAGTTGCGCGAAGAAGACCTGACCGGCCGGTTGCTGTCCGACGGCACCCTGGCGGTCGAGGAATTCCACCTCGAACTGGCCCGTGCCCTGCGTCATGCCGGGCCGTGGGGTCAGCATTTCCCCGAGCCGTTGTTCCACGGCGTGTTCCAGTTGGTGGAGCAGCGGGTGGTGGGCGAGCGGCACCTGAAGGTGGTGCTCAAGAGCGAATGCGGTGCGGTCAGGCTGGACGGTATTGCCTTCAGTGTCGACCGCGAAGTCTGGCCGAACCCCACCGTGCGCTGGGTGGAACTGGCCTACAAGCTCGACGTCAACGAGTTCCGCGGCCAGGAAAGCGTGCAGTTGATGATCGCGCACATGGAGCCGCGCTGATCGGTCCGCTGACCCGAGGGTAGGAAACTGGTCTAGGCTCAGTAGGACCGGCACTGAGCCGCAGGGAAGAATGAGCGCTCGGTTCGGCCTACCATTCGGAGTCATGGAGAGGTGCCCTCATGAGCCTGTTGCTTGAGCCATACACCCTGCGTCAGTTGACCCTGCCTAACCGCATCGCCGTTTCCCCCATGTGCCAGTATTCCAGCGTCGATGGCCTCGCCAACGACTGGCACCTGGTGCACCTCGGCAGTCGGGCGGTCGGTGGCGCCGGCCTGGTGATCACCGAAGCCGTGGCGGTTACCGCCGACGGCCGTATCACCGCCCAGGACCTGGGCCTGTGGGACGACGCGCAGATCCCGGCGCTACAGCGAATCACTCGTTTCATCACCGCTCAAGGCGCCGTGCCGGGTATCCAGTTGGCCCATGCCGGGCGCAAGGCCAGCACCCATCGGCCGTGGCTGGGCAAGCATGGCAGCGTCAAGCCGGAAGACGGCGGCTGGATCCCGGTGGGACCGTCAAAAATCGCCTTCGACCCGCAACACACGCCGCCCACCGAACTCAGCGAATCGCAGATCCGTGACGTTATCGATGCCTTCGTCGCCGCGGCGAAAAGGGCGTTGGTGGCGGGGTTCAAGGTGGTGGAAATCCACGCGGCCCACGGTTATCTGCTGCACCAGTTTCTGTCGCCGTTGAGCAACCAGCGGCGTGACAGCTATGGCAGTTGCTTCGACAACCGCATCCGCCTGACCCTGCAAGTCACCGAGGCGGTGCGCGAGGTCTGGCCGGATTCCCTGCCGCTGTTCGTGCGGGTGTCGGCGACCGACTGGGTCGAGGATGGCTGGAACCCGGACGAAACCGTCGAACTGGCCAGACGCCTCAGAGCGTTGGGCGTGGACCTGATCGACGTGTCCTCCGGCGGCACCTCGATGAACGCCGAGATTCCCACCGGCCCTGGCTACCAGACCCGTTTTGCCGAGCGGGTGCGCAAAGAGTCGGAGATTGCCACCGGCACCGTCGGCATGATCACCGAGCCGGCCCAGGCCGAGCACATCCTGCGCACCGGCCAGGCTGACCTGATCTTCCTCGCCCGCGAGCTGCTGCGTGATCCGTACTGGCCGCTGCATGCGGACGATGATCTGGGCGGCAACAAAGCGGTCTGGCCGGCGCAGTATCAGCGGGCGACCAGTCGGGAGCAGCCGATTCATGAGTCGGATTTGAGGGATTGAACATGTTGGGGGGCAGATCGCACGATCTGCCCGCTTTCAGGCGTGGGCTGCTTGATTCAGCACATCATTGACCCATTGATTGATGCTTTTTTGTTCCAGCTCGGCTTTAGCGGCCACGCTGGCATGTAGTTCCGGTTCAAGGCGCAGGCTCAGTTTTCCGGAATAGGTTTTCTGCGGCTCGCGCCCCAACCGGGCGCAGGTTTGCAGATAATCATCCACCGCCTCCTCGAAAGCAGTGCGCAACTCCGAGACGGATTCGCCATGGAAGCCAATCACATCGCGAATACCTGCTACATGACCGACCAGCAGTTGGTCTTCATCGCTGTACTCGATTCGAGCGGAATATCCCTTGTAGGTCATTACGTTCATGGGGTCACTCCTGCCTGCTCCAAAAACAGGCGCGCATCGCGAACCTGGTAGGGCTTGGCATGTTTGTCGGGGTGAGGGCGATGAAAGGTCGCGATCACTCCATTGAGATCAAAACGAACCCTGGAGCCACTGCCTTCGATCACCGCAGCTCCGACACTGTTGAGCAGTGACTCGATACGGGACCCTTCAAGGCTCTTGGGTAGCGGTTTGCTGAAGATCAACTTCAAGGTGCTGCGTTGATGATTATTCATGGTATCAAACTATGATACCAGTCGTTTTTGCTCAATCTTCCGGGCGTAGGAGAGGGTGGAGGGTGTTGTAGCCGGCTTCTTTGAATAAGACAGCCACCCTGTGCTGGATGGGTTTGGGGCCGCTGGGCGGCCCTTCGCGGCTAACAGCCGCTCCTACAGGTTCTGCGTCAAACCACGGTTCAACCCAACTCCCCAACCGCCCGCCACGCCTCATCAATCGCCGCATGCGCGTAAGCGCTCCACGCCGCATCCGAGTTGGCGATGGTGACGTTGCCCAGCGGTTTCTTCGCTTGTTCCATCCACTTTTCAGTCTGTCCGGCGTCGTCGTACAGGCTGTTGGTGAAGCACGCATAGCCGTGGGACCAGCGGTTGACGGTGATCGCCAGAATATCTTTCTGGTGATCAAAGCCACCGGGGCCGAGCATCCGCTGTAGCTGCTCCCGCAACTGTGCCTCAAGCTGATCGAAACTTTGTGCGTAAAGTTTTGCCCGCCCGGTCCGCGCCTGGTCGCGGGCGTTCATGCCGGCGTTAGGCGTGGTCGGGACGTAGACCAGGTGCAAGCCGATCGGCTTCGACGGGTCTCGCGGGTGCTCGTAGCCGCCCATGCTCACCGGATAGTCCAGCTTGATCCGGCTGTAAGGCTGGGTCGCGGCGTAGATTTCGTGCACGCCAAGCTTCTGGAACGCCTGCCAGTTACGCACCACGACCTTGGTGTACACCAGCGGGAACTTGACGTTCTGGCTCAGCGCGTTGGCCTGTTCGGCCGGCAGGTCGCGCAGCAGGTACGGGATCATCATGTTGTAGCAGGCCAGCACGCAGTGTTTGCCGCGCACTTGCGTCAGTTGCCCGCCACGGCTGTAGCCAATGTTCACCCCGCCATCGACGTTGCGCACGCTCACCGCCGTGCTGTTCAGGCGGATGCGCACCGGGTGCGCGGCCTGGTCCAGTTGGCCGTAGTCGAATTTCGCCAGGACGATGTCTTCCATGTCCTTGCCCGGCGCTACCTGTGGAATCAGGCTGCGCACCAGCAGCCGGGCGACCGAGGCGTTGCCGTCGGGGAAGTGATAGATGTACGGCTCTTCCATTTCCGCCCGGGCTTCTTCGCTGATGGGGTCGAGTTGCATGGCGGCGAAGCCCGGGAAGCCGACGTTGTAGGCGTCGGCGGCGGCCACGGCATCGATGCTCAGGGCCATGAAGTCATTGGTGCGGCCCTGGAAATAGGCCACCGCCGTCGGCGACAGGCCCACGTCCTTGAGCAGGAAGTCGCGGTAGCTGGTGCGTTCCAGGTGCGTGGTCTTTTCTTCCTTGGTCTTGCCGGCCAGGTAGTCCCGCGGCGCTTCGTGCAGGTCGATCAGCGCCTTGCGGTCGGCCTCCGGCAGCGGGAAGTCGTTGATGAAATCGCGGATCGAGCGGGCATTGAGGCGCTCGGGGGCGATGTCGTCGGCCACCATCGGCGTCGGGTCGCCGGTCACCAGCTTGTCGCTGCCGAAGGTTTCCTTGTCGAAGAACACCCCGCGAGACAGCTTCAGGTCCGGGTAGAAGTTGCGGTCGAAGGCGGTTTCGAAGCGCTTGATGTCCACGCCCAGCGCCTTGAGCAGGCCGTTCACTTCCTTGCTGTAAAGGTGGTTCGGCGACTGGAAGGCTTCGCTGCCGCCATAGCCGATGATCATCTGGCCGCCGGCGTTGAATTCGTTGCGCTTGGCGTGGCCGCCGAAGTCGTCGTGGTTCTCCAGCACCAGAATCCGCGCTTGCGGGTGACGCTGGCGATAGAACCAGGCCGCCGACAGGCCGCTGAGGCCGCCGCCGACCACTACCAGGTCGTACTGTTCGGCGATGGGCAGGGCGTCGGTGTCGAACGTCTTTTTTTCCCAACCCATCTGGTGCGCCACTTCAAAGGCGCCCGCGTGGCTGCCGCGCAGGCCGGTCAGCGTCGGCGGATAGTAGCGTCCGTCCGGTGCGGCCTGGAGGATCTGCAGCGGGGTCATCCCCGCCGCGATGCCGATGGCGACGCCGTTGAGAAAGTCGCGTCGTGTGATTTGCATGCAAGGTTCCTGTCGATCAGTGCTTGAACATCACGTGTCTGATGCACGTGTAGTCTTCCAGGCCGTACATGGACATGTCCTTGCCGTAGCCGGAGAGTTTCTGGCCGCCGTGAGGCATTTCGCTGACCAGCATGAAGTGCGTGTTGACCCAGGTGCAGCCGTATTGCAAACGCGCCGAGACGCGGTGGGCGCGGCCAGTGTCGTTGGTCCACAGCGACGAGGCCAGGCCGTAGTCGGAATCGTTGGCCCACGCCAGCACTTGCGCTTCGTCGTCGAAGCGGGTTACCGAGACCACCGGGCCGAACACTTCGCGGCGGACGATCTCGTCGTCCTGCTGGGCATCGGCGAGCACCGTCGGCTCGAAGAAGAAACCGTCGCCGGGCACCGCCTTGCCGCCGGTGACCAGGCGGATATGCGGCTGGGCGATGGCACGTTCGACAAAGCCCGCCACGCGGTCGCGGTGCTGCGCGGTGATCAGCGGGCCAAGCTCGGTGTCCGGGTCGTCCTGCAGGCCGTACTTGATGCTGGAAACCGCTTTGCCGAGTTTTTCCACGAACTGCTCGTAGATGCCGCTCTGCGCGTAGATGCGGCACGCCGCGGTGCAATCCTGCCCGGCGTTGTAGAAGCCGAAAGTGCGGATGCCTTCGACGGCGGCGTCGATATCGGCGTCGTCGAAGATGATCACCGGGGCCTTGCCGCCCAGCTCCATGTGCATGCGCTTCACGCTGTCGGCGGTGCTGGAAATGATGTTGGCGCCGGTGGCGATGGAGCCGGTCAGCGAGACCATGCGCACTTTCGGGTGGCTGACCAGCGGCGCGCCGACGCTCGGCCCCTTGCCGAAGACGATATTGAGCACACCCGCCGGGAAGATCTCGGCGGCGATCTGCGCCAGGCGCAGGGCGGTCAGTGGGGTCTGCTCGGACGGCTTGAGCACCACGGTGTTGCCGGCGGCGAGGGCCGGGGCGATCTTCCAGGCGACCATCATCAGCGGGTAGTTCCACGGCGCGATGGAGGCGATCACGCCGACCGGGTCGCGGCGGATCATCGAGGTGTGCCCCGGCAGGTACTCGCCCGCCGCCGAGCCGTTGAGGCAGCGGCTGGCGCCGGCGAAGAAACGGAACACGTCGGCGATGGCCGGGATCTCGTCGTTCAGCGCGGCGCTGTAGGGCTTGCCGCAGTTGTCCGATTCCAGTTTCGCCAGTTCCTCGCCGTTGGCTTCGATGGCGTCGGCCAGTTTCAGCAGCAGCAGCGAACGGTCCTTGGGCACGGTCTGCGACCAGGCGTCGAAGGCGTGGTCGGCGGCGCGCACGGCGGCATCGACCTGGGCCGAGGTGGCCTCGTTGATGGTCACCAGGGTGGTGCCCCGCGACGGGTTGAGCACGTCGTGGCCCGGTCCTTCGCCGGCCACCAGTTGGCCGTTGATCAGCAGCTTGGTTTGCATGATTCAGTCCTCGTCAGGCAGTCAGGGTTATTTGCCGCTGCCAGCGACGCTTTCGCCGCCGCGGGTCAGGTAGTAGGCGCCAAGGATCGGCAGCATGGTCACCATCATCACCAGCATGGCGACCACGTTGGTCACGGGGACGTCACGTGGCCGGCTGAGCTGGTTGAGCAGCCAGATCGGCAGGGTGCGTTCGTGGCCGGCGGTGAAGGTGGTGACGATGATTTCGTCGAACGACAGGGCGAACGCCAGCATGCCCCCCGCCAGCAGCGCCGAGCCGAGGTTCGGCAGGATGATGTAGCGGAAGGTCTGCCAGCCGTCGGCGCCGAGGTCCATCGAGGCCTCGATCAGGCTTTGCGAGGTACGGCGCAGGCGGGCGATGACGTTGTTGTAGACGATCACCACGCAGAAGGTCGCGTGGCCGACGACGATGGTGAAGATCCCAGGCTCGATGCCCAGGCTCTTGAACGCCGACAGCAGGGCGATACCGGTGATGATGCCGGGCAGGGCGATCGGCAGGATCAGCATCAGCGAGATGCCTTCCTTGCCGAAGAAGCTGCGCCGATACAGCGCCGCCGAGGCCAGGGTGCCGAGCACCAGGGCGATCAGCGTGGCCAGGCAGGCGACTTGCAGCGACAGCTTGATCGACTCGAGCACGTCAGGCCGCGAGAAGGCCACGCTGAACCACTTCAGGGTCAGGCCCTGGGGTGGGAAGCTGAACGCCGAGTCTTCGGTGTTGAAGGCGTAGAGGAAGATGATCAGGATCGGGAAGTGCAGGAACACCAGCCCGCCCCAGGCCGCGATGCGCAGGCCCAACGAAGCTTTTTCAGAGTGCATCGAAGGCCCCCAGGCGTTTGACGATGGACAGGTAGATGGCGATCAGCACGATCGGCACCAGGGTGAACGCCGCGGCCATCGGCATGTTGCCGATCGCGCCCTGCTGGGCGTAGACCATGCTGCCGATGAAGTAGCCGGGCGGACCCACCAGTTGCGGGACGATGAAGTCGCCGAGGGTCAGCGAGAAGGTGAAGATCGAGCCGGCAGCGATGCCCGGCACCGACAGCGGCAGGATCACCTGCATCAGGGTTTGCCGTGGAGTGGCGCCGAGGTCCGCCGAGGCTTGCAGCAGCGACGGCGGCAGGCGTTCCAGCGAGGCCTGGATCGGCAGGATCATGAACGGCAGCCAGATGTAGACGAACACCATGAAGCGCCCGAGGTGCGAGGTCGACAGCGTGCTGCCGCCCACGCCCGGAATGCCGAGGATGAATTGCAGCACCGGCTCCAGATTGAGCGCCTGCACGAACCACTGGGCTACGCCGCCTTTGGCCAGCAGCAGGGTCCAGGCGTAGGCCTTGACGATGTAGCTGGCCCACATCGGCATCATCACCGCGATGTAGAAGAACGCCTTGGTCTTGCCCGTGGTGTAGCGCGCCATGTAGTAGGCGATCGGGAAGGCCAGTGCCGCGCTGCCGATGGACACCGCGACGGCCATGCCCAGGGTGCGCAGGATGATGTCGAAGTTCGCCGGGTTGAACAGCGCGGCGAAGTTGGCCAGGGTCAGGTCCGGCGTCACCGCCATGGTGAAGTCGTCGAAGGTGTAGAACCCTTGCCACAGCAGGCTCAGCAGCGAGCCGAGGTAGATCGCGCCGAACCAGATCAGTGGCGGGATCAGCAGCAGTGCCAGGTACAGGTTGGGTTTGCGGTACAGCAGGGTGGAGAAACGCCGCATCGGCGATCCCGCCGCAGTCAGCGCCGGTTTTTCCAGGGCCAGGCTCATTTCAGCGACCCTCGCTCAGCACGGTTTCGGCCAGTGGCGTCATGGCTTCCCGCGCCCAGTGCGCGGCGAGGCGCTGGCCGGTTTGCAACTGGGCGGCCTCGGCCTGCCACTGGTTGTTGGCCTGGCTGACGTTGAGCAACTGGCCGTTGTCCAGTTTCAATTCGTAGCGGGTGGCGCTGCCTTGGTACTGAATGTCGTGCAGGACGCCGCTGATCTGCACCTGGTCGCTGGCCGCGGCATCGCCGAGACGGATGTGCTCGGGGCGGATCGAGAACGGCTGGGCGGCGCCGCTCAACTGGCTGGCCAACTCGCCACGGACCACGTTGGAGGTGCCGACGAATTCGGCGACGAAGGTGGTCGCGGGCTTCATGTAGAGGTTGCGCGGGGTGTCCACCTGCTCGATGCGGCCGCGGTTGAACACGGCGACCCGGTCGGACATCGACAGCGCTTCGGTCTGGTCATGGGTGACGAAGATGAAGGTGATGCCGAGCTGGCGCTGGAGCTTTTTCAGCTCGGATTGCATCTGTTCGCGCAGCTTCAGGTCGAGGGCGCCCAGCGGCTCGTCGAGCAGCAGCACCCGCGGACGATTGACCAGGGCGCGAGCCAGGGCCACGCGCTGGCGCTGGCCACCGGACAATTGCACCGGCTTGCGCCCGCCGTAGCCGCCGAGGGCGACCATGCCCAGGGCTTCTTCGGCGCGGGCGTGCCGTTCCTGTTTGCCGATGCCCTTGACCTTGAGGCCGTAGGCGACGTTGTCCAGCACGCTCATGTGCGGGAACAGCGCGTAGTCCTGGAACACCGTGTTGACGTCACGCTGATAGGGCGGCAGGCCCGCGGCTTCGGCGCCGTGGATGCGGATCGAGCCGTGGCTCGGTTGTTCGAAGCCGGCGATCAGGCGCAGGCAGGTGGTTTTGCCCGAGCCGGAAGGGCCGAGCATGGAAAAGAACTCGCCGTCCTGGATATCGATGGACACCCGGTCGACGGCTTTCACCTCGCCGAACAAACGGGAAACCTGGGTGAACTGGACTGCAAGGGTCATGGTGCGGTGCTCCGGATAGGCATGGGGGTGTGCAGCGGCCCAGGCCTGGACGACTGAACTGATGTGGAGATTTTTTTGGGGGGGCATCGCGAGCGAGCTCGCTCCTACCTGTGGGATGTAGGAGCGAGCTTGCTCGCGATGAGGTCGATCGCTTACCGCCCGCCCATGATCGCAATGTAATCCTGGGTCCAGCGGCTATACGGCACGAACTTGCCGCCTTCAGCCTGCGGGGTTTTCCAGAAGGCGATCTTGTCGAACTGGTCGAAGCCGTTGGTCTTGCAGCCTTCGGCGCCCAGCAGTTCGCTGCCGGTACAGGCGGCTGGCACCGCTGGCGACGAACCGAACCAGGCGGCAACGTCACCCTGGACCTTCGGTTGCAGCGACCAGTCCATCCACTTGTAGGCGCAGTTCGGGTGCTTGGCCTCGGCGTGCAGCATGGTGGTGTCGGCCCAGCCGGTGGCGCCTTCTTTCGGAATGGTCGAGGCCACAGGCTGGTTGTCGGCTTTCAGGCCGTTGACCATGTAGCCCCAGGAGCTGGACGCGGCCACGCCTTCGTTTTTCACGTCGCTCATCTGCACGGTCGCGTCATGCCAGTAGCGGTGGATCAGTGGCTGTTGCTGGCGCAGCAGATCGAGCACCGCCTTGTATTGGACTTCGGTCAGTTCATACGGGTTCTGGATGCCCAGTTCCGGCTTGGTCGATTTCAGGTACAGCGCGGCGTCGGCGATGTAGATCGGGCCGTCATAGGCCTGCACGCGGCCTTTGTTCGGCTTGCCGTCCGGCAGGTTCTGCGGTTCGAACACCACGCTCCAACTGGTCGGTGCCTGCGGGAACACCTGGGTGTTGTACATCAGCACGTTCGGGCCCCACTGGTAAGGCGTGCCGTACACCTGCTTGTTGACCACGTACCACGCGCCGTCTTGCAGACGCGGGTCAATGTTTTTCCAGTTCGGGATCAGTGCGGTATTGATCGGCTGCACGCGCTTGCCGACGATCAGCCGCAGCGAGGCGTCGCCCGACGCGGTGACCAGGTCGTAGCCACCCTTGGCCATCAGGCTGACCATTTCGTCGGAAGTCGCGGCGGTTTTAACGCTGACCTTGCAGCCGGTTTCCTTCTCGAACCCGGTGACCCAGTCGTAGTTCTTGTCGCTTTCACCGCGCTCGATATAGCCGGGCCAGGCGACGATATCCAGTTGGCCTTCGCCGGCACCCACAGCCTTCAGCGGTTCGGCGGCCTGCAGGCTGGCGCTGGCCAGCAGGGCGGTGCTCAGGGCGCTGAGCAATGCGGTCTTGTGCACGAACATGGTGTTCCCTCTTTTTCAAATTATGGTCGGGGCAGTAAGTGAAAGCGGTACAACGGTCTTGTTAGCGTAGTGCGTATCGGTATTCAGCTCAGGTGTTCGCCGTGGCGGGCCATGATGTGTCTGACCACGCTGTAGTCCTGCAACGAATCACTGGACAGGTCTTTTCCATAGCCGGAGCGTTTCAGGCCGCCGTGGGGCATTTCGCTGACCAGCATGAAATGGCTATTGATCCAGGTGCAGCCGTATTGCAGGCGCGCGGCGACCTGCATCGCCTTGTCCAGGTCGCGGGTCCAGACCGAGGAGGCGAGGCCGTATTCGGAGTCGTTGGCCCAGTCCACCGCCTGTGACAGCTCGTCGAAGCGGGTCACGGTGACCACCGGGCCGAACACTTCGCGCTGGACGATCTCGTCGCTCTGCTTGCAGCCGGCCAGCAGGGTCGGCTGGTAATAGTAGCCAGGGCCCGAATGCACGGCGGCGCCGGTGACCCGTTCGATATGCGGCTGGCTCAGGGCGCGCTCGACGAAGCTGGCCACGCGGTCGCGTTGGCGGATGCTGATCAGCGGGCCGATCTCGTTGTCGGCGTCACGCTTGCCGGCGAAGCGCAGGCTGCTGACCGCCGCGCCGAGTTCGGCCACCAGTTGGTCGTGAATGCCGGCCTGGGCGTAGATGCGGCAGGCGGCGGTGCAGTCCTGGCCGGCGTTGTAATAGCCGTAGCTGCGCACGCCCTCGACCACGGCCTTGAGGTCGGCGTCGTTGCAGACGATCACCGGGGCCTTGCCGCCCAGTTCCAGGTGGGTGCGTTTGAGGGTCTTGGCCGCGGCCTGGAGGATTTTCTGCCCGGTGACGATATCGCCGGTGAGCGAGACCATGCGCACTTTGGCGTGGCTGACCAGATGGCTGCCAACCCCTTCGCCGCCACCGCAGACGATGTTCAGCACGCCGGGCGGCAGCAGCTCGGCGAGGGTCGGCGCGAGGGCCAGGATCGACAGCGGGGTGTGCTCGGACGGTTTGAACACCAGGGTGTTGCCGGCGGCGAGGGCCGGGGCGATCTTCCACGCGGCCATCATGATCGGGTAGTTCCACGGCGCGATGGACGCCACCACGCCCAGCGGATCGCGGCGGACCATGCTGGTGTAGCCGGGCAGGTATTCACCGGCCAGTTGCCCGGTCTGGCAGCGCACGGCGCCGGCGAAAAAGCGGAACACGTCGATGGCGGCTGGCAGGTCGTCCTGGCGCGCCAGGTGCAGCGGCTTGCCACAGTTGAGGGCTTCGAGGCGGGCCAGGTGATCGGCCTGCCGTTGCATGGCATCGGCGATGGCCAGGAGAATGTTCGAACGCTGTTGCGGCGTGGTCCGCGACCAGGTGGCAAAGGCGCGGTGGGCGGCCTGGATCGCCGCCTCGACCTGTTCGGTACTGGCCTCGGCGATCTGCGTCAGCACTTCGCCGTTGGCCGGGTTGAAGATCGGCTCGGCCAGGCCCGCGCCGGCAACCAGTTCGCCATCGATCAACAAGGCTGTGGACAGCGGGGTCGAGTGCGCACCGGACATTCTTCGAGTTCTCTGTTGTTTTAATTATTCGCCCGACATGGGTGGGCGATATTTCTTACAGAGCCTAGAGCGGTGTGCGCAGGTCGACAAATTCTAAATATTGAAGGGGGCGTTCGATTAAATAGATGGCTTGCGCGCGCTGCCCGGTTCGCGGGCTACGGTCAGGAACGGGTCCACCAGCGCCGGCCGCGCCGTACCCCGGCGCCAGGCCAGGCCGATATCGAGGGTCTGGTTGAGGTCGGCCAGCGGCCGCGCCTCGATGATGTCGCCTTCCAGCGACCAGGGGCGGTAGGTCATGTCCGGCTGGATCGATACGCCAAGGCCCGCCGCCACCAGGCTGCGCACCGCCTCGGTGGACGCCGTGCGCAGGCTGATCTGCGCTTGCAAGCCAGCGCCGGCCCACATGCGCCGGGCGTTCTGCTCCATTTCATCGACATTGAGCTGGATCAGCGGCTCGTCCGCGACATCGGCGAGGCTGATGCTGTCGCGCTCCAGCAGCGGGTGCTGGGCCGGCAGCCAGAGACGGTGCGGCGAGTGGGTGAGGACCTCGGTCTGCAGGGCCAGACGGTCTTCGAGGTTGGACAGGATCAGCACGCCGACGTCGATTTCGCCGGCCACCAGCAGGTGCTCGATATACGGCCGTTCGTCTTCGGTCACGCGGATTTCGACGTTGGGGTAGGCGCGCTGGAAGCGGGTGAGCAGGTCGGCGAGGTAATAACCGGCGACCAGGCTGGTCACGCCGATGGTCAATTGCCCGGCCACCTGGTCGGTGCTCTGTTGCAGGCTGCGCTTGGCGTTATCCACCGTGGCGAGGATCAGGTGCGCCTGGCGCAGAAACTGATGGCCCTGGTGGGTCAGGGTCATGCCCTTGGCGTGACGGCTGAACAGGCTGACGCCGATTTCCTCTTCCAGTTGCTGGATCGCCAGGGTCAGCGTGGACTGGGAAATGAACACCGCCTGGGCGGCGGCGGAAATCGACCCGGTTTCGGCGACGGCGATGAAATGACGGATCTGGCGCAGGGTCATCATGGCGGGGAGGCTTTTATGAGTTTTGTTGGTGCCTGGCAGTGTATATCTTTTTTTTAGATGGCTTGGGGCGCTGGCTTCTCGGGACGCCACAGCGAAGCGATAACGCCCGAAAGGCCGACAGCGGTCTCAGGGCTCCAGTCCGATCCCCCGCAACACCACCGCCGTCACGGTCTGCACGGCCCGCTCGAACTGTTCGTCGCTCAGCGGCTGGTGATCGTTGAGCGCCCTGACCTGGTAGTCGAAGTCGGCGTAGTGCTGGGTCGAGGCCCAGATCATGTAGAGCAACGCGAACGGTTCAACGTCGCGGATACGTTTTTCCTCTACCCACTGGCGAATCTTGTTCTCCTTGAACTTGGCGCCCGCGAACAGGTGTTCGTCGAGGATGTCACGGAACAGCGGGGCGCCGTGCATGATCTCGTTGGCCCAGAGTTTCGAGCCATGGGGGCGGATGCGCGAGTGGGTCATCTTTTCGCGCACGTAGCTGGTCAGCACCACGCGCGGGTCGTCGAAGTGCACGAAGCAGGCGCCTTCGCGCTCCCATACCTTGAGCAGGTTGACCAGCACTTCGCGGTACAGGTCGTCCTTGGTGGTGAAGTAGTAATGCAGGTTCGAGCGGGGCAGGTCGGCGCGCTTGGCGATGTCGGACATGGAGGTGCCCGCGTGGCCCTGTTCGGCGAAGACCTGTTCGGCAGCCAAGAGGATTTTCTCGACGTTTTTGCGCCGGATGTTGATCTTGTGGTTTGTCATTCCGTTCCTTGGCGTTGCCACTTGTGGCGGCAACGCTACTACAAACACCGGGTGATTTCGTTGACGTGGGACGCGTGCCAGGGTCGCTGGAGCCACAGTCTTGTCGGACAATTCTGTCAGCGATGGATCTCCGCGTACATCGGCCAGTGATCGGAGACGCCCTCGGGGTATTTGCCGCCCTCGAAGCGCGCCGGCGAGCCCCATTTGTTCACTTGATAGCGGCTCTGATGAGGCAGACGAATGCTGGCGGGATCGACCTTCCAGCCGTTGAAGCCGGTGGTGGTCATTTGCTGCGGGAACAGCAGCATGTCGAAGAACGACCACTCGCGGTTGCGGTGGTAGTAATAGCTGCCCTTGCAGTCGTTGCAGCCGATCAGGTGCGACACGCTCCAGGTGCTGGCGAGGCGGTCGGCGATGTAGCGGTGCTGGCGCTCTTCGCCGGCGTTGATGTTGAAGTCGCCACCGACGATCGGCAGCACATCCGCAGGCAACTGACGCTTGAGCTCGGCCAGGTAGTCCACCGCCTGGCGCCGAAGATAGCCGGGGCCGCCGCCGGAGGGCAGGTGCACGGCGAACACCGAGGCTTTCTGGCCGTCCGGCAGGAGCAGGCGTACTTCGAGAATGCCGCGGGTCTTGCCGGTTTTGTCGGAGCTGTCGCCGTTCTCGTTGCGGTAGGGGACCTTGTGCAGGATCGGTCGATCCCACTGCGGCAGGCGGCTCAGCACGGCGGTGTCGATACCACGCTCGTCCCAGCCTTCCAGCAACACGCGGGTCTGGTAGTCGGACGTGCCGAGGCGGGCATTGAGCATGTCCACCACGTTCAGATTTTCCACTTCTTCCAGCAGCAGGATATCGGGACCGCGCCCGTTGCCGATCTGGCCAATGACGTCCGCCAGGCGGGTGAGTTTTTCGTCCAGCCGGGCATCGGTCCAGTCGTTGTTCTCGCACTCGTCGCGCCAGGCCGCCACGGTGATTCTGGCGCAGGTCGCCAGGTACTCGGGATGTGCCTGCTTCACGCTGCGCGGCAGGTAGGCGAAATCCTCCTTGCCCTCGTCGTGGACGGTGTCGAACAGGTTTTCGACGTTCCAGGTCATCAGTGACACACGCTGTTCGCCCGTGCCGGAGGGGGGCGTAGCGGCGCAACCGGCGAGGCCGAGGGCAAGCAGTAACGGCAGGAAACGCAGGCTTGGAGAGTTCATGGCTACTCACGTTAAGCGAAGAAAAAAATGGCCGGCAAGACCACCCCGGCCAAAAGGGGATTCAGGACGCGGGACGACCGGCGACCAACGCGGCGTTGAGCAGTCGGGCAAGGCGGGCGGAGGCTAGCTGCACCTGTTTCTCGGCAACCGGCACGAAGGTGCTCATGTAGTTGCCGTCGATGCCGTCGCCCGCGCCGTCACGCGGTTTTTCGTTCATCAGCTTGTCGCCACGGCTGTAGTCCTTGCCGGAGCGGTTGTATTCGATGTTCTTGGCGGCGTAGTCGATATCGCCGCTGTCGTCATCGCCCTGGGCGCGATGGGTGGGCAACTTGCGCTTCTTCTCGGCCTTTTGCGGGTAGATGCCGCCGTCGCGAACGATCTGGCAGGCCTGTTGCGACCACTGCGCGGGGTTGTCCGAGTCGGCTGCGGGAAGGTCTTTCTGCAGCTTGTCGGCGTAGGTCTTCACGTCCAGCTTGGCCGAGCCGAGCAGGAAGTCATCCCACACCTGGCGCAGGTTGTAGGTCTTGCCGCCGGCCTTGACCGGGAAGTCGTAGCCGCCCTTGTCGTCCTTGAAGCTGTTGTTCAGCGGCGAGCTGGCATCGCTGGTGTGGTGGATCAGGAACAGCAGGGCCATCAGGCGCGTCTGGTTGGGCGCCTTGGGATCGGCCAGGGCGGCGCGATTCCGTTCGATGGCGGCGACGCTGCAGATGCCGTCCGGGCAATCGCGCGAGAGCTGGAAGGTGCAATCGTCGGCCTTGTAGATCACCAGCCGCTGGTTTTTGGTTTGCTGCCACAGCTCTTTGGTCTGTGGGTTCTGGTCCAGGTTGCCGGCCCAGTTGGCCACCACGGCGAAGTCGGTCTGCTTGATCAGGCCCAGCAGGCGCCCGGCCTCGGCCTTCGCCTCGGGGGTGAGCTGGCGCTGGGTCAGTTCGCCGACCAGGGCCGTGCCCTGTTGGCCCCAGGCCAGGACCTGGCCGGCCCACAGGCCGGCGACGAGCATCAGGCCGTTACGCAGGGATTGGCGTGCATTCATTTGCAGGTACTCCGTGGCGCGGCGCACTGGCCGCGGGGTGAGGGTGAGGTGAAAGGCGTCGAGAGGAACGAGCGGCCATGGGTGCAGGGCGGCATGCCGAAAAAGGCGGCCAGGGTCTGGCCGATATCGGCGAAGGTTTCCCGCTCGCCAAGGCTGCCGGCGCTGACGCCGTTGCCCCAGGCGAGCACCGGGATGTGTTCGCGGGTGTGGTCGCTGCCCGGCGCGCTGGGGTCGCAGCCGTGGTCGGCGGCAAGGATCAGCAGGTCCTGCGGGCCCATCTGCGCCAGCAGTTCAGGCAGGCGCTGGTCGAAGGCTTCGAGGGCCGCGGCGTAGCCGGCAGTATCGCGGCGGTGGCCGTAGAGCATGTCGAAGTCGACGAAGTTGCTGAACACCAGGGTGTTGTCCGGTGCATCGGCCAGGGCCTGCAACGTGGCATCGAACAGCGCGGGGTTGCCGTCGCCCTTGTACTGCCGGCTGATGCCCTGGTGGGCGAAGATGTCGCCGATCTTGCCAACGGCGAACACCTGGCCGCCGCTGGCGCACAGGCGCTCGAGCAGGGTCGGCGCCGGCGGTGGCACCGCATAGTCGCGGCGGTTACCGGTGCGCCGGTAATGCGCGGCGCTGTCGCCGAGGAACGGCCGGGCGATGACCCGGCCGATGCCGTAGGGGTTGCACAGTTCGCGGGCCAGTTCGCACAGGGCGTACAGCCGCTCCAGGCCGAAACGGGTTTCGTGGGCGGCGATCTGCAGCACGCTGTCGGCCGAGGTGTAAAGAATCGGCTGGCCGCTGCGAACGTGCGCGTCGCCGAGCCGTTCGATGATCGCGGTGCCCGAGGCGTGGCAGTTGCCGAGGGTGCCGGGAAGCTGGCCGCGGGTAATCAGTGCGTTCAGCAGTTCGGGTGGAAAGCTTTGTTCCGGCGCGGGGAAATAACCCCAGTCGAAAAGCACCGGCACGCCGGCAATTTCCCAGTGGCCGGACGGTGTGTCCTTGCCGCTGGACAATTCCCTGGCGTAACCCCACGCGCCCTCGACCGGACCGTCGGCGCGCAGGCCCGGCGGGAAGACGCCGCCACTGAGGGCCGTGGCATGACCCAGGCCGAGTCGCGCCAGGTTCGGCAGGTGCAGCGGCCCTTGGCGTCCGCGATCATCGGCCTCGCCGCGGGCACAGGCCTCGGCGATATGCAGCAGGGTGTTGGCGCCGGCATCGCCGAAGCGCTCGGCGTCGGCGCTGGCGCCGATACCCAGGGAGTCGAGGACCAGCAGCAGGGCGCGCTTCATTGCGGCTCCAGGCACAGGCGGGAAATCAGCGCGGGCGCCTCGAAGGGCACGCTGGCAATGCGGTAGGCCGCCTGCACCGCAGCGGCGGCCTGCTCGGCCTGGGCCAGATCGCGGGCGTGCACCCGTGCCAGAGGCTGGTTGGGGCCGACCGCTTCGCCGGGGAAACACAGGCGGGTGAGCCCCACGGCGGGGTCGATCGGATCTTGCGGGTTGCGTCGACCGCCGCCGAGGTTGACCACCGCCAGACCGATGGCGCGGGTGTCGATGCTGTGCACGATGCCCGCTTGCGGTGCCGGCACCGGGATCACCACCGGTGCGGCCGGCAGGTGCGCGTCGGGGCGCTCGGTCAGGTCGGCGGGGCCGCCAAGGGCCTCGACCATGCGCTGGAAACGCTGCAGTGCTGCACCGCTGTGCCAGGCGGCAAGCAGTTGCTCGCGGGCCAGTTCGAGGCTGCTGGCGAGCCCGGCGCAGAGCAGGGTCTGTTCCGCCAGGGCCAGGGTCACCTCCCACAGGCGCGGGCTACGCACTTCACCGCGCAGCAGGGCGATGGCTTCCTCGACTTCCAGGGCATTGCCCGCCGAGCGGGCCAGAGGCTGGCTCATGTCGGTGATCAGCGCACGGGTGCGGACCCCGGCGCCATTGGCCACCGCGACGATGCTTTCGGCCAGTGCGGTGGCATCGCCGGGCAGGGCCATGAATGCACCATTGCCCATCTTCACGTCGATCAGCAACACATCAAGGCCCGCCGCCAGCTTCTTGCTCAGGATCGAGGTGATGATCAGGTCGATCGACTCCACCGTGCCGGTGACATCGCGGATGGCGTACAGGCGCTTGTCCGCCGGCGCCAGGTCGTTGGTCTGGCCGATGATGGCGCAGCCGACCCCGGCCACCACCTCGCGCAGCTTCGCCATATCCGGCTGGCTGTCGTAGCCGGGGATGCTGTCGAGCTTGTCGAGGGTACCGCCGGTGTGACCGAGGCCGCGCCCGGAGATCATCGGCACGTAGCAGCCGCAAGCCGCCAGTAGCGGCGCGAGCGGCAGGCTGACCAGGTCGCCGATGCCGCCGGTGGAGTGCTTGTCCACCACCGGCCCGGGCAGGTTCCAGCTCAGCACCCGGCCGGAGTCACGCATCGCCGAGGCCAGGGCAATGCGTTCCTCGACGTTGAGTCCCTTGAGCAACACGGCCATGGCAAAGGCGGCAGCCTGGCCTTCGCTGATGCTGAAGTCGGTGATGCCGCTGACGAAGCGGCGGATATCCGCGTCGTCGAGCACCTTGCCGTCGCGTTTGCGGCGGATCACTTCCTGTGGGAGCCAGGCCATCAGTACGCTCCTCGCGTCGGGCTGGCCGTGTCCGTGCCGAGGTGGCGCAGCAGGTCGTCGAGCAGGCTGGAAGCGCCCAGGCGCAGATGCCGCGGCGAGATCCAGTGCGGGCCATTGATCTGTTCGGCCAGTTGCAGATAGACCCGCGCATCGGCCAGCGTCCTGATGCCGCCCGCCGGTTTCAGGCCAACGTGGGTGCCGCTCGTGGCGATGCATTCGAGCATGATCCGCGCCGCCTCGGCGGTGGCATTGACCTTCACTTTGCCGGTGCTGGTCTTGATGAAGTCGGCGCCGGCATCGATGGCATCCAGGCTGGCCTGGCGGATCAGCGCCGGGGACGCCAGCTCGCCGGTTTCGAGGATGACCTTGAGCACTGCGCGGTCCGCGCACAGCGCCTTGCAGGCGCGGACCAGGGCGAAGCCGCTGTCGGCATCGCCGGCCAGCAGCGCGCGCCAGGGGTAGACCATATCGATTTCATCGGCGCCGTCGGCCAGGGCCTGGCGGGTCTGTTCGAGCACTTCGTCAACGGGTGCGCTGCCGGCGGGGAAGTTGACCACGGTGGCCACCGCTACGGTCTGCGCGCCGAGTTCATCGAGGGTCTTGCGTGCCAGGGCAACGAAGCGCGGGTACACGCAGACCGCGGCCACGTGGCCGGCCGGGGTTGTAGCTTTGTGGCACAACTCGACGATGTGCGCGTCGCTGTCATCGTCGTTCAAGGAGGTGAGGTCCATCAGCGCAATCAGCGTGCGCGAGTGCTTTGCATCGAGTTCGGTCATGTCAGTTCACACGCATTCATTGGATTCGGTTCAGATGGACAGGAAGAGCCCGGCGAGTGCCGCGCTCATCAGGTTGGACAGGGTGCCGGCCACCACCGCCTTGAGGCCCAGGCGGGCGATGTCCGGGCGTCGCTCGGGGGCCATCACACCCAGGCTGCCCAGTTGGATGCCGATGGAGGCGAGGTTGGCGAAGCCGCACAGGGCAAAGGTGATGATCACCTGGGTCTGCGTGGACAGCACCGCCACGCCCTTGGCGGCAGCTTGTGCCGGGTCGAGGTGGGCGGCGAAGTCGACGTAGGCCACGAACTCGTTGAGCACCAGCTTTTCGCCGATCAGGCCGCCGGCCGTGACGGCTTCGCTCCAGGGCACGCCCAGGACGAAGGCCAGGGGCGCCAGCAGGTAGCCGAGGATCAGTTGCATGCTCAGTTCCGGGACCCCGAACCAGTTGCCGCTCCAACTGAGGATGCCGTTGAACAGGGCGATCAGGGCGATGAAGGCGAGCAGCATGGCGCCGACGTTCAGCGCCAGATGCAGGCCGGACGAGGCGCCGAGGGCGGCGGCGTCGATAACGTTGGCCGGTTTGTCGCCGTGGTCCTGGGGCTCGTCGTCCGGGCGCTGCTGCGGGGTTTCGGTTTCCGGTTCCATCAGCTTGGCCATCAGCAATCCACCCGGAGCGGCCATGAAGCTTGCGGCAATCAGGTATTTCAGTTCGACGCCCAGGCTGGCATAGCCGATCAGCATCGAACCGGCCACCGAGGCCATGCCGCCGGCCATGACCGCGAACAGCTCGGAGCGGGTCAGGCGCCGGATGAAGGGGCGGATCACCATGGGCGCCTCGGTCTGGCCGACGAAGATGTTCGCCGTGGCGGCCATCGACTCGGTGCGGCTGGTGCCCAGCACGCGGTGCAGGCCGCCGCCGATCACCCGGATCACCAGGTCCATCACGCCCAGGTAATACAGCACGGCGATGAAGCTGCTGAAGAACACGATCAGCGGCAGCACGCGAATGGCGAAGACGAAGCCGCCAGTGCCGAAGACGTCGAACATCTTGCTGCTGCTCAAGCCGCCGAAGATGAAGCTGATGCCCTGATCGGCGTAGCCCTGCAGCGAGCTCACCGACTCGGAGATACCGCCCAGGGTGCTCTGGCCCCAGGGCACGTACAGGGCGAATGCGCCCAGCCCGGCCTGCACGGCGAACGCCGCGCCGACGGTGCGCAAACGGATGGCCTTGCGGTTACTGGACAGCGCCACCGCCAACAGCAACAACACCACGATACCGATGAAGCCCATCGATCATTTCCCCGGAGGATTCAAGTAAGCGCCGCCGACGTCTGCGGTCGGTCTGGCGGGTCTGGTCAAAACTCGATGAAGGCGCCGGGCAGCAATTGCCCGGCGGTCCAGTGGCGGGTTGCCGCGCTGTCCTGGCCGACGCAGATCACCGGGCAGTCCTGCGCCAGCAGTTCCACCATCACCTGGCGACAGGCACCGCAAGGCGAAATCAGCGGCACCTTGGGCGCGTACACCAGCAGCGCCTTGAAACTGCCGGGCGCCAGGCCCTGGCTGATGGCGCTGAACAGCGCGCTGCGCTCGGCGCAGTTGGTCAGTCCATAGGACACGTTCTCCACGTTGCAGCCGCGAATCACCTTGCCGTCGGCGGTCAGCAACGCGGCGCCCACGGGGAATTCCGAGTGCGGGCACCAGGCGCTGTCGGCGGCGGCGATAGCCTCCGGCAACAGGCGATCCTGCAGCGTTTGCCAGTCTTCACTGCGCATTGCTGGCCACCTGCGCTGTGGCTTTCTGGATGCGCTGCTGCGCCTCGGCGAGGCCGCCGGGCTGGCCCGCGCGATCACGTTCCTGCAGGTAGCTGATCATCGCGTCGAGGTCGTTGATCCCGGTGTCGAGGCGGTCACTGGCCTGTTTGAGCACGCTGAAGTTGTCGCCGCCCTCGGCGAGGAAGCTGTTCATGACGATGCGGTAGGGCTGCTCCGGCTGCACCGGCTGGCCGTCGACCAGCAGGCTGTCGGCGAGCACGCGCTGGCCCTTCGGCTGGCGGTCGTCCCAGCGGTAGGTCAGCGAGGCCGAAGGTTGCAGCGGATAGAAACCCATGCCGCCGTCCTGCCATTGCTGCTCCAGCAGTTGCCGCAGTTGCGCGCCGGTCAGGGTGAGCAGGATCAGGCTGTTGTTGAACGGCTGCACGGTGGCGACCTGGCCGTAATTCACCTGCTCCTGGCCGTCCTCCAGGCTGATATCCATGCGCATGCCGCCCTGGTTCATCAAGGCGACCTGGGCACCGAGGGCGCGGGTGGCGGCCAGGTGCGAGTCAGCGATCAGGTCGCCCATGGCCGATTCGCCGGCCTCGTTGGTGGCACGCAGCACTTCGCGGGCGCCCAGGCGGGCCACCGGTCTGCTCAGTTGCGCCTGGCTGCGGGTTTCGATTTCCGCCAGCAACGGAGCGATTTCGGGGCTGGCGTGGTAGCGCTGGGCGTCCACCACCAGGTTGTTGGCTTTGACGTCGAGCAACTGGTGCTTGTGGGTATCCACGGTCAGGGTCAGGTGGGTCAGCAGGCGGCCGAACGAGGCGCCCTGGGTCACCAGCTTGTCGCCGACACGGCACAGGTAGCCTTCGTGGGTGTGGGCGGTGAGCACCACTTTGATCGTCGGGTCGAGCCGCTTGGCTACGTCCACCACGTCGCCGCTCAACTGGCTGCACGCCTGCTGGTCGAAGCGCTCCGGGGTGGCGCCGCCCTGGTGGATCACCGCGACGACGGCATCGACCTTTTGCGCGGTCAACTCCGGCAGCAGGGCGTTGATCGCCTCGGCTTCATCGATCGTGTACAGGCCTTTCATGCTGTTGGCGCTGACGTAGGCATCGACGTTCCTGAGGGTGGCGCCGACAAAGGCGATCTTCGCCCCGTGGGCCTGTTCGATGCGGTAGCCGGGGAATAGCGCCTTGCCGGTCTGGCGGTCCATCAGGTTGGCGGAGAGGTAGGGGAAGCCCGCGCCCTTGAACGCCTTGTCGAACTGGCACGCCTGGGCGGCGCGGTCGGACTGGCAGCCGCCGTTGATTTGCCGCAGCAACTCGGCCTTGCCGTGGTCCAGCTCATGGTTGCCGACCACGGAGAACTTCAGGCCCAGCAGGTTCAGCGCTTTCAGGCTGGGCTCGTCGGCCCACATCGAGGAGATCGGCGGGCTGCCGCCGACCATGTCGCCCACGCCCACCAGCAGCAGTTGCGGATCCTGCTTGCGCAACTCGCCCAACGCACCGCTGAGCGGACCGATGCCGCCGGCCTTGAGCTTGACCTCGCCGTTCTGGAACGGGCTCGGTTGCAGGTTGCCGTGGAAATCGTTGAGGGCGGCGATAGTGACGTTGACCGGCGGCTTCGCCGGTTGGCAGCCGCTGGCCAGCAGCAGGGCCGCCAGCATCAGCGGCAGGGGACGTAAGGCAAGACGTGGATGCGGCATGACGATCCTCGGCCGGTCAGGCAGGTTGCAGGCTGGAGGCAGCCGGCGCGGTAACAGGCCGGGTGCTGAAGGCGGTGCCCATGCCGGCGCGCAACAGGAGCATCTTCAGGTTGTCGTTGATCAGTTCGAGGCGGTCTTGAAGGTGGCTGTTGAACACCAGGCCAACCAGGGCGATGGCGATCCCCAAGGCGGTGGCGTACAGCGCGGTACCGATGCCGCGAGAGACTTCGCCCGGGTCGGAAACACCGGCTTCGGCCAGGGCCTTGAAGGTGTCGATGATGCCGAGAATGGTGCCGAGCAAGCCCAGCAACGGTGCGCCGGCGACCACCGCTTCGAGGATCCACAGGCCATGGTTGAGCTTGCCGCGCATGGCGATGTAGATCGCCTGGCCGAGGTCTTCCAGCTCATTGTGCGAATGCAGGCCGACGCGGCCGTCGAAGAGCTGACGCAGCAACTGCAACGGCAGGCTGTCGCGCTGGCGCAGTTCGGCGGGCAGTTCGTCGAAGTGGCGCACCTTCTGGTGCAGGGCCGCTTCCAGGGCGCGGGCGCGGCGCAGGTTGTGGGCGAAGAAAATGCCGCGTTCCACGACCACGAAGGCGGCGAGGGCGGCGGCGCCGTACATGATGTAGAAGGTGATGTCGTGGAGCAGGTCCATGTTCATGGCGGGTTACCTCTGGCGGTTCAGGCACGGGGCAGGACCGGCTCGCAGGCCGGTCCTGGCTCTGGGTTAGAAGACAGGGTTAGAAGTTGGCTTCCACGGAGAGCGCGACCGTCTGCTCTTCGCCGATGGTGTAGTAAGGCGTCTGGGCGCCGGCGAAGGCCGAGCCGCTGCCGTTGTAGCGCACCGAGTTGAAGGTGGTGGTCTGCACGCCGGAGAGGTACTCGCGGTTGAACACGTTGTTCAGCGACAGGCGCACGGTGGCGTCCTTGACGAACTTCTTGTTCACCGGCAAGCGGTAGCCGACGTTCATGTCGACGGTGGTGTAGTGCGGGATGCTCTGGTCGTTGGTCAGGTCGCCGAACTGGTTGTCGACGAACTTGCCGATGACGTTGCCGTAGAAGCGACCGTCGTCGTAGCCCAGGCTCAGGTTGAACATGTTCTTCGGCACGCCGGCGATCTGCTTGCCCTTGGTCGGCACGTACACACCGTAGTAGAGGGTGTCGTTCTGCTGCTCGGCCTCGGTGTAGGTGTAGGAGGCGTAGTAGTTGAAGTTGTGCGGCAGCAGGCCGCTGAACTCCAGTTCGACACCTCTGTTCTCGACCTTGCCGACGTTGAGCATCAGGTAGTCACCGGTGACCTCGTCGCGGCTCGAAACCTGGCGATCCTTGAACTTGAGGTAGAACAGCGTGGCCGACAACGCCATGTCATCGGTGGCGTAGCGCCAGCCCAGCTCCTGGTTCCAGCTCAGCTCGGGTTTGAGGCTGATCGAGTCCCCGGCGTTGTAGAGCACGTAGTTGGGCGGTGTGCGCATGTTGCGGGTGACGTTGTAGAACGCCTGATTGTCCTCGTTGATCTGGTAGCGCGCGCTGAAGCTCGGGAGGAACTCGTGGTAGGTCTTGTCGCGCTTTTCAGGCGTGTCATAGAGGCTGGCCTTCAGGTCGCCGTCACGGGTGGAGTGCTCGTAGGCCAGGCCCATGGTCAGGGTCAGGTCGGGGGTAGCGGTCCAGGTGTCCTGGACGAACAGTTTGTGCACCGGGGTGATGGTGAAGTAGTTGCGGCCCTGTACAACTTTGCCGTTGGCGTCCCTGACCTGGTTGGAACTCTCGTAGTTGCCCCAGATGTCGGTCGGGCTGCCATCGGCTTCAAGGTAGATGAACGGTTGGGTCTGGCGCTGGCGGGCGCGTTCGTACCAGTAGCCGAAGTCGATGTTGTGTTCGTCGTTGAACGCCCAGCTCAGCTTGGTGTTGACGCCCGGACGCCAGGTTTCGGTCCAGGACGGACGGTAGTAACGGCCGCTGACCGGGTCGCCGTCGGCGTTGTACTGGGCAGTGGTCTTGAGGTTGCTCAGGTCATAGTTGCCAGAACTGTTGGTGGTTCGGGTGAGGGTGGCTGGCGAACCGAAGGCGCGGTAGCTGCCGCCGTTGGCCCAGTAGTAGTAAGGCGCGACGGTCAGTTGCAGGTCATCGCGCAACTGCCAGCGGCTGGTGACCGATGCCGTGACGTTTTCGTACGGGTTGCGGCTGGTCTCGTAGCTGGCGGTGGTGAGCTTGCCGGTGGTCGGGTTGTAGGTCGATACGTTGGGGAAATCGTAGTCGTGGTCCGACTTGTACTGCGCCAGGCTCGGCGAAACGTAGTTGTAGTTTTCCTGCTTGTGGTACTTGATGATGCCCTGGATCGAGTTGCCTTCGCCGAACTTGAACAGGCTGTTCAGTTCGAACTTCTCGGCGTCCAGGTCGCCTTTGCCTTTCCATTTGTCGCTGTTGGTTTTCGACGCGGAAATGTAGTTGCTCAGGCCGTTGTATTCACCGGTGTTCAGGCGAACGAAGGTCTTGCTCAGGTTGTTGCTGCCAACGGTCTGCTTGAAGAACACCCCGGCGTCCTTGCTCGGGGCCATCGAGACCAGGCCGATGTTGCCGCCGCTGGAACCGATATGCGGCGCATCCAGTTCGGAGGAGCCCTGGGTCACGAAGACTTCCTGGAGGTTTTCCGGGTCGCCCAGCAGGTTCGGGTACACCTCGAAGCTGCCCGAGTCGTTGATCGGCACGCCGTCCATGGTCATGCCGATCTGGTCGGATTTCATGCCACGCATGGTGAAGTTGAAACCGCTCAGGCCGGTGCTGTCGTCGCTGGAGACGTTGATGCCGGGCGTGTATTTCAGCTTGTCGATACCGTTGCTTGTCGGACTCATCTTGTCCAGGGCTTCCTTGGTGACCGTGGAGCGCGCTTTGGCCGCTTCCTCCTGCACCATCAAACCGTTGCCCACGGTTTGACCGGTAACGTTGACGCTACCGATATCGACGGAGTCTTCCGCCAGTGTCGAGGCGGTCCAACCGCCGCAACCAACGGTCAACATCATGACGAACAGCCGATTGAGTTTCACCAAGCTTCCCTCCCTTGTTTGTGATTGATCGTGTGAAGACAGATGCCAGGTTTCGCGCGTGCAGAGGCCCGCCCGGCGATCTGAGCGATCGTCGGCTGGGCACTTTCCGGGGAACCTAGTTTTCTATGTTGTAAACAAGCGTCGCGATGAAACGGTACTTATCCCTGCCCTCGAATACGGCCTTGGGAAAGGGCCTTACTTGCTCGATACGGCGCAAGCTGGTTTGCGCTGCCTTGTTCAGCAGCATGCTCACGGCTTTCTTCTCGATGCCCGAATCGAGCACCTTTCCTCCCCGGTCGATCAGCAGCCAGATCACGACACTGCCCTCCGGGCGTTGCAGCGATGCCTCGCGGCCTCGCGGGTATTGCTTGTACTTCTCCAACTCCGCGTGCAGCGCGGCGATGTAGCTGTTTTCCAATGCCGCGATGTTGACCTTGGGCGGCGCCGGCGGTGGTGGTGGCGCCGGTGTCGCGGCCGCTGGCGGTTTGCTTGCCACTGCCGGGGCCACTGCCGGTTGCGCGGCTGGCTGGGGTGGTGCTGGCTTGGCCACCTGGGGTTTCGGCTTGGGCGGCTGCGGCTTGGGCTCAGGCGGTTTTGGCTTGGGCTTGGGCGGCGGCTCCGGCAGTTCGACCACGGGCTCCGGGTCTGGCTCGGGCAGTGGCTCGGGCACAGGTTCCGGCTCTGGCGGCGGTGGCGCAGGCGCCGGTTCTGGCTGCAGGTCCGCCGGATCGATCAGTGCCACCTCCACCGTGGTTTCGTCGTACTTCGGGGTGATCTTCAACTCCGCCTTGAGGGCGCTCTGAACAGCGATCACCAGCAGGCAGATGGCCGGCAGGCACGCGATGACTTTTCGCGATTTGAACAGGACCGACATGGCTTACAGCTTTCGCGTGGCGATGGAAACAGACGAAAAACCGTTGCTCTTGAGCAGGTCCATCACGGCCACGAGCCGACCGACTTCGACGTCTTGATCGCTGTTGAGGATGATCACCAGTTTCTCGCTGGTGTTTTCCAGGGTCTTCAATTGCGCGACCAATGCGTCTTCGCCGAGGTCCTGGCCGTCGAGTTGCAAACGGTCATTCAGGCCGAGGGTGATCACCGCCTTGTTCTGCGGTTTCAACTGCTGGGCGTGGGCGGCGCCGGGCAACTGGGTCTTGATGCCCAGGGCCGGAATCACGTTCAGGCTGATCAGCACGAAAAACACCAGCAGGAACATCATCACGTCGATCATCGGGATGATTTCGATATGCACGCGTTTCTTTTTCGGTTCTTCCCAACTGCGCATTGCCTTGGCTCTCCACTTTTGTTCGTCGGCCGGCTGATAGCGGCGCGGCTACTTCGACTGTGTTGTGAGAGCCCTCGGTGCGAAACCTTTCAAAGCTGTCACTGATGTCAGGAACACCCTAGGAGGAGGACGTTACAGTTTGATTAAGTGCTCGCTGTCGAGTGGCAAAAAGATATCAATCCCGGAAAAACGATGCGATTTAAAGGGCGCTGGCAGGCTGTAAGGGTCTAAATAGACTGTTTGTTGAACAGTCTGGAACCGGTAATGGGGTGCCGGTATCAGTTGCTGACGAAACCTGGCGTATCGAAACGAAATTGACATGACTGTCAGTTATTCAGGTAGACCCCTTGTCGGGCACCACGGGTGTGGCGCCAGCGAGTGACAAGGTCTCCACTTTCGAAACGAGAGGTTTGTGTGCGTACTTTCCAACGGATGCTGGCCGCATTGCTGGCGCTGACCCTGGCGGGATGTTCCGACCCGTCGCGCCCTGCCGGTGTGCACTGGATTACCCTGCAGCAACTCACCAGCAGCCTCGGCGACACGGCGCCGATGGCGGTAGGGTTCGATATCGACGACACCGTGTTGTTCTCCAGCCCCTGTTTCTACGAGGGCCAGCAGAAGTATTCGCCGGGCAGCAACGACTACCTGAAGAACAGGGCGTTCTGGACGGAAACCAACGCGGGCTGTGACCGCTATTCGATTCCCAAGGACGTAGCCCGTGCCCTGATCGACCTGCATCAGCGTCGCGGCGACACGCTGTTTTTCGTCACCGCCCGACCGAAGACCGAGGGTGAGCAGGTCACTGCCATCCTTGAGCAGGTTTTCGCCATCAGGGACATGCAGCCCGTGGTGTTCACCTCCGGCCCGGAGAAGGCGCGCTTTCTCCAGGACCGTGGGGTGCACCTCTATTACGGTGACTCCGACAGCGACATCCGTTCCGCACAGGCCGTCGGCGCGCGTGCGATCAGGGTGATGCGCGCGGCCAACTCGACCAATCAGCCGCTACCCGCCAACGGGGCGTTGGGGGAAGAAGTGCTGGTGGACTCGACTCACTAGAAACGCGCGAGCCGATAGGCTGCGACGTTCGGCAACGCAGTGGCGGGCGTCGCCAAGCCCGCCAATGCTGCGACCATCTCCGCCGTCACCGCCGCCTGGGTCAGCCCCAGATGTTGATGACCGAAAGCCAGCAGCACACGGCCTTCGCACACCCGGTCAATCACCGGCAACGAATCCGGCAGCGAAGGCCGAAAGCCCATCCACGGCGTTGCCGCTTCGGCATTCAGTTCGCGCTTGAACAGGCCCTGGCTCAGCCGCTGCAACTGCCAGGCCCGGGCCATGTTGGCCGGGCGCTCCAGGCCGGCGAATTCGACGGTGCCGGCCAGGCGCAGGCCGCCGGTCATGGGCGTCATGATGAACTTGCGCTCCAGCGAGGTGACGGCGAACGGCAGCCGGTCGTGCTCGTGGGGCAGCATCAGGTGATAGCCGCGTTCGGTATCCAGCGGCACCCGCGTGCCGGTCAGCGCTTCGGTCAGGTGAGCCGAATGCGCGCCGCATGCGATCAGCACCCGAGGCACCACCAGTTCGCCCTGTTCGGTGCGCAGCGAGACACCGTCGGCCTTGAGTTGCCCGCCCTGTACCTCGCGCTGAACGAACTGCACGCCCGCAGCCGTGGCGGCGTCGAACAGTGCTTCCACCGCCTGGTGCGGATCGAGGAAGTGCCCGGTCGCGGGGAAGAACAGACCGCCCAACAGATGCTCGCTCAGTTGCGGCGCGGCGGCGCGCACGGCGTCCGCCTGCCACAACGTCACCTCGACATTCTGCTGGCGCATGCGCGCTTGCAGGGCGTCGATGGCGGGGCGGGATTCGGGGCGCTCGAAGACCAGCAGCGAACCGTCCTGCTTGAGCATTTCCGCCCGGCCAATGGAATCCAGCAGGCGCCGCCAGGCCGCCAGGCTGCCTTCGTTCAGCGCGCGAATGCCGGCCACGCTGCGGCGAAACGGTGCCGGGCGCAGGTTCAGCAGCAGGCGAGTGAACCACGGCAAGGCCCGCGGCAGGTATTTCCAGTCCAGGCGCAGCGGGCCCATGGGGTCCATGAGCATCGCCGGCAGGCGCTTGAGGATCGACAGGTCGGCGATGGGAAACACCTGCTCGGTCGCCAGGTGCCCGGCGTTGCCGAACGAGGCGCCCATGCCCGGCGCCTGGCGGTCGACCAGCAACACCCGCTGGCCCTGGCGGGCCAGTTGCAGGGCGCAGGCGACGCCGACGATGCCGGCGCCGATCACGGCGATATCCACGTTGGGGGTGAAGGTCGTGGCCATCGATCAGGCCTCTCTCTGGCCGTCGAGCAGGCGCCGCAAGTGCAGCGGATTGCCGTGTTGCAGCGCAGCAGGCAGCAGATTGTCGGGGAAGTCCTGGTAGCACACCGGACGCAGGAAACGCAGGATCGCCGCCGTCCCCACCGAGGTGCTCCGGGTATCCGAGGTGGCCGGGAACGGGCCGCCATGGACCATCGCATCACAGACTTCCACGCCAGTCGGCCAGCCGTTGACCAGCAGGCGTCCGGCCTTGCGTTCAAGCGTCGGCAGCAGGGCGCGGGCGTCGTCGAGGTCGGCTTCGTCCAGGTGCAGGGTCGCGGTCAATTGGCCTTCGAGGTGCTCGGCCACCTGGCGGACCTGCGCGTCATCGGCGCAGGTCACCACCAGCGAGGCGGAGCCGAACACTTCGGCTTGCAGGCTCGGATCGGCGAGGAAATCCGCCGCCTGGGTGACGAACAGGTGCGTCTGGCACTGGTTCGGGCCTTCAGCGGCGAGGCCGGCGGCGGCGGTGTCGGCGTTGGGGTTGCTGGCCAGCGTTTCGATGCCGTTGCGGTAGGCGCTGAAGATGCCCGGGGTGAGCATGGTTTGCGCCGGGCTCTGCCAGATGTGCTGGGCGGCGGTGGCGATAAAGCGGTCGAGGTCGGCGCCTTGGCGGGCGATCACCAGGCCGGGGTTGGTGCAGAACTGTCCGGCGCCCTGGTTCAGCGAGGCGACGAAGCCCTGGGCCAGTGTTTCGGCGCGGGCCTGCAAGGCGGACGGGAAGAGGAACACCGGGTTGATCGAGCTCATTTCCGCGTACACCGGAATTGGCTCGGCCCGTGCCGCGGCCGCCTGGCACAGGGCGATGCCGCCGCTGCGCGAGCCGGTGAAACCCACGGCCTTGATGCGCGGATCGCAGACCAGCGCGATGCCCACTTCACGACCGGAACCGTACAGCAGCGAGAACACTCCGGCTGGCAGCTCGCAGTGTTTCACCGCGCGGGCCAGTGCCTGGCCGACCAGTTCACTGGTGCCGGGATGGGCGCCGTGGGCCTTGACGATCACCGGGCAGCCGGCGGCCAGGGCCGAAGCGGTGTCGCCGCCGGCGACGGAGAAGGCCAGCGGGAAGTTGCTGGCGCCGAACACGGCCACCGGGCCCAGCGCCACCTGCCGCTGACGCAGGTCGGCGCGGGGCAGCGGTTGGCGTTGCGGTTGCGCGTTGTCGACGCGCACGTCCAGCCATTCACCGGCGCGAACAGTACGGGCGAAGGTGCGCAGTTGCCCGCAGGTGCGACCGCGTTCGCCCTGGATCCGGGCGCGGGGCAGGCCGCTTTCGGCCACGGCGCGGTCGATCAGTTCGTCACCCAGCGCTTCGATCTCGCTGGCGATACGTTCGAGAAACTGCGCGCGAACTTCCAGCGAAGTTTCCCGGTAGCGGTCGAACGCCGACCAGGCCAGGGCGCAGGCTTGTTCCACCTGCTCGGTGGTGCCGCCCGGATAAGCCGGTTCGAGCACCCGGTTGGTGGCCGGGTCGATCGCGCGGATGGCTTCGCGGCTGCCGGTTACGGCGTGCTGACCGATCAGCATGTTGCCTGTCAGGGTCATAACGGCTCCTGAAATGAATTCGAGGGTGGCCGGCTGCGTACAGCCGGCAAGAAACGGAAGCGGCGCACAAGGCGCCGCGAGGGATCAGGCGACGTTGTTGCTCGCCGACCAGGTGGCGAACCACTGGCGGAACAGCGTGTACTGGGTCTCGGCGTAGTTGCGCTGGGCGTCGCTGAGCACGTCGGTTTCGTTGAAGTGCAGGCTGTATTCGGTGTCGCCGTTGAGCACCATCAGGTGCTTGTAGTAGAGCACCAGGTCGCAGCCTTCATCGAAGGACGACAGCACTTGCAGGGCGTCCGACAGTTCCAGCGCCTGGCGGCGGGCGACGGCGTCACCCTTGGCGGCTTTCTTGCTCAGGTCGACCAGCAACAGCACTTCACGCGGCAGGGCGTTACCGATACCGGTGATGGCACCGGTGGCGCCGCAGTTGACGAAACCGTGCACGACCTGGGTGTCGACGCCGGCCATCAGGATCACGTCCTTGTCCTGCGAGGTGATGTGCTCGGCGGCGTAGCGCATGTCGGCGGCACCGCCGAACTCCTTGAAGCCGATCAGGTTCGGGTACTGGCGGCGCAGCTTGAAGAACAGGTCGGCGCGGGTGGCGAAGCCGTAGTAAGGGCTGTTGTAGATCACCGCCGGCAGTTTCGGCGCGGCTTCCAGGATTGCCGCGAAGTGCGCTTCCTGAGCGGCCGGCGAGGCGCCGCGAGACAGCACGCGGGGAATCACCATCAGGCCGTGGGCGCCGACTTTGGCGGCGTGGGCCGCGTGGGACACGGCTTCGCGGGAGTTGACCGCGCCGGTGCCGACGATGGTCGGAATGCCGGCGGCCACCAGGCGCGCCACACCTTCCTGGCGCTCGGCTTCGGTCAGCAGCGGCCAGTCACCCATGGAGCCGCAATAGACCACGGCGCTCATGCCGGCTTCGATCAGTTCGCGGCCTTTTTTCACCAGCGCGTCGAAGTCCGGTTTGCGGTCCGGGGTGCAAGGGGTCATCAGGGCGGGGATGGTGCCGGTGAAGATGTTGGTGGTCATGAGTCTTGGTCCTTTGTGTTCAGTTTGAGTCGGGAGAGGGGACGGGACCGCTTGGCGGTCCTTCGCGAGCGAGCTCGCTCCTACAGCAGGGGGCTCAGATGCCCCAGGCGAAGGGGTCGTTTTCGTCGATAAGCAGGGTGGCGTCGGCGGTCATGTAGGCGCGGCCGGTGATGAACGGACGGATGCGCTCGCCGTCCCATTCGTAGCGACCTTCGAAGCGGCTGGCGGTGATGCTCGCCTGTACCCAGGGCTCGCCGGCGGCCAGCTTGCCGTCGGCGGCCAGGCACGCGAGCTTGGCGCTGGTGCCGGTGCCGCAGGGCGAGCGGTCGTAGGCTTTGCCGGGGCACATGACGAAGTTGCGGCTGTCGGCCTCGGCGTCGTCGGCGAACAGTTCGATATGGTCGATCAGCGCGCCGTCTTCGCCGTGGATGCCTTGGTCTTCGAGGGCGCGAAGCATCTTCCAGGTGAAGTCGGTGAGCAGCTCGACGTTGCTCAGGTGCAGTTCCTGGCCGTGCTCGGACACCAGGAAGAACCAGTTGCCGCCCCAGGCGATATCGCCGAAGACGCGGCCGTAACCCGGCACGTCCACCGGCACCTGCTTGCGGTAGCGGTAGGACGGCACATTGGCCACGGTGATCGCGCCGTCGGCATGCAGGGTGGCGCTGACCTGGCCGACCGGGGTGTCGATCTTGTGCTCGCCAGGGGCGATCTTGCCCAGGTGATACAGGGATGCGACCAGGCCGATGGTGCCGTGGCCGCACATGCCCAGGTAGCCGGCGTTGTTGAAGAAGATCACGCCGCAGGTGGCGTCTTCCGACACCGGTGGCGTGTACAGCGCGCCCACCAGGACATCGTTGCCACGCGGCTCCAGCAGGCAGGCGCGGCGCCACTGGTCATGCTGCTGGCGCAGTGCATCGCGCTTTTGCGCCATGGTCTCGCCGGCCGGTTGCGGAAAGCCGTCCAGCACCAGGCGGGTGGGTTCGCCTTCGGTGTGGGAATCGATCACGCGGATCTGTTTCATCAGTCTGTCCTTCAAGAATGCGTTGTTGTCAGGTCAGGCCAGCAGGCCTTCGATATCCCGCAGCAGGCTGCGCTCGACCCACACGCCCTCGGCCTGTGAGCGCTGGCGCGCGGCGAAGCGGCGTTGCGAGGGCAGCCTCGCGCCCTGGCCGGTGATGGCGCTGAACAGGTCTTCGGCGCGTTGCTGGCCCCGTTCGAAATCGTCACCGCCGAAGCGCTTCGGATCGAACGCCAGCAGCAGTTCGCCATGGCATGGCGTAGCCCCGGCCCCGGCGTCGAAGGCCAGGGAGTCGGCGCTGGTGAGGTCGCCGATCAGCGCGCCGGCCAGCAATTCGATCATCGCCGCCAGGGCCGAGCCCTTGTGTCCGCCGAAGGTCTGCATGGCACCGTCCAGCGCGGCGCGGGCGTCGGTGGTCGGCTGGCCTTCGGTGTCCAGGCCCCAGCCCAGTGGAATGGCTTTCTCCTGGCGGGCGTGCAGTTCGATGTCGCCGCGGGCGATGGCGCTGGTGGCGAAGTCGAAGACGAACGGCTGCTGTCCCGCCCGTGGCCAGGCGAAGGCCAGCGGGTTGGTACCGAACACGCCGCGGTTACCGCCTTCCGGCGCTACCCAGGCATGGCTCGGCGTCATCGCCATGCCCACCAGTCCGTGGGCGGCGATGGCTTCCACTTCCGGCCACAGCGCCGAGAAGTGGAAGCAGTTGCGGATCACCAGCGCCGCCACGCCCTGTTTGCGCGCCGCTTCGACCAACTGCGGCAAGCCGTGCTGGAAGGCCAGCAGCGAGTAGCCGAAGTGCGCATCCACCTTGACGATGGCCGGCGCCGGCTGACTCACGGTCGGTTGCGCCGCCGGATCGACCTTGCCCGAGCGCAGCGAACGCACGCACACCAGCACCCGGTACAGACCGTGGGAGTGGCATTCGTCGCGCTGGCCCTGGGTGATCACCTCGGCGATCGCCCGGGCATGGTCGTCGGCCATGCCGTTGTGGGTCAGGGCGCGGTGAGCCAGGTCGAACACCTGGTCGAGGCTGAGGTTGATGCGCTCGCTCATGGCAGGTCTCCGTTGGCTCAGGACAGTTGGGCGCGGGCGCCGGCCGGAGCGCTCTGGGCGTTTTGCTCGACGTCGCTTTCCGCGTCGTCGGACTCCAGTTGCACCAAGTGCGCCGGTACGCCGGTTGCCGCGCCCCAGTAGTAAATGCCGAGGGCGCAGGCGGCCACGACCAGGGTGTCGAACGGATGGGCAATGACACCCATGCCGCCGAAACTGCCGAGCCAGGAGAGCAGGATGGTCACCGCGTAGAAACCGATCAGCCAGGCTGACGAGCGCACTTGCTGGGCCAGGCTCAGGTGCTGGGTCGGGACGAAGCGGCCGCACATCAGGTAGATCACGAACATCAGGATTTGCAGGCTGAGCAGCCAGGACACGGTCTTCCAGCCGGACCAGTAGACGATCAGCGCGGCGATGATGAACGACAGCGGACCGAGCAGGCCCATGCGGCGGACGCGGAACGGACGCGGCATGTCAGGGGCATTGCGGCGCAGCGCGGCGACCGACACCGGGGCGACGGCGTAGCTGAGGATCAGCGCGGCGGAAACCACATTGATCAGCGCTTCCCAGGACGGGAACGGCAGGGTCCAGAACACCGACAGGCCGAAGGTCAGCCACAGCGCCGGGCGCGGGATGCCGGATTGTTCGTCGATGCGGGTGAAGACCTTGAAGAAGGTGCCGGTCTTGGCCCAGCCGTAGACCACGCGCGGGGTGGCGTTCATGTAGATGTTGCCGCAGCCGCTGGGCGAGATCACCGCGTCGGCCACCACCAGATACGCCAGCCAGCCCACGCCCAGCGCCAGGGCGATGTCGCGGTACGGCAGGGCGAGTTCCTTGGCGATGCCGGACCAGCCGTTGGCCAGCATTTCGGTCGGAATGCCGCCGAGGAAGGCGATCTGCAGCAAGGCATAGATGGCGGTGGACAGCAGCACCGAGAGGATCAGCGCGATCGGGATGGTGCGTTGCGGGTTCTTCACTTCCGAGGCCACCGAGATGATCGGGGTCAGGCCCAGGTAGGCGAAGATGATGCCGCCGGCGGATACCGCCATTTCCACGCCGGAAAGCCCGAATGGCATGAAGCCCTGGGAGGTGAAGTTTTCCGGTTTGAAGAAGGTGAACAGCACGCCGATCACCAGCAGCGGCACGATGAACTTGAACACGCTGATCAGGTTGTTGGACTTGGCGAAGGTCTTCACGCTGTAGTAGTTGAGGGCGAAGAACAGGCAGAGCAGGCCGAACTGCACCAGCCAGCCAAGGACGGTCGGGTCACTGGAACCGACCTTGGTCAGCTCCGGGAACCAGGCCGCGGCGTATTGGCGCGCGGCGACCACTTCGATGGCCACCAGGCTGGAAAACGCGATCAGCGTGATGAAGCCCATCAGGTAGCCCAGCAGCGGGCCGTGGGAATAGACCGGGTAACGCACCACGCCACCGGCGCGGGGCAGGGCGGCGCCCAGTTCGCAGTAGACGATGCCCAGCAACAGAACGGCGAAACCGCCCAGCAACCAGGAAAAGATCCCGGCGGGACCGGCGATGGCGGACACGTGGCTGGCGGCGAACAGCCAGCCCGAACCAAAGATGGCTCCCAGTCCGATAAAGGTGAGGTCTATCAATGAAAGTTGTTTTTTGAACTTGCCTTTGCCTGACATGGCGTCGCCTTCTTGTGGGTTATTGGATAGGCAGAAGTGATGTCACTTTGAAAGCACTGTTTCGGGGATCACCCGATACGGTGTTTGCGGTTGTGGGCAACCGCGCTCTTATAAAAATCCGTATTCATGGAGTCATTGCATTGGGGGGGCGAAGACACACTTCCTCGTTACCCCGGCGCACGCTCGCCAACGCATTCCAGGGCGCGGGCTGGTGGTCTTGCCTGGACTTCGCCACAACGTTTTCGACGACTCAGGCAATGCCAATACAGTGGACCCATCGGCGCCTCGGCGCTTGATGGTTTTCTTCAAGAGGAATGACGAAATCGGCATAGTTAGGAAATTTCCCTATGACTCTTCGGAAAATTTCTGAAGCCTTACAAGCCACGCCCTCTGTGGCGTCCGTCGAGGCTCGACAGTCCGGGGAGGGTGCGGCAAAGTGTCCACCTGGTGAGAACCCGCTTGTGGATTTTTACCAATCGGTCAAGAACGAGAGCCCGCCCCATGACCCCCAGCGCGTTTGCCATCCTCTGTCAGGGCAATGATCAGTGCCGTCCTGAAACCATCGAAGAGCTGTTATCCGGCATGGCGTTCTTATTGCCGTTGTTCGATGCCATTCCCAATGTGGCGATATTCATCAAGGATGTTCAGGCGCGTTATCTGTTGGCCAATCTGGCGTTGATACAACGCTGTGGTTTCAAACAACTGAGGCCTTTGTTGGGCAAGACCAGCGCCGAAGTCTTTCCGGCGCAATTGGGCCCCGGATATACCGATCAGGATCGGCGGGTACTGGAAGAAGGCCGGGTATTGGAAGACCAACTGGAATTGCACTTGTACGGGTCGCGCGAACCCGGCTGGTGTTTGACCCACAAGCGCCCGTTATATAACCGCCGCGGTGAAATCATCGGCCTGGCCGGGGTGTCGGTGGACCTGCAATCGGCCAGCGACTCCCACCCCGCGTATCAGCGGCTGGCGGCGGTGGATGAATACATCCGGGCGAATTTTCACCAGCCGGTGACCATGCGCGAATTGACCCGCGTCGCCGGGATTTCCGTGGCGCAACTGGAGCGCTACTGCAAACGGGTGTTCCACCTGACGCCGCGGCAGATGATCCACAAAGTGCGGCTGGAACATGCGCATCAGCTTTTACATACCGAGTTGCCGATTACCGAGGTGGCGTTGCGCTGCGGGTATACCGATCACAGTGCGTTTACCCGGCAGTTCAAGGTGCTGACCGGGTTTACGCCGAGGCAGTACCGGCAGGCGACGGGGGGCGTTCTGGTATAGCGCCCCGTTACCAAGGCGCCCTGACCACCACGAACCGGACGCTGTTACCCACATACTGCGGCTGATACCACGTGCTCCCGCAATGCTGGTACGCGACCCCGCTGGCCACCACCGACACACAATCCGGCGGCACCGACGCCACTTCGCTGCCAATCGCAATTGCGGTCGCGGTGGTTGCCCCGATCACTGCGGCGGTCGCCCAAGGGTGATACCAGCCATCCGGTGGGGGCGGCGGTGGAGGTGGCGGAGGCGGCATGGGTCCTGGCCCGGGTCCGGGAGGCATGGGATGTGGTCCGGGGCCCGGCTCAGGATGTGGCCCCGGATGCGGCTCTGGCCCAGGATGCGGCCCCGGCCCCGGCCCCGGCTGCGGCCGAGGCATGGGCTGCGGCCGATAACCCGGCTCGAACCCCGGCCGCTGGAATCCACCCCTCGCATGATGCGGCACCACGAACGTGCGCCCACCACCGCCCCCGCGCAACTGCCAGGCCTCGCTCACGGCGGGAATCAGCAGAACCACCGCGACCCCGAGCACCAGCGCACCGCGCCCGTAATTCATGGCTGTTCTCCCTTGCGCAGTTCGACCAGCGGCACCGCCAGCGCCTTGGCCGGCGGAATGAAGGTGAAGGCGTCGGCCTTGATCGGCGAGGTGAGGTCCCAGGCGAAGCTGACGCTGTGCCGCGGCCGCTCCGGGTCGTCGCGGCGGGTGATCACCAGCCGGCACGGCAATGGCGCCGCGCCTTCGCGCAGCCACAGTTGCCAGTCGATGTCCGGCTGGCGGTAGGCGTAGTGCGTGCAGGTCTGTCCTTCGATGTTTTCCTTGTCGATCACGTAGGCCTGGCTGATGCCTACGTCATCGGCGGTCCCGGCGTTCCAGCGAAACAGGTCGGCCAGCGGCAGCTCGATGCCGTAGCGATCGGCCAGCCGGTCCAGCAGCTTGTCGATGCTGTCGGGGGCGTCGCCGCGGGTGAAGTAGTTCAGGCGCTGGTCGTACAGGGTGAAGCGCTTGCTGTCGTAGAAGAACTGCCGGCTGGCACTGTTCTGGTCAACGTTGACGTAGAGCTTGTCGGGACGCTCCGCGAGCACCTGGGTGTGGTGCTGGAAGGCGATGGTCTGGCCGCTGTCGAGTTGCTGGTCGGTTTCGCTGCGGGCGCTCAGGCTGAAGCGTTCGATGCTTTGCAGGTAGTTGCCGAGGGCAACGAGCGCGGCGATGGCCGCCGGGTCGCGCTGTGGATCATCCGCGCCGTGTGCGTTCGGCGGCAGCAAGGACAGCGACAGTGCCAGTGTGGTGGCGGTGAACAACAGCGGTAAGCGCATCGACGAACTCCGTTTGGCAGATGGGCTGTCGCGACAAGCGCGGGTGATCGGCAGGCCTGTGCGGGGCACCTCTGAAAGTAGTTGGGCGAAGGGGTTAATACAAAAGCGCGGTTAACCGAATTTGCTATATGCGCGACGATGCAGCCGAACAAAGCAACGATTGCCACCGATTCGAGGACGCCGGCGTTGTCACGAGAGGAAATACATTTTCACCCAGAGGCCCGGAAACCCGCGGTTAGGATTCGGCTCTTATCCGTCAGTGTTTTTCCCACATTGGCAATTCAGGTTTTCCGATTACCACGCTGACATTTCATCGGGTGCTTTCGGACAACCGCGCCTCAGGAGGCTCGCAATGAACACCCGTGGTTTGCTCGATCAACTGCTCAAGTCCGGCCAGGACTTGCTGCAAAAACAGACCGGCACATCCTCCAGCGCGAACAAGGGCGGCAGCGGCGGCCTCGGCAGTCTCCTCTCCGGTGCCGGCGGTGGTGCGCTGGCGGCGGGGGCGATGGGGTTGTTGCTCGGCAACAAGAAGGCCCGTAAATACGGTGGCAAGGCGCTGACCTACGGCGGCCTGGCCGCGCTCGGCGTGCTGGCCTACAAGGCCTACGGCAACTGGCAGGCGCAACAGGCCGCCGCGCCGAAAGGCGAGCCGCAGACCCTCGACCGCCTGCCCCCCGCGCAAGTCGAGCAGCACAGCGAGGCGATCCTCAAGGCGCTGGTGGCCGCAGCCAAGGCTGACGGGCATGTCGATGAACGCGAGCGCGAGTTGATCGAAGGCGAGTTCGTCAAACTTTCCGGCAACGACCGCGACCTGCAGCACTGGCTGCACGCCGAGCTGAACAAACCGCTCGACCCGGCCGACGTCGCGCGTGCCGCCGGCACGCCGGAAATGGCCGCGGAAATGTACCTGGCCAGCGTCATGCTGGTGGACGAAGAACATTTCATGGAGCGCGCCTACCTGGATGAACTGGCCCGCCAGTTGCGGCTCGATCCGGCGCTTAAGGTCGAGCTTGAGAAGCAGGTTCGGACGATCTGAGTCAATGAAATGGGCAAATGGCCACAAATGAGGCCGTTTTGCCCGTTCACTCCTGTAGGATCAGTCCCATGCTGGCGTAAGGCGTGGGCTATAATCAGCCCATTTTTCCTGACGCGTAGAACGCTCGAGGGCTGATTGTGAAGAACTGGACATTGCGCCAACGGATCCTGGCAAGTTTCGCCGTGATCATCGCCATCATGTCGCTGATGGTCATTGCCGCGTATTCGCGGTTGATGGCCATCGAAAGCAGCGAAGAAACCGTCCGCTCCGACAGCATCCCCGGGGTCTACTACAGCTCGATGATCCGCAGCGCGTGGGTCGACAGCTATGTGCTGACCCAGCAACTGGTGGGCCTGTCCAATCACCGTGAGCTCAGCGACGCCGACCTGGCGTTGTACAAGAACTTCGAAGAGCGCCTGCGCCAGCAGATGGCCAACTACCAGCAGACCATGAACGATGCCGAAGACACGGCCAACTTCGAAACCTTCAAGGTGCTGGTCGAGACTTACCATCAGACGCTGAACGCGGTGCTGGCGGCCTATCGCAAGCAGGACTACGCCGAAGCGCAACGCTTGCTCATCGAGAACCTGACCCCGGCCTGGGCCGAAGGTCGCAAGAACCTCAACGGGCTGATCGACTGGAATCGCCGCTCCGCCGATCACGCCACCGACAACATCGTCGACGCCGTGTCCACCGCCAAGATCAGCATGATCGTCTCGCTGCTGCTGGCGGTCGTTGCCGCCGGCATCTGCGGCCTGCTGCTGATGCGCGTCATCACCGAGCCGATGCAGCGCATCGTTCGCGCCCTGGAAGTGCTGCGCGGCGGTGACCTCAGCGTGCGCATGAACCTGGACCGCAACGACGAATTCGGCGCGGTGGAAAACGGTTTCAACGAGATGGTCAGCGAACTCACCGGCCTGGTGTCCCAGGCCCAGCGCTCGTCGGTGCAGGTCACCACCTCGGTGACCGAGATCGCCGCCACCTCCAAGCAGCAACAGGCCACCGCCACCGAAACCGCCGCCACCACCACCGAGATTGGTGCGACGTCGCGGGAAATTGCCGCGACTTCGCGGGATCTGGTGCGGACCATGACCGAAGTGACGTCCGCCGCCGACCAGGCCTCGGTGCTCGCCGGTTCCGGCCAGCAGGGCCTGGCGCGGATGGAAGAAACCATGCACCAGGTGATGGGCGCTGCCGATCTGGTCAACAACAAGCTGGCGACCCTCAACGAGAAGGCCGGCAACATCAATCAGGTGGTGGTGACCATCGTCAAGGTCGCCGACCAGACCAACCTGCTCTCGCTCAACGCCGCCATCGAAGCGGAAAAGGCCGGTGAATACGGTCGCGGGTTCGCCGTGGTCGCCACCGAAGTGCGCCGCCTGGCCGACCAGACCGCCGTGGCCACCTACGACATCGAACAGATGGTCCGGGAAATCCAGTCGGCGGTGTCCGCCGGGGTGATGGGCATGGACAAGTTCTCCGAAGAAGTGCGCCGCGGCATGTTCGAGGTGCAGCAGGTCGGCGAGCAGTTGAGCCAGATCATCCATCAGGTCCAGGCGCTGGCACCGCGGGTGCTGATGGTCAACGAGGGCATGCAGGCCCAGGCCACCGGCGCCGAGCAGATCAACCACGCCCTGGCCCAGCTCAGCGACGCCAGCAGCCAGACCGTCGAGTCGCTGCGCCAGGCCAGTTTCGCCATCGACGAATTGAGTCAGGTGGCGGTCGGCCTGCGTGGTGGCGTTTCACGGTTCAAAGTCTGACGTGGCGATGAACGAGCTGAAGCCCCGCCGCAGCGAGGACGCGGCCTGCCAGGGACGGTTGTTCCTGGTGTTCCGCATTGGCGGGCAGCGGTTTGCCCTCGACACCCGCGAGATTGCCGAGGTGCTACCGCGCTTGCCGCTCAAACCCATCGCGCGGACGCCCGAGTGGGTGGCCGGGGTGTTGGCCCATCGCGGCGCGCTGGTGCCGGTGATCGACATCAGCGCCCTCAGCTTTGGCCAGCCGGCATCGCACCGCACCAGCACGCGCCTGGTGCTGGTGCATTACCGCGCTGACACCGCACGCCCGGACCTGTTGCTCGGGCTGATTCTCGAACAGGCCAGCGATACGCTGCGCTGCGATCCGGCGGAATTCCGTCCCTACGGCGTCGACAACCGCGAGGCGCCGTACCTCGGCCCGGTGCGCGAAGACGCTCAGGGCCTGTTGCAGTGGATCGGCGTTCAGGACCTGCTCAGCGACGATGTCCGCGGCTTGCTCTTTCCGCCCGCCGGGACCGCGCTCGAGGTGCAGCCATGAGCATCGAGCGGCGGTTCTTCCGCTTTTTGCAGGAGCGCATCGGCCTCGACGTCGCCTCGGTTGGCGAGCAGATGGTCGAACGCGCCTTGCGCCAGCGCTGCGCGGCGCTGGCGGCCCACGACCTGGACGATTACTGGCTGCGTTTGCAGCAGTCGCCCCAGGAACAACAAGCGCTGATCGAGGCCGTGATCGTTCCCGAGACGTGGTTTTTCCGCTATCCGGAATCCTTCACCGCACTGGTCGGCCTGGCCCACAAACGCCTGGCCGAACTCGGCGGTGCGCGGCCATTGCGGATTCTCAGCCTGCCCTGTTCCACCGGCGAGGAGCCGTATTCGATTGCCATGGCGCTGCTCGACGGCGGCGTCGCGTCCCACGCATTTCGCGTCGATGCCATGGACATCAGCCCCAATTCCATCGCCCGTGCCGAGCGCGGGCTGTACGGGCGCAACTCGTTTCGCGGCAGCCACCAGGACTTTCGCGAGCGGCACTTCAGCGAAACCGATGACGGCCATCGCCTCGACGACCGCGTGCGCAAGCAGGTGCAGTTCGAAGCGGGGAATGTCCTCGATCCCGCGCTGTTGGCCCGTCAAGGCACCTACGACTTTGTGTTCTGCCGCAACTTGCTGATCTATTTCGATATCCCCACCCAGCAGCGGGTGTTCGAGGTGTTGAAGAACCTCACTCATGCCGGTGGCGTGCTGTTTATCGGCCCGGCCGAAGGCAGCCTGCTGGCGCGGTTGGGCATGCGGCCGTTGGGTATCGCTCAATCGTTCGCCTATGTGCGGCATGT
>NZ_JANLOA010000001.1:0-80159 GCF_025466035.1 Pseudomonas sp. 20P_3.2_Bac5 | reverse complement strand
TTTTTTTTTTTTTGGGGGGGGGGGGGGGGGGGGGGGGGGGGGGGCCCCCCCCCAAGGCTCAATCACTGACCATGACAGCGCCTGTACCGCGCCTCCAGATTGCGGTCCGGCATGGCATGGCTGCGCAACGCTTCCAGGGTCTGCTCGACATAATCGCGGGTCGTGCCATAACGCCCTTTGGCGCTGGCGAGGATATGGGTGAGCAGGCTGTCCGGCAGATTCCCCGCGTAGCACGGCAGATGCCGCTCCAGCACGAACCCCAGCGCCTGCACCTTGCTGCCGTCGTCCAACCGGCAATTCAGCCAGTGCGGGCGATACGCCGGGTACGGCATCTCGCGCTGCCACAGCGCCAGCAGCGAATCCTGCAGTTTGTCTTCCGGCAACCGATAGGCGAACCCGCTGCACGAACCGCCCCGATCCAGCCCAAACACCAGACCCGGACATTCCGGCGTGCCGCGATGCTCATGCGACCACAGGTACAGCCCGCGGTGATAACCATGAACCCGCCCGCGCCGCCGCTCGGTGGACTGGCACTCCGGGCGCCAGATCAACGAACCGTAGGCGAACAGCCAGACCGGGCCGCCTTGGTGCAGGGCCATGGTTTGCTGGACAGAGTCGAGAAGTTGCTCCCGGGACAATTGCTGACCGAAATCAAGTACCGGGGGATACGCAAGGGGAAAAGGTGCAGGTTCGATTACCGACATAGCCGCCGCCAAAGTTCCTCGTGAAATACCGAAGTACTCCACTATAGAGCCAACGCACTCAATAGACACTTACCGTACGGCAGACAACGGTTCGGAAACAAGCCCCCGCTCGCCTAAACACCGCGAAATACGGGAGTTTCAGAAGATCGAAGGACACTATTGCAAGTGTAGCGATACTTTTTCGCGGCGCCGGCAATAATTAAAAGGCGGGCGTTTGCTTATAAGCCTTACTTGGACACTCGGTTATAAACCGGCGCGTTGTTGCAACGCGCCTTATTACTCAAGTTAGCCGCGTGGGGCATAAGCGAATACATCGGCGCGCATCTGGTGCGCATCCATGCCGGCATTCACCAGGGCATCGAGGGTGGCATAGACCATGGCCGGCGAACCGCTGGCATAGACATGGATCCGCGACAGGTCGTCGAGGTCCTCGCAGACCGCCTCATGCAGCAGGCCGCAGCGCCCGTCCCAGCCACACAGGTCGCTCACGACCTTGTGCAGGAACAGGTTTGGCAGTTGCTCCCACTGCGCCCATGCGTCGATGCTGTAGAAGTCCTCGGGCCGGCGCACGCCCCAGTACAGATGCACCGGGTGCTTGAAGCCCTGCACGCGGCAATGCTCGATCAGGCTGTGCATCTGCGCCATGCCGGTGCCTGCGGCGATCAGCACCAGCGGACCTTCCGGCAATTCGGCGAGATGGGTGTCGCCGAACGGCATTTCGAGGCGGGCCATGCGAGTGCGCTGCAGTTGCGCGATCAGGTCCAGCGCGCTCTTTTCCCGCGCCAGCACGTGCATTTCCAGGTCACGACCAGCGTGCGGTGCCGACGCCAGGGAGAAGGCTGCCTTGTCGCCGCTTTCGCGCTCGATCAGCAGGTACTGCCCGGCGTGGTAGCGCGGCGGTTTGCCGGCCGGGGCGCGCAGGCGCACGCGCCAGACATCGCCACCGACCTCGGTGCACTCGCTCAACTGGCACGCCAGCGTACGCACCGGCAACTCGCCCAGGGCGAGCACGCCGTCCCAGAGCAGGATGCAGTCTTCCAGCGGTTCGGCGATGCAGGTGAACAGCTCACCGTGATCGCGTACTTCACCGTCCTGACGCACCCGGCCCTCCACCAGCAGGGCGGCACAGACGTGACAGTTGCCATTGCGGCAGCTCTGCGGGCAGTCGTAACCCAGGCGTTGTGCCGCTTCCAGAATCCTCTCTCCGGGCTTGAGCGCCAGTACGGCTCCGGACGGCTGCAAGGTTACCTGCATCAATCTATTCCCAACTGGTTCCACAGCTCATCGATCCGCTTGGTGACGGCCTCGTCCTTGACGATGACCCGGCCCCATTCGCGCGTGGTTTCGCCCGGCCACTTGTTGGTGGCGTCCAGGCCCATCTTCGAACCGAGGCCCGAGACCGGCGAGGCGAAGTCGAGGTAATCGATCGGCGTGTTCTCGATCAGCACCGTGTCGCGCTTGGGGTCCATGCGCGTGGTGATGGCCCAGATCACGTCGTTCCAGTCCCGCGCATTGACATCGTCGTCGGTGACAATAACGAACTTGGTGTACATGAACTGTCGCAAAAACGACCAGACGCCCAGCATTACCCGCTTGGCGTGCCCCGGGTACTGCTTCTTCATGGTGACCACCGCCATGCGGTAGGAGCAGCCTTCGGGTGGCAGGTAGAAGTCGGTGATTTCCGGGAACTGCTTCTGCAGGATCGGCACGAACACTTCGTTCAGCGCCACGCCGAGAATCGCCGGCTCATCCGGTGGACGGCCGGTGTAGGTGCTGTGATAGATCGGCTTGGTGCGGTGAGTGATGCGCTCGATGGTGAACACCGGGAAGCTGTCGACTTCGTTGTAATAGCCGGTGTGGTCGCCATACGGGCCTTCGGGCGCGGTTTCGCCGGGGTGGATCACGCCTTCCAGGATGATCTCGGCGGTCGCCGGCACCTGCAGGTCGCTGCCACGGCACTTCACAAGCTCGGTGCGGTTGCCCCGCAGCAGGCCGGCGAAGGCGTATTCGGAAAGGGTGTCCGGCACCGGCGTGACGGCACCGAGGATGGTCGCCGGGTCAGCGCCCAAGGCGACGGCCACCGGGAATGGCTTGCCGGGGTTCTTCTCGCACCACTCGCGGTAGTCGAGGGCACCGCCGCGGTGGCTGAGCCAGCGCATGATGACCTTGTTGCGGCCAATCACCTGCTGGCGATAGATGCCGAGGTTCTGCCGTTCCTTGTTCGGCCCGCGGGTAACGGTCAGGCCCCAGGTGATCAGCGGCGCGACGTCGCCTGGCCAGCAATGCTGGATCGGCAGCATGCCCAGGTCGACATCCTCGCCCTCGATGACCACTTCGTGGCAAGGCGCGTCCTTCACCACTTTCGGCGCCATGGCCACGACTTTCTTGAAGATCGGCAGCTTGGACCAGGCGTCCTTGAGCCCCTTTGGCGGCTCGGGCTCCTTGAGGAACGCCAGCAGCTTGCCGATTTCCCGCAGTTCGCTCACCGACTGGGCGCCCATGCCCATGGCCACCCGCTCCGGGGTGCCGAACAGGTTGCCGAGGACGGGAATGTCGTAACCGGTGGGGCGCTCGAACAACAGTGCCGGCCCCTTGGCCCGCAGTGTGCGGTCGCAGACTTCAGTCATTTCCAGGACCGGCGAAATGGGGACCTGGATGCGCTTGAGTTCTGAGCGCTGCTCCAGGCCACGGATAAAGTCGCGCAAATCGCGATACTGCATGCGTGAGCCTCGTGTTGGCCGTATCGGTCGGGACGGGCAGTGTAGCGCCGAACCGGGCCAGTCAGAATAGTCCGTAAGATAGATAGCAAAAAGCCGGGTTTCCCCGGCTCTTGCCTACAGCGAGTGCTTACTTGCGCTTCATCGACAGGAAGAACTCGTCGTTGGTCTTGGTCTGCTTGAGCTTGTCGATCAAGAACTCGATGGCAGCGATTTCGTCCATCGGGTGCAGCAGCTTGCGCAGGATCCACATGCGCTGCAGTTCGTCGTCGGCGGTCAGCAGCTCTTCGCGGCGGGTACCCGAACGGTTGATGTTGATGGCCGGGAACACACGCTTCTCGGCGATGCGACGGTCCAGAGGCAGTTCCATGTTGCCGGTGCCCTTGAACTCTTCGTAGATCACTTCGTCCATCTTCGAGCCGGTTTCAACCAGCGCGGTGGCGATGATGGTCAGCGAACCGCCTTCCTCGATGTTCCGTGCGGCACCGAAGAAACGCTTCGGTTTTTCCAGCGCGTGGGCATCGACACCACCGGTCAGTACCTTGCCGGAGCTCGGGATCACGGTGTTGTAGGCGCGAGCCAGACGGGTGATGGAGTCGAGCAGGATGACCACGTCTTTCTTGTGCTCGACCAGGCGCTTGGCCTTCTCGATGACCATTTCGGCCACTTGCACGTGACGGGTTGGCGGCTCGTCGAAGGTGGAGGCAACCACTTCGCCGCGCACGGTGCGCTGCATTTCGGTCACTTCTTCCGGGCGCTCGTCGATCAGCAGAACGATCAGGTGGCACTCGGGGTTGTTGCGGGTAATGTTCGCCGCGATGTTCTGCAGCATGATGGTCTTGCCCGCTTTCGGCGGGGCGACGATCAGGCCGCGCTGGCCTTTGCCGATCGGGGCGCACAGGTCGATAACGCGACCGGTGAGGTCTTCGGTGGAACCGTTGCCGGCTTCCATCTTCAGGCGCTTGTTGGGGAACAGCGGCGTCAGGTTTTCGAACAGGATCTTGTTCTTCGCGTTTTCAGGACGGTCGAAGTTGATGGTGTCGACCTTGAGCAGTGCGAAGTAACGCTCGCCTTCTTTTGGCGGCCGGATCTTGCCGACGATGGTGTCGCCGGTGCGCAGGTTGAAGCGACGGATCTGGCTTGGCGAGACGTAGATGTCGTCTGGGCCGGCCAGGTAGGAAGAATCCGCCGAACGCAGGAAGCCGAAGCCGTCCTGGAGAATCTCCAGCACGCCGTCACCGGAAATTTCCTCGCCGCTTTTCGCGTGCTTCTTCAACAGGGAGAAAATCACATCCTGCTTGCGCGAACGGGCCATATTTTCTATGCCCATCTGTTCGGCCATTTCTAGCAGATCGGTAATCGGCTTTTGCTTGAGTTCAGTCAGGTTCATAAGGGGATTGAGGTAATCATGTAAGAAGGGAGATTAAGCATCTGGCTTAATGAGGCCGCGCCGCAGAGAAGGCGACAGGATCGCGCACAAGTTCGAATTGGAAGGCGGCGGCGGTGTGCAGGGGGCATTGAAGAAACAATGCGAGGCCGAATTTAACACCTGCTTTTTCTGGCGTCTAGTCACCAGAATGAGAAAAGCCCCGACAAATGCGGGGCTTTTACAGACTCAGATATTGGCGTCGATGAACGCTTGCAACTGAGATTTCGACAGGGCGCCGACCTTGGTGGCTGCGACCTGGCCGTCCTTGAACAGCATCAGGGTCGGGATACCCCGAACGCCGTGCTTGCCCGGAGTATCCGGGTTTGAGTCGATGTTCAGCTTGGCGATGGTCAGCTTGCCGTTGTAATCCTCGGCGATAGCGTCCAGGACCGGAGCGATCATTTTGCAAGGACCGCACCACTCAGCCCAGTAGTCGACCAGTACAGGGCCCTGGGCCTGCAGTACGTCGGCCTCGAAACTGGCGTCGGTAACGTGTTTGATAAGATCGCTGCTCATGGAAATCTCCAGGTTCGGAAGCAAAAAAACGTTGCCCATCATAACGACCCTCTCTGCCGACAGGAAGCCGCCAGCGATTGAGTCTGTCTATGGTAGTTCATGATCTTGCGTATCGACTGTCACACAAAAGACACAATTCCTACGCGAAACTGCGCCATATCAAGCCTTGCACTGCTCCGCGTTGGCGTAAACCGACTATCGTGGCAGGATTGCCGGGTTAACGACCGAGAAGCCATCACATGCCGCATTCCACTGCCAAGAACCTTTCCCTGATCGCCGCCATTGACCTTGGCTCCAACAGCTTCCATATGGTTGTAGCCAAAGCCCATCACAGCGAAATCCGTATCCTTGAGCGGCTCGGCGAGAAGGTTCAACTGGCGGCTGGCATCAATGAAGAGCGCCAGCTCAACGAAGAATCCATGCAGCGCGGCCTCGACTGCCTCAAGCGCTTCGCCCAACTGATCAACGGCATGCCCCAGGGCTCGGTGCGCATCGTCGGCACCAACGCACTGCGCGAAGCGCGCAACCGCGGCGAGTTCATCCGCCGCGCCGAAGAAATCCTCGGCCATCCGGTGGAAGTGATTTCCGGTCGCGAGGAAGCCCGCCTCATTTATCTGGGTGTTTCCCACACCCTCGCCGACACCCCCGGCAAGCGCCTGGTGGCCGACATCGGCGGCGGCAGTACCGAGTTCATCATCGGCCAGCGCTTCGAACCGCTGCTGCGCGAAAGCCTGCAAATGGGCTGTGTCAGCTTCACCCAGCGTTATTTCCGCGACGGCAAGATCACCCCGGCACGCTACGCCCAGGCCTACACCGCGGCGCGCCTGGAGCTGATGAGCATCGAAACCGCCCTGCACCGCCTGGGCTGGGATGAAGCCATCGGGTCGTCCGGCACCATCCGCGCCATTGGTCTGGCCATCAAGGCCGGCGGCCTGGGCAACGGTGAAGTCAACGCCGAAGGCCTGGCCTGGCTCAAGCGCAAGCTGTTCAAGCTGGGCGAAATCGAGAAGATCGACTTCGACGGCGTCAAACCTGACCGTCGGGCGATCTTCCCGGCAGGCCTGGCGATCCTCGAAGCGATTTTCGACGCCCTCGAACTGCAACGCATGGACCACTGCGACGGCGCCCTGCGCGAAGGCGTGCTCTATGACCTGCTCGGCCGCCACCATCACGAAGACGTGCGCGAGCGCACCCTCAGTTCGCTGATGGAGCGCTACCACGTCGATCAGGGCCAGGTTGCCCGGGTCGAGCGCAAGGCGCTGCACGCCTTCGACCAGGTAGCCGCGGCGTGGGACCTGCAAGACGGTATCTGGCGTGAACTGCTGGGCTGGGCGGCCAAGGTGCATGAGGTAGGCCTGGACATCGCCCACTATCACTACCACAAGCACGGCGCCTACCTGATCGAACACTCCGACCTGGCCGGCTTCTCCCGCGAAGACCAGCAAATGCTGGCCCTGCTGGTGCGTGGCCACCGCCGCAACATTCCCAAGGACAAGTTCGCCGACTTCGGCGACGAAGGCGTGAAGCTCATTCGCCTGTGCGTACTGCTGCGCTTCGCCATCCTGTTCCACCACATCCGCGGCACCCAACAGATGCCGAAGGTGGAACTGCACGCCAATGGCGACAGCCTGGCCATCGCGTTCCCGGATAACTGGCTGGAAGAGAACCAGTTGACCCGGGCCGACTTCGAACAGGAAGCCGAGTGGTTGGCCCGGGTCGGTTTCGTCCTCAGCGTACGATAAGCACCGGATTGCTCAGGCGCTCGAGCAGAGTCGCCTGAACACTGCGCGGGTTCTGGTTGCCGGTCGGCGTGCTGCGTACGTAGCGGCCGTCCGGTTGCAGGATCCACGAGTGGGTGTTGTCGGTCAGGTACCCTTCCAGCTCTTTCTTCACCCGTAGCAGCAGTTTCTTGCCATCGACCGGGAAGCAGGTCTCGACGCGCTTGTCGAGGTTGCGCTCCATCCAGTCGGCACTGGACAGGAAGATCTGCTCCTCGCCGCCATTGAGGAAGTAGAACACCCGGGTGTGCTCCAGGAAGCGGCCGATGATCGAGCGCACGTGGATGTTGTGCGAGACGCCGGCGATGCCCGGACGCAGGCAGCACATGCCACGTACCACCAGATCAATGCGCACGCCCGACTGGCTGGCCTTGTACAGCGCGCGGATGATCTTCGGGTCGGTCAGCGAGTTGAACTTGGCGATGATGTGCGCCGGCTTGCCTTCCACGGCGAACTGGGTTTCCCGCGCGATCATGTCGAGCATGCCTTTCTTCAGGGTGAAAGGCGCGTGCAGCAGCTTTTTCATGCGCAGGGTCTTGCCCATGCCGATCAACTGGCTGAACAACTTGCCGACGTCCTCGCACAGGGCGTCGTCGGAGGTCAGCAGGCTGTAGTCGGTGTACAGGCGGGCGTTGCCGGCGTGGTAGTTGCCGGTCCCCAGGTGCGCGTAGCGGACGATCTCGCCGGCTTCGCGACGCAGGATCAACATCATCTTGGCGTGGGTCTTGAAGCCGACCACACCGTAGATCACCACGGCGCCCGCGGCCTGCAGGCGGCTGGCCATCTGCAGGTTGGACTCTTCGTCGAAGCGCGCGCGCAATTCGATCACCGCGGTGACCTCCTTGCCGTTACGCGCCGCGTCCACCAGCGCATCGACGATTTCCGAGTTGGCGCCGCTGCGGTAAAGGGTCTGGCGCACGGCCAGGACGTGCGGGTCCTTGGCGGCCTGGCGCAGCATGTCGACGACCGGAGTGAACGACTCGAACGGGTGCATCAGCAGGATGTCCTGCTTGCTCACCACGCTGAAAATGTTCTCGCTGTTCTGCAACAGCTTGGGAATGGCCGGCGTGAACGGGAGGTATTGCAGCTCTGGATGGCTGTCCAGGCCGGTGATGCTGAACAGGCGGGTCAGGTTGACCGGCCCATTGACCTGATACAGCTCGCTCTCGCTCAGGCTGAACTGCTTGAGCAGGTAGTCGGACAGGTGTTTCGGGCAAGTGTCGGCGACCTCTAGACGCACCGCGTCACCGTAGCGACGGGAGAACAGCTCGCCGCGCAGGGCGCGGGCCAGGTCTTCGACATCTTCGGAGTCCAGCGCCAGGTCGGCGTTACGGGTCAGGCGGAACTGGTAGCAGCCCTTGACCTTCATGCCCTGGAACAGGTCGTCGGCGTGCGCGTGGATCATCGACGAAAGGAATACATAGTTGTCGCCAGGGCCACCGACATCTTCCGGCACCCGGATAACCCGCGGCAGCAGACGCGGCGCCGGGATAATCGCCAGGCCCGAGTCGCGGCCGAAGGCATCGATACCTTCCAGCTCGACGATGAAGTTCAGGCTCTTGTTCACCAGCAGCGGGAACGGGTGAGTCGGGTCGAGGCCGATCGGCGTGATGATCGGCGCGATCTCGTCGCGGAAGAAGCGGCGCACCCAGGTCTTGAGCTTGGTCGTCCAGTGACGGCGACGGATGAAGCGGATCTGGTGCTTTTCCAGTTCCGGCAGCAGCACTTCGTTGAGAATCGCGTACTGGCGCTGCACTTCGTGGTGCACCAGGTCGCTGATCCGCGCCAGTGCCTGGTGCGGCTGCAGGCCGTCGGCGCCGGCCTGCTCGCGAGCGAAGGTGATCTGCTTTTTCAGGCCCGCAACACGAATCTCGAAGAACTCATCCAGGTTGCTGGAGAAGATCAGCAGAAACTTCAGCCGCTCCAGCAGGGGATAGGACTCATCCAGCGCCTGTTCCAGCACGCGGATGTTGAACTGCAATTGCGACAGTTCGCGATGGATGTAAAGGCTGCTGTCATCCAGGCCCGGTACCGCGACAGCGGGTGCCGGAGCAACCGCCGGCGCCTCCGCCGGGGGAGCCGCGACCACCTCGGGTTCTGGCGGGGTTTCCAGCAGTTGCTCGGGAGCGACTGGTTCATCCTTAACAGCGTCTTCGATCAGTGCTTCGTTATTCATCTTGCGTTCCTGAAGGGCGTTACTGCCCTCTCATCAATTGTGCGGCGCGTACAGCGAAGTAAGTCAGGATGCCGTCGGCGCCCGCTCGTTTGAAAGCGGTGAGCGATTCGAGAATGACGCCCTCGGAGAGCCAGCCATTCTGGATCGCAGCCATGTGCATCGCGTACTCGCCACTGACCTGGTAAACGAAGGTCGGCACCTTGAACTCGTCCTTGACCCGCTGAAGGATATCCAGATATGGCATGCCTGGCTTGACCATGACCATATCGGCGCCTTCGGAGAGGTCGGCTGCCACTTCGTGCAGCGCCTCATTGGTGTTGGCCGGATCCATCTGGTACGAGGCCTTGTTGGCCTTGCCCAGATTGAGCGCCGAGCCCACCGCATCGCGGAACGGACCATAGTAAGCGCTGGCGTACTTGGCCGAGTAGGCCATGATGCGCACGTTGACGTGCCCGGCCAGCTCCAGGGCTTCACGGATGGCCTGGATGCGGCCGTCCATCATGTCCGACGGAGCGACCACCTGGGCGCCGGCTTCGGCGTGGGACAGGGCCTGGCGGACCAGTGCATCGACGGTGATGTCGTTCTGCACATAGCCTTCTTCATCAAGGATGCCGTCCTGACCGTGGGTGGTGAACGGGTCAAGCGCGACGTCGGTAATCACGCCCAGTTCCGGGAAGCGTGCACGCAGGGCGCGGGTAGCGCGCTGGGCAATGCCTTCGGGGTTCCAGGCTTCGGCGCCATCGAGGGATTTGTTTTCCGACGGGGTCACCGGGAACAGTGCCAGCGCCGGAATGCCCAGCTCGACCCACTCCGCCGCCGCTTCCAGCAGCAGGTCGATGCTCAGGCGTTCGACGCCCGGCATGGAGGCCACTTCCTCGCGGCGGTTTTCACCGTCCAGCACGAATACCGGCAGGATCAGGTCATCGACAGTCAGGACATTCTCGCGAACCAGACGACGGGAAAAGTCATCACGGCGGTTGCGACGCAGGCGGGTAGCGGGGAACAGACGATTGGCAGGGGTAAAGCTCACGGCAGACTCCTGAGCCCGCGCGGACAGGCGGGCGCGACAGTTATAAGCGGCCATTATGACGCTTGTGTGACAGGCGGGGACAACCCTGCGACCTACAGACGCAGGCATTGTCCCTTGTAGGAATTGTTCACGTCGAGACACATTTGGACACTTTCCCCCAAGCGCTCGAAGGGGTAGGCTGCGCGTTCATTTCGCCAGCATCCAGAAAATGCTTCAAGAATTCCTGCAAGATTTCGGCTACTTTGCCCTTTTTCTAGGTACGTTTTTTGAAGGCGAGACCATCCTGGTACTGGCCGGATTCCTTGCGTTCCGCGGATACATGGACATCAACCTGGTGGTGCTGGTGGCGTTCTTCGGCAGCTATGCCGGCGATCAGCTCTGGTACTTCATGGGCCGTCGTCATGGGCGCAAGTTGCTGGCACGCAAACCGCGCTGGCAGTTGATGGGCGACCGGGCGCTTGAGCACATCCGCCGCCACCCGGACATCTGGGTGCTGAGTTTCCGCTTCGTCTACGGCCTGCGTACCGTGATGCCGGTGGCCATCGGCCTGTCCGGTTATCCACCGCGCCGCTACCTGTTGCTCAATGGCATCGGCGCGGCGGTCTGGGCGTTGGCCCTGGGTGCCGCCGCCTACCACTTCGGCGCGATTCTCGAAGGCCTGCTGGGCAACGTGAAGAAGTACGAACTATGGGTGCTCGGCGGCCTGCTGGTGCTCGGCGCCCTGCTGTGGCTGCGTCGCCGGTTCAAGGCCGCGCGCATTGCCAAACAGGAAGCGGCGGCTCAAGTACAGGCCGATCAGGCTGAGCAGGCTGTAACCGAGCAGCGCGACCCACCCCAGGGCGGTGACCGGCCCTAGACCGGTCACACCGGCCAGCGCATAGGCCGGCAGGTTCAGCCCCAGCCGCGTCAGTTCCAGACGCCGCGCCCAGGGACGGTTCTCCAGCGCCGTCCCCAACACGAACAATCCAAACGCCATCACTCCCCAGCCCAGCAGCAATGCTGCCAGCGGCAGGCGCCCGCCTGCGTTCATCAGATAGCTGCCCAGCGCCACATAGGCCGCGAATTGCAGCAACACGTAAAGCTGCTGCGCCCCACCCAGTGGCACCTCGAACTTGCGGAAATTCGTCAGATCCTGCTTCGCCTGTGGATAACGTTGCGCCACATCGGCCGGACGCCAGCCGGTGGGCATGAACCAGATTCGCAGCTTGTCCCACCAAAGCCCGGTGCGTCGCGCATCGGCCCAGAGTTGGGCGTAGAACTGCAGATTGGCCCACAGTGGATTCCAGCTCGCCAGCGGCGTGGTCACCCCGAAAATCACGGGCTCGTTATCGTCTTCTTCGAGAAAAGTGCCGAACAGCCGGTCCCAGAGAATGAACACGCCCCCGTAGTTGCGATCTATGTAGATAGGATTCTGCGCATGGTGGACGCGATGATTGGACGGCGTGACGAACAGCCACTCATACCAGCCAAGCTTGGGAATGTGCCGGGTATGCACCCAGAACTGATACAGCAGGTTCAGCGCACCGACGCTGACGAACACCAGCAGCGGCACGCCCAGCACCGCCAGCGGCAGGTAGAAGATCCACGACAGCAGAAAGCCGGTGCTGGTCTGACGCAGCGCGGTAGAAAGGTTGTAGTCCTCGCTCTGGTGATGCACCGAATGCGCGGCCCAGAGAATGTTGCGCTCGTGGCCGAAGCGATGCAGCCAGTAGTAGCAGAAGTCATAGGCGATGAACGCCAGCACCCACACCCACCAGGCATTCGCCGGCAACTCGAACAGCGCCAGGTGCTCCAGGGCAATGGCGTAGCTGACCAGCCCGACACCCTTGGTCAACAACCCCGTGGTGGTCGACAACACCCCCGCACTCAGGCTGTTGACGGCATCCGCCAACCGATAATTGCTCACGCCGCGCCAGCGGTCAGCCAGCAGTTCGACCGCGATCAAGACGAAGAAAAACGGCACGGCAAGCAGGATGAAGTCCATGGCGAGTCCATTTTCTGGCAATGGATCAAGATTAGGCCCGCAATGCGGGAATCCCTATGGCGACAACTGCCAAATTAGACGACATTTAGCGCCTCGAATCGGGAGTAGAAAGCATGACCAAAAAAGTTGCTGTGATTCTGTCAGGCTGCGGCGTCTACGACGGCGCGGAAATCCATGAAAGCGTCATCACCCTGCTGCGCCTCGACCAGCGCGGCGCCCAGGTGCAGTGCTTCGCGCCGAACATCGCGCAACTGCACGTGATCAACCACCTCACCGGCGAGGAAATGCCCGAGTCGCGCAATGTGTTGGTGGAGTCCGCGCGGATCGCCCGCGGCAATATCAAGGACCTGCGCGAAGCCGATGCCAACGACTTCGACGCGTTGATCGTGCCGGGTGGCTTCGGCACCGCGAAAAACCTTTCCAACCTGCTTCTTGAAGGCGCCAACTGCACCGTGCACCCGGATGTCCTGGCCCTGGCCGAAGCATTCGCCGAAGCCGGCAAGCCGGTAGGCCTGATCTGCATCTCGCCGGCACTGGCGGCGAAGATCTATGGCCCGGGCGTGGTCTGCACCATCGGCAACGACGCCGAGATCAGTGCGGCCATCGTCAAGATGGGCGGCACTCACGAAGAATGCGATGTGCACGGCATCGTCGAAGACACCGCGCGCAAGCTGGTCAGCACCCCGGCCTACATGCTCGCCCAGTCCATCAGCGACGCCGCCGGCGGCATCTACAAGCTGGTCGACCGCGTGCTGGAACTGACCCACGAAGGTGAGTGACCGGTGCTAGCCGGGCTGACGGCTCGGGCCTCAGCCCGGAAACTGCCGCGCCAGCCGCGTCAGGATGCGGTCTAGTGAATTGGCGAACGCCTGCTTTTCGCGTTCGCCATAAGGCGCCTGGCCGCCGCCGACCTGGCCCTGTTCACGCAGGTCGGTGAACAGGTTGCGCACCGCCAGCCGCTCGCCCATGTTGCGCTCATCGAACTCGCGACCCCGCGGATCGAGGGCAGCGACGCCCTTCTTCACCAGGCGGTCGGCCAGCGGCACATCGCTGCAGATCACCAGTTCGCCGGGGACCGCGTGTTCCACCAGGTAATCATCGGCGGCATCCGGCCCGCTCGGCACCACGATCAGCTTTACGCAGGCGAAAGGCGGCTTGGCCTGGGGCCCGCCGGCCACCATCACCACTTCAAATTGACGCTTGAGCGCGAATTTAACGATCTGATCCTTCGCGGCCTTGGGGCAGGCGTCGGCATCGATCCAGATACGCATCATTGAGTTATCCACAGCGAGACGAAACAGGCGGGCAGTATCCCCGCTCGCCCGCCCCGCTTCAAATCAATGCGCCGACACGCGGCGCCGCTCGCTGAACCAACTGCGCCCATACAGCACCGCGATCGCCAGCAGGGCCGCGACCTGGGCGGCCAGCGAATAGGCGTCGGCATGGATACCCAGCCAGTCGAAGTCGAAGAACGGCACCGGCCGGGTGCCGAAGATCCCGGCTTCCTGCAGCGCCTTGACGCCATGCCCGGCGAACACCACCGACAGCGCGCACAGCAGCGCCGCGTTGATGCTGAAGAACAGCGACAGCGGCAACTTGGCCGAGCCACGCAGGATCACCCACGCCAGACCCACCAACAGCACCAGCGCCGTGGCGCCACCCGCCAGCACCGCCTGATGCCCGGCCGGACCGGCCTGCAACCAGAGGGTTTCGTAGAACAGGATCACCTCGAACAGCTCGCGGTACACCGAGAAGAACGCCAGCATGGCGAAGCCGAAGCGACCGCCGCCGCCGACCAGGCTGCTCTTGATGTAGTCCTGCCAGGCCGCGGCATGCCGACGGTCGTGCATCCACACGCCGAGCCAGAGCACCATCACGCAGGCGAACAGCGCCGTGCAGCCTTCGAGCAGTTCGCGCTGCGCGCCGCCCACATCGATCACATACGCAGCCAGCGCCCAGGTGCCGAAGCCTGCCAGCAACGCCAGTCCCCAACCGATGTTGACGCTGCGCACCGCCGCCTGCTGCCCGGTGTTACGCAGAAACGCGAGGATGGCCGCCAGAACGAGGATCGCCTCCAGCCCTTCGCGCAACAGAATCAGCAAGCCGGAGATATAACTCAGCGACCAGCTCAGGCCATCACTGCCCAGCAGACCGGCGCACACCTTCAGCTTGGCCTTGGCGTCGGCCAGACGCTGGCTGACCTGCTCCAGCGGCAGGCCATCCTGCAGCGACTGACGGTAAGCCATCAGGGCTTTTTCGGTGTCTTTGCGCACGGTGCTGTCGACGTTGTCGAGCGAGCTTTCCACCAGTTCGAAGCCTTCCAGGTAAGCCGCCACGGACAGGTCGTAAGCCTGCTCGTGGTCACCACGCTGATAGGCCGCCAAGCTCTGGTCGAGGGTGGTGGCGGTGTAGTCGAGCAACTGCCCCGGACCGCGCTGGACCTGAGGCGGCTTGGCGCGCTGGGCACGGAAAGCGAGCAGCGCTTGCGCGCCTTGGGCCGCCTCGATTTCAGCCGGGGTCTGACGCGCCAGATCGGCGAGGTTGAACGGTTTGTCGCTGACGGCCTTGGCCGGATCGGCGCTGAACCCGGCGATGTAGGTGGCCAGGTCCCAGCGCTGGCGCTCGTCGAGCTGGTCGGCGAAGGACGGCATGTCGGTGCCTTCGATGCCCAGGCCGAGGGTGTTGTACAGATCGAACAGGCTCAGCCGGTCGAGGCGCGCGACATCCCGCAGGTTGGCGGGCGGCGGCTCCAGGCCGAGGCCCGCGGGGCCATCGCCGGCACCGCTGTCGCCGTGGCACACCGAGCAATGCTGGGCGTAGAGCGGCGCGCCGCGCGTCGGGTCGGGGGTGATGACCGGGGCCTGGCTGACTTCATACGCCAGCGCCAGCTCGGCGCCCAATTGCCGGGCCTGACGCGCCACGCTGGCGCCATCCTGATGTTCGCTGATGGCCTGGCGCAGCTTGCTGACGCCGTCCTGCAACGCCTGGCGCTGAGGCCGCTCCGGCAGGTCGGCGAGCAACCCTTGCAGGACCCCGACGAACTCCAGTTGCTCGGCGTACTCGGCCTTGTCCACCACGTTGCCGGACTGCACCGTGGCCGGGTAATCCGCGCCGATGTAATCCAGCAGGTGCAGCGCCTTCGCCGCCCCCTCGACAGGTTCAGCCAGTGCCGCGGCACTGCCCAGGGCCAGCACTGGCCACAGCAGCCAGGCGAACAAGCGGGAGCGGGAAATCATGGGGCCAGTCTCGGACGATAGCGATGAGGCGAATATTGTTCACCGCCGTCCAGGCGGGCTCAAGGCGAATCGTAAAAATTAGCAACAATTTCATTAATTGCCCTTCGGAGTGCGGCGGAAGTTACCGTTCATCGGGCACTTCGGAGATAATGGCACGCGTGCTGGCACTCACCTCAGGTAACAATCCACACGCGCTGGAGTACGGAAGTCCGCCCCATAATGCGCGCCTTTCGTTATGCCTCAACGGAATCAAAGAACAATTCAAACGCACTTTTCGGCCTCCGAAAGACCCCAACCTCTGTTCAGGGAAGAAGCAATGAAGTCCCGTGTCTTCACGTTTGCCGCGCTTTTCGTGGCACTCCAGCTGACAGGCTGCTCTGTGTTCCGCAGCTACGACAGCGAACTCCAGGAAACCAACCAGCACCTGAGCAGCGGCAACATCGACGCCGCCCTGGCCGTGCTTGAAAAAAACAACACCGGTGAAGACAAGGATCTTCTCTACTACTTCGAAAAAGGCGAGCTGCTGCGCTCCAAGGGCGACCTGACCGGCAGCCAGTTGGCCTGGCGCGAGGCCGATGGGCTGGTGTTCAAATGGGAAGAGTCGGTCAAGCTCGACACCGAGAAATACCTGAGCCAGTTCGGCAGCTACCTGGTCAACGACAAGGTTCGCCGCTACGAAGGCTATGACTATGAAAAAGTCATGCTGACCACCCAAATGGCCCTGAACCTGCTCGCGCAGAACGACTTCGACGGCGCCCGCACCGAAATCAAGAAAACCCACGAGCGTGAGGCAGTGATCGCCGAGCTGCGCGACAAGGAATACCTCAAGCGCGAAGAAGAAGCCGAGAAGGAAGGCGTCACGACCGAGTACAAGGACCTGCGCGGCTACCCGGTCGCCGCCCTTGATGCGCCCGAAGTCATCGGCCTGAAAAACAGCTACCAGAGCGCGTTCAGCCATTACCTGTCCGGCTTCGTCTACGAGGCGCTGGGCGAACAGGGCCTGGCCGCGCCGGGTTATCGCAAGGCTGCCGAACTGCTGCCCAACACCCCGCTGCTGGAACAGGCCCTGCTCGACCTCGACAAGAGCGCCGACAACAACAGTGAGCCCGCCCCCGTCGCCAGCAAGAACAAGGGCAAGCGCAAAGGCAAGGCCAAAGAAGTCGTCGTGGAAAAACCCAAGAGCCAGGACAGCGACGTGCTGATCGTGGTCCAGAGCGGCCTGGCGCCAGCCCGCGACTCGATCCGCATCCCGTTGCCGCTGGTGATCAGCGGCAATCTGGTGATCACCCCGCTGTCGTTCCCGATCATCCGCGAAGACACATCCACCGCCCATGTCGGCCAGGTCACGCTGGACGACAAGTCGCTGTCGCTGACCACGCTCAACAGCACTTCGGCCATGTCTCGTCGGGCCTTGCGCGACGACATGCCGGGCATCATCCTGCGCACCAGCGTGCGCGCCGTCACCCGCGCGGTGGCGCAGAAGCAGATCAACGACGTCAACCCGCTGGCCGGCCTGGCCGTGGGCATCGCCTCCGCCATCACCGAAGGCGCTGACACCCGCACCTGGCGCACCCTGCCCAACGAAACCCTGGTCGCCCGTGTGCGCCTGAGTCCGGGCGAGCACCAGTTGAGCCTGCCGTCAGGCTTGGGCGGCAGCAAGATCGTGGTGAAAGTCGACCGTCCTTATCAGGTCGTTTCGCTGCGCGTCGTTGGCAACCAGGTCTTCGCCGCCGGCTCCGCCAGGCTCCTCACACCTCCGGCTCCGGCAGCCGCCGTCGCCACCCTCAAGTAACCCAAGGACTGTCATGCGCTTCAAACTCGCCATCGCCCTCGCCACCGCCCTGCTGGCCGGTTGCGCCACACCGCCGCCCGCTCCCGGCAGCGCCGCCAGCAAAGTCGTGGTCATGGGCAAGCTGAAGAACATCGAGACCGGCCCGATGCGGGTCGCCCGCGAGAACGGCTTTCTCACCGTCAAGGTCGCGCTGAACAACACCAGCGGCAGCAACAAGACCCTCTTCTACCGCTTCGCCTGGTTGGGCAACGACGGCTTCCCCGTCGCCGACGAGGAAAGCTGGAAGACCCTGACCCTGTACGGTTCGCAATCCAGCGTCTTGCCAGCGATTGCGCCGGTTCCCCAGGCCACCGATTTCCGCCTCGAAGTCCAGTCTCAGTAATTTTTTTCCGGAGTTTTCTACATGAAGTTTGTCCAGCTTTCCCTGCTCGCCGCCGTCGTTGCCCTGGCCAGCGGCTGCTCGTCGCCCTCCCCGGTGCTGGGCGGCAAGAACATCAGCTACGGCGACAGCAAGGCCGTCGAACTGGTGACCAATGAATTCGGTTCCACCGACCTGCAAATGATCGCCGAAACCATGACCCGCTCCCTGGCCCAGTCCGGCGTGCTGCAAGGTCGTCCGGTGGTTCAGGTCTACGACGTGAAGAACAAGACCAGCGAGTACATCGATACCCGCGAGATCACCACCTCGATCAAGACCCAGTTGATGAAGTCCGGCACCGCCCGCTTCGCCAGCGACAACAACCAGATGCAGAGCCAGGTCGACCAGCTCAAGCTGCAGAACCAGAGCGGCCTGTACAAGAAAAACACCGTCGCCAAGACCGGCAACATGATCGCCGCCAAATACCGCCTGGAAGGCTCGATCAGCTCGATCGTCAAGCGCAGCGAGGACTACAAGGACGTCTTCTACAAATTCAGCCTGCAACTGATCGACGTCGAAAGCGGCCTGGCCGAGTGGATGGACGAGAAAGAAATCCGCAAGACCACGGAGCGATAAGCAATGCGCGCATGGATGGGAATTCTGGGCCTGGCCTGCGCCTTTGGCGTACAGGCGGCCCCCAAGGTGGCGGTCACCGATCTGGCGTATCAGGAGCGTGTGGAGCAGTACATCCACATCGTTTCTGCGCAGAACAGTTCGCAGGCAAGCATGTATAGCGCCAGCGGCTCGTCGAACTACAACGAGTTCGAGAGCAGCCAGAGCTACATCGAGCAGACCGAACTGCGCAAGTTCAGCGGCGACATCAAGGGCGAGATCATCAAGTCCGGGATGTTCCAACTGGTGCAGGGCACGCCCTACACCGCCGACGCCAAGGGTGACGTCTACGACATCATCAAGCGCATCAAGGCCGGCCACTTCAAGGGCGCGGACTATGTGCTGTTCGGCACCTTGTCGGATGTCGACTTCGAGCAGGACACCAACGCCATCGACAACACCAACAGCTACTCGGCGGTGTTGGGCCTGACCCTGGTGGCCGATTTCAGCCTGATCAACACCCGCACCTACGAAATCACCTCGGCGTTCACCGCCATGGGTGAAGGCCAGCAAACCAAGCTGGTCAACGGTCGCGACGCGAAAATCAGCCTGAGCCGGCCAAAGGTGGTGCGTGAAGTGTCGAAAGAGCTGGGCATCGATGTCGCCCGGCAACTGGCCGAGCAACTGGGCGGCCCGGTACCGGGGCAGCCTCGCAGCTACCAGGGTGGCAACAACCTGCCGCCGGATGAGCCGGCGCAGATCCTGCGCTGAAGCCGGAGACGGCAAAGAGACACGGGGTCCTTCGCGAGCAAGCTCGCTCCTACAGATGCGTCGCTTTTGTAGGAGCGAGCTTGCTCGCGAAGGGCCTCAATGGTTTAACGGACGGGCAAAACCCAGGTCGCCCTTTTCATTGCAGATCGAATCAGACCGGTGCCCGGCGAATGGTCGCCAGCAACGTCGCCGCGCCCAGGAACAGGCCAGCGAAGGTGCGGTTCATCCGGCGTTGCTGCTTCGGCGTACGCAGCAGGCGCAGCACGCGAGAGGCCAGCCCGGTGTAGCCGGCCATCACCAGCAGGTCCACGCTGATCATGGTCACGGTGATCGCCACGTATTGCGGCAGCAGCGGCTCGTGCGGGTTGATGAACTGCGGCAGCACCGCAAGCATGAAGACCAGCGCCTTGGGGTTGCTGACGTTGACCAGGAAACCACGGAACACCAGGCTCAGCGGCTTGCCGATGGGCCGGACCGCAGCGTCGTCGGACAGGTCAGCCGGCAGTGCTCGCCATTGCTTCACAGCCAGGTAGATCAGATAGGCCACGCCAAACCACTTGATGATCTGGAACGCGGTGGCCGACGCCGCGAGGATAGCGCCAACGCCGGCGGCAATGATCGCAATCTGCAGGATCAGGCCCAGTTGCAGACCCAGGGCGTTCCAGTAACCGCGCCAGAAGCCATATTGCAAACCGCAGGACATGGAGGCGATAGCCCCTGCACCCGGCGACAGACTGATTACCCAACAGGCGGCGAAAAAAGCCAACCACGTTTCCAGCGACATGACACACCTCGGCCAAAAGATCGGTTCAAGGCCTCACGCTAATCCGCTGGAAAAGAAATCACCACAAAATTTTTCAGCGATCGCTCAATGACCGCTCGACTTGTCATCGGTCACCAGTGGCAAGACATCACTGCCACGCCAGCGCCGCACGGACTTCTGGAAGAACTGGCTGTTCGGCACCTGCACCAGCGCGCCGCCGGTTTCAGGCAGTTCCACCAGGGTGGTGAACAGCAGGTTGATGGCCGTGACCCGGCCCTTGATGCCCGGCTTGTCGGTGGTGTCGACCAGCTCCACCACATCGCCGATGCGGAACGGGCCGACGGTGAAGATCAGCACCGCGCACAGCAGGTTCGACAGCACGCTCCAGATCGCGAAGAACGCCACCGCGGCAACCGCGACAAAGCCCGACAGCGCCGTCCACAACACCGTGGCGGAAACCCCGAGACGCTCCAGCACAAACAGCAAAGCGCTGCCCATGATCAGCCAGCGCAGACCACCGCGCAGCGGCACCATCAGTTGCGGCGGCAGCGGGTAGCGCTCGCTCAGGCGTTTCAGGCAGCGGGCAACCAGGCGTTGCAGGACGAATGCCACCACCAGGATCAGCAGGATCTGCAAACCCATCCAGAACGGTCCGATCCACTCCACCGGCAACATCTGCCGCAACGACTCCATCAGGACAATGCCTCCAGCTCCGCCTGCATGTTTTCCAGCACTTCGAGCGCTTCCATCCAGGCTTCTTCCAGTTCCGCTTCGCGACCTTTGAGCTGGGCCTGACGGGCCAGCAGGTCACGCAGTTCGTCCTTGCGGGCGGCCTCGTAGACACCGCTGTCGCCGAGGCTCGCTTCGACTTTCGCCAGCTCCGCGTGCAGCTTGCCCAGCTCGGCTTCAAGCTTGTCGGCCTCGCGCTTGTGCGGTGCCAATTGCTGGCGCAGGGCTGCGGCGGCCTGGCGCTGGGCCTTCTTGTCGGTCTTGTCGGGGTTGACCGGCGTTGTACTGACCGGCGCGTTGCGCTGGCGATACTCCACCAGCCAGCGGGCGTAGTCATCGAGGTCGCCGTCGAAGGCTTCCATCTTGCCGTCGGCGACCAGCAGGAACTCGTCCGTGGTGCTCTTGAGCAGATGACGATCGTGAGAGACCACCACGACGGCGCCGCTGAATTCCTGCAGCGCCATGGTCAGCGCCAGGCGCATTTCCAGGTCGAGGTGGTTGGTCGGTTCGTCGAGCAGCAGCAGGTTCGGCCGCTCCCAGGCAATCAGCGCCAGGGCCAGGCGGGCTTTCTCGCCACCGGAGAAATTCAGCACCGGCTCGTCGCAGCGATTGCCACGGAAGTCGAAACCGCCGAGGAAATCGCGCAGCGTCTGTTCGCGCTCGGTCGGCGCCAGGCGCTGCAGGTGCAGCAACGGGCTGGCCTTGCTGTCGAGGGAGTCGAGCTGGTGCTGAGCGAAGTAGCCAACCACCAGGTTCTCGCCGCGTACCAGGCGACCGGCCAATGGCTCCAACTCGCCCGCGAGGTTCTTGATCAGCGTCGACTTGCCCGCGCCGTTAGGGCCCAGCAGGCCGATACGGGCACCCGGTGCCAGTTGCAGCTTGATCTTCTCCAGCACGATTTTGTCGCCGTAGCCGAGGCGGGCTTCGGCGAGGTCGAGCAGCGGGCTGGAGATCTTCTCGGACTCGCGGAAAGCGAAGTCGAACGGCGAATCGACGTGGGCCGCCGACAGTTCTTCCATGCGCTCCAGGGCCTTGATCCGGCTCTGCGCCTGACGGGCCTTGGTCGCCTGGGCCTTGAACCGGGCGATGTATTTTTCCATGTGGGCGCGCTGCGCCTGCTGCTTCTCGTACGCCTGCTGCTGTTGCGCCAGGCGCTCGGCCCGGGCCCGCTCGAAGGCGCTGTAGCCGCCGCGGTAGAGCGTCAGCTTGCACTGCTCGACATGGGCGACGTGATCGACCACGGCATCGAGGAAATCACGGTCGTGAGAGATCAGCAGCAGCGTGCCGGGGTAGCCCTTGAGCCAGTCTTCCAGCCAGAGGATCGCGTCGAGGTCCAGGTGGTTGGTGGGTTCGTCGAGCAGCAGCAGGTCGGAGGGGCACATCAGCGCCTGCGCCAGGTTCAGACGCATCCGCCAGCCACCGGAGAAGTCGCCGACACGGCGGTCCATCTGCTCGTTGCTGAAGCCGAGGCCAGCCAGCAGCTTGCGCGCCCGCGCATCGGCGGTGTAGCCGTCAGCGCTGTCGAGCTCGATGTGCAGCCGCGCCAGGGCGATGTTGTCATGGGCGGCTTCGGCGGCGACAAGCGCGTCCTGGACCTTGCGCAGGTGCACATCGCCGTCCAGCACATAGTCCACGGCCAGGCGGTCGAGGGTGTCGACCTCCTGGCGCATGTGGGCGATACGCCAGTCGCCGGGCAACTGACAGTTGCCGGCGTCGGGTGTGAGCTCGCCGCGTAGCAAGGCGAACAGGCTGGACTTGCCGGCGCCGTTGGCACCGATCAAACCGGCTTTGTGGCCGGCGTGCAGGGTGAGCTCCGCGCCTTCTAGCAGGCGTTGCGGACCACGCTGTAAAGTGAGGTTCGAAAGTCTGATCATAATGGCCGCGGAGTCTACCAGCTTCGATGGCAACTGGCGCGAGTGGGACCATGCACACCGACCTGTGGAATTTCGCCATCGGGCTCTATGCCCGGCCTGGCGTAGAGCAAGCCTGCCTGGAACTTCAGGCGCAGGGCGCGGATGTCTGCCTGCTGCTGTGCGCGGCGTGGCTCGACCGACGCGCAGTCGTGCCCAGCGATGAGCGCATCGAGCAATTGCGGCAACTGGCGGGTCCGTGGCAGCGCGACGTGGTGCAACCGTTGAGGTCACTGCGACAGCAATGGCGCGCGCAAGCGACTGCGGACAGCCAACTGGCGGCGTTGCGCGAGCGAATCAAGGGGCTGGAACTGGATGCGGAGCGCCTGCAACTGGAACGTTTACAGGGTATTTGTGCCGGCTGGCCGGACGGGGACAAAGCCCGGCCGGATAGCTGGCTGGCACGGCTGGCGCCGGCCATCTCTCGCCACCACGACGCGCTGCAAGTGCTGCGCGCCGCAGTGGTGACGACTCAGGAAGCCGTCGACGGAGATTGAGTGGTTGCTGCTGGAGCGCTGGCTGGAGCGGGCGCCGCAGGAGCCGGCGACGCTGCCGCTGCTGGTGTAGCGGCAGGGGTAGCGGGCTTGGCGGCAGGTTTCGCTGCTGCTGGCTTGGCAGGAGCCTTGGCGGCGGCGGGTTTGGCTGGCGCTTTGGCAGCAGCCGGTTTGGCTGGCGCCTTGGTGGCCGCTGGCTTGGCTGGAGCCTTCGCGGCTACCGGTTTGGCCGGTGCCTTGGCGGCGACGGGTTTGGCTGCTGGCTTGGCCGGGGCTTTGGCGGCGGCAGGCTTGGCAGGTGCTTTGGCTGCGGCGGGTTTGGCCGCCGGTTTGGCTGGGGCTTTGGCAGCTACCGGCTTGGCAGCAGGTTTGGCCGGCGCCTTGGCAGCAGCGGCTTTCGCGGCTGGCTTGGCTGGGGCTTTGGCCGCTACCGGTTTGGCGGCTGGCTTGGCCGGCGCCTTGGCGGCAGCAGCTTTTGCGGCTGGCTTGGCAGCGGCTTTGGCAGCTACCGGCTTGGCGGCAGGTTTGGCGGCAGGCTTGGCAGCAGCAGGCTTGGCGGCGGGTTTGGCCGGCGCCTTGGCAGCAGCGGCTTTTGCGGCTGGCTTGGCAGCGGTCTTGGCGGCTGGTTTCGCGGCAGGCTTGGCCGGTGCGCGAGTGGACAGTGTCTTGGACACGGCATCACGAACTTTGCCAACACCCTGGGCCAGCTTCAAGCTTTCCTGGACATCACGCTTGAGGCCAGAAATATAAGTGCGGGTTTGCGCTTGACGCTCTTGCAACGAATCGAGCAGTCCTTCCAACTCACTTACTACAGTTTTTGCCTTGTCCTGTGCCTTGGCTTTACCGGCGTTAGCGGCATCCTGAAGTTTGAGGCGAGACTTGTGCAGTTTTTCCTGAGCCTTGCCACGTTGTTTTTCCAACTTGGACAGGAGTTTTTCCGCATCAGCCAGCGCTTGCGAGCAGGCGTTCTCCAAATGCTCGAGCAGGCTGCCCGAGAGTTGTTGTAGCAGGTGCAAAGGCGTATTGACTGGCTTCTTGTTGGCCGACATGGCTTACCTCCTGGCTGACGAAATTGCGGCTCATACTAGACCTGTGCTGCTATCGCCGCTAGGGCATGTTGACCGCAAGGGAGACGCCGCGTTGCATGCCTGGGCAAAGTTGTTATCGCTGCAGCTCGAAAACAAGTGTAGATGCTGTATTTCCGACTGCCGATAATTAACTAATTGCTCCATGCCGACGGCATAATCAACACCGCTCGAAACTCTTCTTCGGTCTTTTCGGAGCCTGCCCGTGCCGCGCTATTTGTTGCTGTCATTAGTCCTCATGCTGCCGCCGGCTTTCGCGGAACAGACCACCCCCGCCACATCGGATCACGACCTCGCCTACAGCCTTGGCGCCAGCCTGGGTGAACGCCTGCGCCAGGAGGTTCCGGGGCTGCAACTCCAGGCGCTGATCGAGGGCCTGCAACAGGCTTATCAGAACAAGCCGCTGGCGCTGAGCCAGGCGCGTATCGATGCCGTCCTCGCCAGGCACGACGAGCAGGCCACTGCCGCCGCCGCGCAATCGCAGGTCGAGCAGGCGCTGGCAGCGGAAAAGCGTTTCATGGCCACCGAGCGCGGCCGCGCCGGTGTGCGTGAACTCAGTGACGGCGTGCTGATGACCGAGCTGCAGGCAGGCAACGGCGCCAAGCCGAAAGCGGGTGGCAGGGTGCAGGTTCGTTATGTAGGGAAATTGCCGGATGGCACAGTGTTCGATCAGAACAACCAACCGCAGTGGTTCAAACTGGGCAGTGTGATCGAAGGCTGGCAAACGGCGTTGCCGGAGATGGCGGCGGGTTCGAAATACCGCTTGGTGATCCCTTCGGCGCAAGCCTACGGAGCGGAGGGTGCGGGCGATTTGATCGCGCCGTACACGCCGCTGGTATTCGAGATTGAATTGCTCAACGTTGCCGACTGACAGGCCGGCAACGTCATCGCAGAAGGATCAGGCCTGAGTGGCGACCTCTTCCTTGTGCGCGGTGTGCAGCACCTCGATCAGGCAGTCTTCCAGTTCGAAGCGCTCGCGCAACTGACCACCGAGCTTGCTCAGCTCTTCGGCGAAACGCTCGGCGTCCTTGCATTCACCTTTGTGGCAATTGTCGTTGAAGGTCAACGCGAGCTGAGTGCTGTCGTTGATGCGCGGGTTGATCTGTTCGGCCAGTTTCAGCCCACCGTCATCGCCAAACGCCTTGGCTTCGCTGACCAGCTGTTCGCAGATTTCGAAGTGCCAGGCGGAAACATAATCCACGAGAATCTCGCAGAAGCGACCATTGGCTTTCTTGTCGGCAAATGCCTGCTTGGCATCGCGCAACTCGCGGAACGCAGTTACCAACTCTCCGCGCTCGTTCAGCCAGCGGTCAATGAGCTTGTGAACCCCACCCCAGCGTTCCTGAGCATTCTGACAACTATCTAACATGGCGGTCTCATCCCTAGTGGGTCGTGCCCCTGCGCCCCGTATCTCAAGGCTGAGATACAAAAAGGAATAACGGCAGAACGGCATTGAGCAGCAGTGTTTTCGGTATGCGTGCAGGGGAGATTATTCCCGCACGCCCTTGGCTTCAAGGTACGCAGGTGACTAGTTTCATACAAGTGTTTAAGCCTGCGACGCATCGCCACCGGTGATTCAAACGACCGGCGGCCCCCTTTCATGACCGCGCCGGGTTGGGCGGGTTCACCTCACGCCAAGGTAACAATCTCGACACCACCATCACGCCGAGCCCGAGAAACGCCAGCAGGCTCAACTCCGGCACACTCAGGTCCATGAAACTCCAGGTGATCGGCACGCATTCGGCCGCCCCCACCAGCATGCCTTGCAACCACTCGATGAGGCTTCCCTGCTCGACCAGATAGTCCATGGACTGCAGGCAAGGCGTGTCGTCGGTAGGAAAAAGCCCTTGCAGCCAAACATGCCGGGTTGCGAGCAGAGCACCCGCAATGGCCAGCGCCAGGCACAGCCAGAGATACCTGCGAGCGACCCGGCGGGACGGGCGATGAATCAGCCCACACAGGCAGACCAGCGAAAACGCCGCCAGCAACAGCCGCTGCCCCTGACACAGCGGACAGGCAATCTGCCCCAGGCCGAACTCGAGGTAGAACGCGCCGCAAAGCACCAGAAAGGAAGCCAGGAAAGCCGGGAGGAAGATTGAACGCAGACAGGCCAGCGGCATGGCAGAACCAAGGCAGGAAAGAGATTGCGCAACGGTAGAGGAAACGCCCCCGTTGTTTCAAGAAGCAACGAAGTAGACAAATCTCTGATTTTGTTAGAACTTTCGCCGAACAGGATAGGAAAAATCCTCAAACCTGCGCAGGAAACTCACACCGTCACCACCGCGGACCAAACCTGCCGTTCAGTCCGCGGCGTCATCACGCCCGCACCGGATCCGGCAGCGGCAACGCCAGGAGGCGTTCGTCGAGCAGGCCCAAGCCTTCCTGGAACAGCGCGTTGCTGCGCTCGTTGTCGCCCAGGCCGGCCAACAGGCGCGCCAGCTCGGCGCAGGTTTCCGGGTTGCGTTGCAGGCGCAGGCTGTCTTCCAGATAGTCGCGGGCTTTGCCCCACAGACGGTTCTGCAAGCTCAGACGGCCCAGGGTCAGCAACAGGCTCGGGTCGTCGGCGTGCGTCTTGAGCCAGCCTTCGGCGGTTTGCAGTTGCCGCGCCGGATCACTGCCACGCACCAGGCCGTAGAGGCGCGCCAGATGGCTTTCGTACTCACGCTTGAGCGCGGTGCGCAACACTTCCTCCGCCGTGCCCTCGGCGCCCAGTTGGCGCAGTTGCTCGGCGTAGGCCAGCACCAGTTGCGGCTCCTGGCGCTGGGCGTTGCTCAGTTGTTGCCAGGCACGCTCCAACGATTGCCGGGCCGCCTGACCATCGTCCTCGCGCTGCACCGCCAGGCTCAGGTTCTCGCCCCAGGCACGACGCTCGAGGTCCGCCAGTTCCTTCGCTGACAACACCTTGTCCTTGCGCAACTCCGGCATCAGCCGAATCAGCGCCGACCAGTCGCCACGCTGTTGATACAGACGCTGTAACTGACGCAGTACCTGCGCGTTGTGCGGATGACGCTCATGCATGGCCTGCAGGGTGACCAACGCAGCCTCGGTATCGCCGCGATCGACCTGTAGCTGTGCGTGTGTCAGAGCAATGGCCAGTTCCGCCTGAGGCTGACGCTCCAGCGCCCGCTCCAGCAGGTTGTCACTGTCTTCGGTACGGCCCAGCTCGTTGGCCGCGCGGGCCGCGCCGAGGTAGTACAGCAGTGGTTGGCGCTCGGCCTCGGCGGCTCGGTGCAGGTGTTTCTGTGCACTGGCCCAGCGACCTTCGGCGAGGTCCATCTGGCCTTGCTCGATAGCGATCCGGGTACGGCGGCTGCGGTTATGCCGCGACCATGGATTGACCAGCCCGGTAGAGGTGAACACCAGACCGATCACCACGCGCAGCAACCACAACGCCAGGATCACAGCCGCCACCAACGCGAGGGTCGCCCACAGGCTCGATTCGTAGCGGAAGGTGTCGTACGCGATCAGGACATAGCCGCTGTGCCGGGCCACGGCGATACCCAACAGGGTGGCGACGACGATCGCCACCACCACCAGCAGGTAGGCGCGCTTCATGGCTTGGCCTCCTGGGTTTTATCTTCGGCGGGCTGGCGCAGTGCCGCTTCCTCGGCCGGCATATGACGCCGCTCGAGGTACGCCTGCACGGCGCTGAGGCTTTCGGCCAGGTCCGGCGTCACCACCGTCACCGGCGCCTTCACCAGAGCGTTGAGCTGGTCGAGCATCAAGCGACCCTGCTCGTTGTCCCGATTGAAGTTGGCCAGCAGCACACCACGGGCCTCATCCAGCGCCTGGGTGTAGACCTTCGCCTCGCCATTGAGCGCGGCCCACTGCGCCTGCTCCAGCGCCAGGCTGAGGGCCAGGCGCACCTGGCTCAGCGCCTGCCCGGCGAGCAGTGGCTTGATGTTCTGATCGGCATTGAAGTCGATGCGGAAGTAGCGGGAGATCTGCTCCCACCATTGCGACCAGCGACTGGCACCATCGCCATCGGCGGTCAGGCCGGACGAGGATTCACCGTCAGCCTTGAACTCCGGCGCCTGCACATTGAGCTGCACCACCTGCTCACGCAGTGCGGCCAGCTTCAGGAACAAGCCGGTGCGGTCCGGCTGCTCCACACTGTTCAGCGCGGCCAGGCTGCGGGCCAGTTGCTCGCGGGCGGCGAACGAAGCGGGATCGCTCTGTTCGCGCAGAATCTGGTCCGCGCCCTCGACCAGCGCGCGGGCGCTGGCGATGTCCTGCAAGGCGGACAGGCGCAAGCTGGCCAGACGCAGCAGGTGCTCCGCCTCGGCCAGGCGCCAGTCCTTGCGGCTGGCGCCGAGCACGGTTTCGAGGCGCTGGCTCAGGCGTTGCTGGTCACCCTGCAGTTGCGCCACCAGACGGCGGCGGTCTTCCAGCTCGCTGGCCGGCGGCAGGCTGCTCAATTGCGCCGTGAGTTGCTGCTCGCGGGCCTGCAGGGCTTCGGTCTGTTCGTTCAGTTGGCGGACCTGGTCAACCTGGACCTGGCTCGACTGCTGCAAGTGACGAACCTGCCACAACCCCCAGCCACCGGCAGCCACACCGGCGGCGCCGAGCAGCAGGGCGAGAATCGCCAGACCATTGCCAGAGCGCCCGGATGACTCGGGCGCGGGTTTCGTCGAAGCCTCGGACGTCGTTTGCAGATCATCGTTGGGCAAGGCTGTTTCGCTCACGTATCCATCCTTTGCATTGGGGCGCGTCGCATCAGCTTAGCGCCTTAGAAAGCGGGTGCAGGGGTTTCCCGCAGCGCCGCCAGCAAAGCCGCGGCACTGGCGCCGCGACAATCCACCACGTTCTGCGCACCGGCCTGGCGGGCGATTTCAGCCACCCGCGGGCTCGGTACGAACAAGGGCAACCGCGCCAGACGCGGCCAATCCTGCGCAGCCAGCGCCCGCAGGTGTTCAAAACCCTGTCCACTGCTGACCACCAGGCCATTCAGGCGTTCCGCCGAAACCCGCTGCGCCAGCGTATTGGCAGGGTAGTTCGGCAAGCCACGGCGGTACAGCGGCAGATAGTCGACATGCGCACCGAGCGCGGTCAACTGCGAGGCCAACAGTTCACGACCGTCTTCGCCGCGCAGGATCAACACGCGCGGCGCCGGACCGGCCAGCGCCGCCTGCAATTGCGGCAAGCGCAACAGGGCTTCGCTGTCATCACCGTTGTCGGGGAAGTGCGCCGTCAGGCCATGGCTTTCGAGCACGCCGGCAGTGCCGGCACCGACACTGAACCAGGCCAGCTCAGGTAACTGCGGCCACTGCCTGGCAAGCAACTCGAGGCCAAGCCGGGCTGCCGGTTTGCTGACCACGATAACCGCGCAGTAGCGATCGAGGTTGTGTATCAGCGCCTGATACTGGTCCGGGACCGTCAGCGGCTCGATTTCCAGCAGGGGCATGCAACTGCCGTATGCACCCGCCTCGGCGAGGGTGGCGGCCAGCGCCGCGCAGTCCTCGGCGGGCCGGGTCAGCAGCAGCCGCCAGCGGGTCACGGGTGACCGGCCTCGCCGTACACCGCCTTGAGGATGTCGCCAGCGCCTTGCGCCAGCAGCGCCTCGGCGACCTGCACGCCCAGCGCCTCGGCCTGCGCACGCGGGGCGCGGGCATCGGCACTGAGCAGCGCGCCGCCACTGGGCTCGCCCACCAGGCCGCGCAGCCACAGTTGCTCGCCTTCAAGCACGGCGTAGCAGGCGATTGGCACCTGGCAGCCACCGTTGAGGTGTTTGTTCAGCGCACGTTCGGCGCTGACGCGGTCGGCGGTGTCAGCGTGATGCAGCGGCGCCAGCAGGGCGTGGATTTCGTGATCGGCACTGCGGCACTCGATGCCCACCGCGCCCTGGCCGCCCGCCGGGAGGCTGTCGTCGATGCTGATGGAGGCGGTGATACGGTCTTCGAAACCAAGGCGGATCAGGCCAGCGGCGGCGAGGATGATCGCGTCGTACTCGCCAGCATCCAGCTTGGCCAGGCGGGTATTGACGTTGCCGCGCAGGAAGCGGATTTCCAGATCAGCCCGGCGCGCCAGCAACTGGGCCTGACGGCGCAGGCTGGAGGTGCCGACGATGCTGCCGGCCGGCAGCACGTCGAGGCTGGAGAAGGTGTTGGAAACGAAGGCGTCGCGTGGGTCTTCGCGCTCGCAGATGCAGAACAGGCCCAGGCCCTCGGGGAAGTCCATCGGCACATCTTTCATCGAATGCACGGCGATGTCGGCTTCCTGCTCGAGCAGCGCGGTTTCCAGCTCCTTGACGAACAGGCCCTTGCCGCCAATTTTCGACAGCGGCGAATCGAGCAGCTTGTCGCCACGGCTGACCATCGGCACCAGGGTCACGATCAGTCCCGGATGGGCCTGTTCCAGACGGGCTTTGACATATTCGGCCTGCCACAGGGCAAGGGCACTTTTGCGAGTGGCAATGCGGATTTCGCGAGTGGACATGGAACGATCCGTAGCAGAAAGATTCGCCGGATAATAACAGCTCCGCCAAAGCCTCTTGCAGATCTATGTCATCTGAAAAGTGACCATCCCTGGCCGCCGAGCCTTCCTGCCCCGCCCTAAAGCTGCTGCATCATTTTGCGCACACCCGCCACATGACGCCGACTGACAATCAACGCATCACCGTTGAGCCCCTTGAGGAACAACTGGAAGTGCCCGAGCGGCGTTCGCTGCAGGCGCTCGATGCGGTCGCGGGCCACCAGCGCGTTGCGGTGGATGCGCACGAAACGATCGCCGAACTCGTCTTCCAGCGCCTTGAGTGGCTCGTCGAGCAAGACCTCACCGCCTTCGTGGCGCAAGGTCACGTATTTGTGGTCGGCGATGAAATAGATCACCTGATCGAGGGGGACCAGTTCGATGCCCTTGCGGGTCCGCGCGCTGATATGGCTGCGCGGGCCGCTGCCGCTTTCGGCGGCAGGGCGGGTGAGGGCCGCCAGTTGCGCGCGGTTAGGCCGGTCGGCCTTGCGCAAGGCGTTGTGCAGGTCTTCGCCCTGCACCGGCTTGAGCACGTAGCCCACGGCGCTGTCCTTGAGCGCCTGCACGGCGAATTCGTCGTCCGTGGTGCAAAACACCACGGCCGGCGGGGATTCGCGCTCGCAAAGACGGGCAGCGACCTGCAGGCCGTCAACACCCGGCATGCGCACGTCGAGCAGGACCACGTCGGGCTTCAGACTGTCGATCAACGCCAGAGCCTCGTCACCATTGGTGGCGCTGGGCTCCAGCACGGTATAGCCCTCCAGGTCGCCGAGCAGCCGGCTCAGGCGTTCGCGGGCTTGGGGTTCGTCATCAACGATCAGGACATTCATATTGCGCTGGATTCCTGCGTGAGTCTCGCACAAGGGTAACGTAGACAGGTGAGGTGACGACCGTCACGGCGATCCACGCTCAGACTCGCACGATGGCTAAAGATTCACTGGTTCGACAGCAAACATGCCGATCCTTTGTCCAACTGTAGACGGTTGCCGGAACACTGCCGTTCAATCGATAAATATCCCGTGCAGCTGCGACACCAACCCGCATTCGTGCCGACTTCCGGGCCTCGTAGCAGCCGGCAACCCTGTTATCATCTGCGGCACTTTTTCCCGTTCACGCCTTCAACGAGCGAATCCATGAGCACTGACAAGACCAACCAGTCCTGGGGCGGCCGCTTCAGTGAGCCCGTCGACGCCTTCGTCGCCCGCTTCACCGCCTCCGTCACCTTCGACCAGCGCCTGTACCGCCACGACATCATGGGTTCGATCGCCCACGCCACGATGCTGGCGAAGGTCGGCGTGCTCACCGACGCCGAACGCGACACCATCATCGACGGCCTGCAGACCATCCAGGGCGAGATCGAGGCCGGTAACTTCGACTGGCGCATCGACCTTGAAGACGTGCACATGAACATCGAAGCGCGTCTGACCGACCGCATCGGCATCACCGGCAAGAAGCTGCACACCGGGCGCAGCCGCAACGACCAGGTGGCCACCGACATCCGCCTGTGGCTGCGTGACGAAATCGACCTGATTCTCGCCGAAATCACCCGCTTGCAGCAGGGTCTGCTGGAGCAGGCCGAGCGCGAAGCGGAAACCGTGATGCCCGGCTTCACCCACCTGCAAACCGCGCAGCCCGTGACCTTCGGCCACCACCTGCTGGCCTGGTTCGAAATGCTCAGCCGCGACTACGAGCGCCTGGTCGACTGCCGCAAGCGCACCAACCGCATGCCGCTGGGCAGCGCCGCGCTGGCCGGCACCACCTACCCGATCGACCGCGAGCTGACCTGCCAGTTGCTGGGCTTCGAAGCCGTTGCCGGCAACTCGCTGGACGGCGTGTCCGACCGCGACTTCGCCATCGAATTCTGCGCCGCCGCCAGCGTGGCGATGATGCACCTGTCGCGTTTCTCGGAAGAGCTGGTGCTGTGGACCAGCGCCCAGTTCCAGTTCATCGATCTGCCGGATCGTTTCTGCACCGGCAGTTCGATCATGCCGCAAAAGAAAAACCCGGACGTTCCAGAGCTGGTTCGCGGCAAGACCGGCCGCGTGTTCGGCGCCCTGACCGGCCTGCTGACCCTGATGAAAGGCCAGCCGCTGGCCTACAACAAGGACAACCAGGAAGACAAGGAACCGCTGTTCGACGCCGCCGACACCTTGCGTGACTCGCTGCGTGCCTTCGCCGACATGATCCCGGCGATCAAGCCGCGTCACGCGGTAATGCGCGAAGCAGCCCTGCGCGGCTTCTCCACGGCGACCGACCTGGCGGACTATCTGGTACGCCGCGGCCTGCCGTTCCGTGATTGCCACGAAATCGTCGGCCATGCAGTTAAATACGGTGTGGAGACCGGCAAGGACCTGGCCGAGATGAGCCTGGACGAACTGCGTCAGTTCAGCGACCAGATCGAGCAGGACGTGTTCGCAGTGCTGACCCTGGAAGGTTCGGTCAACGCTCGTAACCACATTGGTGGTACCGCGCCGGCGCAGGTTCGCGCTGCCGTGGCCCGCGGCCAGGCCTTGCTGGCCAGCCGCTGAGTCAAAGTGGGAGCGAGCTTGCTCGCTCCCACACTGCCCCGCCTTTACTACTGGCTACGCGCCTTGACCACCTGCTCCAGGAAGGTCGGGAACTGCGCCGCTTTGGCTTCATTGATCGCCACCACATGCGGGTTCTGCGCGAACTGCTCCAGCAGTGCGCTGGCCTGCGGGAAGTCTTCCAGCAAGTCCACGCCATGGGCTTTCTTGCCCACCGCACGCGCCAGATCGACGCTGAAGCAGAAGAAGATATCCGCCACCGTCAGGCTCTCACCCGCGACGTAAGGGGTGAACACCCCGTTGCGCTTGAGGGTTGCGATGCCGTTCTGCAATTCGGTCCAGGCCTTTTCCCTGATCGCCTCGGGCACTTCGGCGCCGAAGAAGGTCTGCGGGTAGAAGGCGCGCGCCGGCAGCTCTATATACAGCTCCATCTCCTTGACCAGTTCCCACACCTTGGCGCGGGCGAACGGTTCGCTCGGCAGCAACGCCTTGCCCGGCTGGGTCTGCTCGATGTAATCGAGGATCAGGTCGGTTTCGCTGAGGAAACCGTGCTCGGTCTCCAGCACCGGCACCTTGCCCCTCGGGCTGATTTTCAGCGAGCTCGGCACCTGTCCACCGAAAAACAGCACCTCCTCGAACGGCAGGCCTTTTTCCAGCAGTGCCAGCTTGACCATGTTGTAGTAGTTGCTGACTGCGAATCCATGAAGCTTGAGCATGAAAACAGCCTCCAGGCCGTAAGGGGTTGGCCGGGGTGTTATAGACCCAATGCCCGGTACTGACCAGCATCATCCAAGTAGCAGATACCCCGGCATTGCCGCCAAGGCCGTGGCAAACTGGCTGCCTCATCCCGAGGAGCGCGCCCATGAGCGACCACGATATCGACAACGACGATGAAGAAGCCTTCGCCGAATCGACCCTGACCCAAGCTATCGAAAACCAGATTGAAAGCGGCGAGCCGCCGGCAGCCAAGGCAGCGTTCAACAAGCTGACCCTGGTGGGCTACGAGCGTGAAGACATCCTCAACCTGATGGCCCATGTCCTGGCCATCGAGATCGATGCCATGCTTGAAGATGACCGCGCCTTCAACACCGAATGGTATGAAACCGCGCTGCGCGCCCTGCCCGAACTGCCGCCAGAGAAAGACTGACGCAAAGCCAGGCGAGGCTGACTACACTGCAAAACCAGGCATCCGCAGAGGTGCCGCCCTCCTTTTTCTTGAAGTCCGGAGTATCTATGTCGTTTACCCCCGATTTGGTTGCCGAACTGGAAATCCTCGCGCTGTTCAATCTCGACAGCACCCAGGAAGGACTTAAAGTCCACAACACCGCCGCCCCTCATATCATCGCGGCGGCCAAGCGCCTCTACGAGAAGAGGCTGATCGACCAGCCCGATGGCGGCTACCTCACTCAACTGGGCCACGATGCCGCGGAAGCAGCCCAGCAATTGCTGACCATTCTGAACGTTGCCGAACCGGCCTGACCGCCGCCCTCCCCCGACAAGCCCGCGCTACCGCGGGCTTGCCACGACAGATTCGGCGGCGCCGACAAACGGCGCTGGAAATCTGACGTCAAAAATCAAATAGCGCTTATTCCTACAACGCGACAACGGCTAAACTCGCCCATGCCTTCATGACGGCCGGTTTAAAGCTCGCGATGAATCACCCCCAGGAAATTCGCCCGAACCTCGATCAGGGCATCGATCGAAAAGTCCTCAGCCAGCTGCGCAAGCGCTTCCTGGATCTCAACCAAGGGCGTCTGGCCCGGGCCATGGAAGGACTTTCCAGCCGCCAGCAACAGGTCCTGACCCTGCTGCCGCTGTTCTTCCACGTCAACCATCCGCTGCTGCCCGGCTATGTGTCCGGCACGACGCCTGCCGGCGTGTCCGCCTATGAGCCGACGCCCCTGGCCCTGGCCGATGCCCAGCGCCTGACGCGCTCGTTTTCCTACAAAGCCAAACGCGGCGAACAATGGCTGCCGATCCACGGCCTGTTCCTGATGGGTAGCCTGGGCACGCTGGCCCAGGCCGAACAAAGCGATATGGACATCTGGGTCTGCCACGCCCCGGACCTGGGCGAGGCCGCGGTGGCCGAGCTGCGCAAGAAATGCCAGTTGCTGGAAATCTGGGCCGCCAGCCAGGGCGCCGAAGCGCACCTGTTCATGATCGAACCGCGGCAGTTCATCACCGGCGAGCGCGAAAGCCGCCTCAGTTCCGACGACTGTGGCACCACCCAGCATTACCTGTTGCTGGACGAGTTCTACCGCACCGCCATCTGGCTGGCCGGCCGCACGCCGCTGTGGTGGCTGGTGCCGGTCTACGAAGAAGCCAACTACGCCCGCTACACCGAAACCCTGCTGTCCAAGCGCTTCGTGCCCAGCGACGAAGTGCTCGACCTCGGCAACCTGTCGCACATACCGCCCGGCGAATTCGTCGGCGCCGGCTTGTGGCAGTTGTTCAAGGGCATCGAATCGCCGTACAAATCCGTGCTCAAGCTGCTGCTGACCGAGGTCTACGCCAGCGAGCACCCGGACGTGCGCTGCCTGAGCCTGCACTTCAAGCAGGCGGTGTTCGCCAACGTGCTGGACCTGGACGAACTGGACCCGTACATGATGGTGTACCGGCGCATCGAGCAATACCTGCAACGCCGCGGCGAACACCAGCGCCTGGAACTGGTGCGGCGCAGCCTGTACCTGAAGGTGAACCGCAAGATCAGCCAGCTGGCGCGGCAGCGTTCCAACTGGCAATCCGCGCTGCTGGAGCGCCTGACCCACGAATGGGGCTGGGACGAACGACAACTGGCCCTGCTGGACAGCCGCAGCCAGTGGAAGGTGCGTCAGGTCGCGGCCGAGCGGCGGGTGCTAGTGGCCGAGCTGAACCACAGCTACCGCTTCCTCGATCAGTTCGCCCGCAACCTGGGCGCCACCGCCAGCATCAACCAGCGCGACCTGAACATCCTCGGTCGGCGCCTGTATGCCGCCTTCGAGCGACGTGCCGGCAAGGTCGAGTTCGTCAACCCGGGCGTCGCCCCGGACCTGGCCGAAGACACCCTGACCGTGGTCCAGTCGCCCGACCGCAAGGAGCCCGGGCAAACCCATTGGGGGCTGTACAACGGCAACCTGACCGCCCATGAGTGGGAGCACTTCACGCCGATCAAGCGCAGCCGCGACCTGCTCGACCTGCTGGCCTGGGCCCACCGCAACGGCGTCATCGATAGCTCCACGCGGCTGGCCCTGCACCCGGGCAGCAGTGATTTGAGCGAGTACGAGCTGTTCAACCTGATCGGCAGCCTGCAGCAGAGCGTGGTGCTGCCGCTGAGCACCGTCAGCGATGCGCGCCTGCTGCAACCGAGCGTGGCGGACAACGTGCTGTTGCTGGTGAATGTCGGCGTCGATCCGCTGCGTCATCACCGCGACCTGAACATCCTGATGACCACCGAGCGCACCGACTCGCTGAGCTACGCAGGCGTGCGGGAAAACCTGGTGCTGACCCTCGACCAGATCACCCTCAATAGCTGGAACGAAGTGCAGGTACTGCGCTACGACGGCGAGCATGCATTGCTGCGCTGCCTGCGCGACTACCTCAACAGCCTCGACGATACCCCCGCGCAAGCACGGCACCGGCCGGGCCTGCGGGTGCGCAGCTTCTGCCACAACCGCGCGCTGGCGATTGCCCAACGGGTGGAGGAAGTGTTCACCACCGCTCAGTCGCTCCACGACCAGCACCTCGACTATCGCTACCTGATTCAGGTCCAGCAGCACACCCATGTGCTGGAGCTGTTCGCCAGCGGCGTGAACCTGGTGTCGCTGAACAGTCAGGCGAGTCTGTTCACCTACCTCGGGCAGGAGCAAAACAGCTATAGCCCGCTGGCGCTGGACGGCAACGTGCTGGAAGACCACGACCTGGCGCTGGTCCTGCCGCTGGGGCAGCCGCAGTGCATTCAGGTTTTCTACCGGGTGCAGGACGCTGTGGCAGATGTCTACGTGCTGGATGAGTACAACGTGCTGTGGCAGCAACGCCTGCCGTTTCACGACGACAGCAGCCTGCTGCTGCCGCTGCAGCGCTTCTTGCAGTCGGTGGTGTTCCGGCGCAATGCGCGGTTGCCGATGGACGAGCAACAGGCCCATCCACTGGACATCCTCTATTACCGGTTACTGCCTTCAGGCACAGGCCGCGCCCGCCAGGTCGAACCGTGGCAGGCCCCGGAACTGACGCTGGATCAGCCTTACTACGAGGTTCAGGCGATCATCCAGGCAGCCGCCGACGATGCGCTGCACGTCACGCTGTACTGCAATCAGAAAGAGTTTTCCGAACTGGATCACGGCGACCAGCTCTACACCGTGGTCGCCCGGGAAATCATCGAGCAGCGCCGGGATGCCCAGCGCTATCGTTGCTACATCACCGACCTGGACCTGTCGGACCTGCTCGCCGATGGCCAGGGTTCGAGCATTCTCTACCTGCGCTACAAGCAAGAGCTTGAGCGGTTACTGAACCAGGCACTGGCGGCGGCCTGATCAGAGGTCGAAATCGCCCGCGGCTTCAGGCTGGTATTCGACTTCCAGCAGCTTGAGCTTGAGGGTCTTGCCGCCCGGCGCCGGCCAGTCGATCTGCTCGCCCACCGACAGGCCCAGCAGCGCGCAGCCGATCGGCGCGAGGATCGACACGTTGCCTTCCTTGCCGGCGTCCTTCGGGTAGACCAGCGTCAGGTGGTAGTCCTTGCCGGTCGCTTCCTCGCGGCAGTGCACGCGGGAATTCATGGTCACCACGCCGGCCGGGATTTCCTCGTGACCGACCACCTGCTCGGCACGGTCCAGCTCGCCCTGCAGGGCCAGCACACCCGGAACATCTTCATCGAGACTGTCGATCAGACGCTCGAGACGCTGCACGTCCAATCGGGTGAGGGTGAGGGAGGGCTTGGTGCTCATGATCCGGTAAGACTCCTTTTTGCAGATCGAATAAAGCAAAACCCCGCCCAAGGGCGGGGTTTTGACGGTTCGGCTTCGGCCGATGAGGACTGACACTACCACAGCGGGACAAATTCACAAGAGGCGGCCCTTCGCGAGCAAGCTCGCTCCTACCGGGGGACGGGCACACCTCTGGGAGCTGGCTCGCCAGCGATGAGGCCACCCAAAACACCCCGGTTCAGGCGCTCGCCATCAACCGCCGCTCACCCGCCTGCGCACAAATCTCGCGCCGCCGCTGGTCATCTGCCGAGCGCCACTCGCGAATGTCCTCGACATGCCGGAAACAGCCAATGCACACCCGCGCCTCGTCGAGACGGCAGGTGCTGATGCAGGGTGACGGGACGGCCGGGCTGACATTGCTGTACAGCGGCTTGGCCGGTCTGACGGCGGTGGTCATCTCAGATCTCTTCGAAATCGAGTTTTTCGCCGGCGCGCTCCCAGACGATGCGCTCCAGCATCTCGCCCAGCAGTTCCTCGGTCTTCTCGCACGTCCACTTGCCGCTTTCTTCGTCGAAGTCGAAGTGGAAACCGCCGGAACGGTCCGCCAGCCACAGTTGGCGCAGGGGCTCCTGGCGGCTGAAGATCAACTGGCTGCCGTTGTCGAACTTGACGGTCAGCACGCCGGCCGAATTTTCCATGTCCAGGTCCATGCCGCTTTCATCGAACAGGTCTTCCAGTGCCTGTTGGGTGGCGTCTACCAGATCGTGAAAACGCGCTTCGCTCAAACTCATTGCAAGAACCTCGAAAATGTCTGCTCAACACGCAAGCCGGGCAAGATACGAGCGCAGCGCTTCGAATGCAAAGACAAACGCGCCGCGCCCGCTGCACCGCCCGACGGCGGACCGGCCACATAGGCAAGGCGTCGGGCGCTCGGTATACTCCGGCGCAATACTGCTTAAATTAAAGGATTTCGCCATGAAGCGCCTGATTTCCTCCCTCGCGGCGCTCGTCGCGGTTGCCTGCCTCGTCTCCGCCTGTGGTCAAAAAGGCCCCCTGTACCTGCCGGAAGACGGCAAGGACGGCAAGAAGTCGCAATCGCACCAGCACCAGTAAGGGGCACCGATGGACGCTTTCAACTACCGCGACGGCGCGCTGTTCGCGGAAGGCGTAGCGCTGTCGGCGATTGCCGAGCGCTTCGGCACCCCGACCTACGTCTACTCCCGGGCCCATATCGAAGCCCAGTACCGCAGCTACGCCGATGCCCTGCAGGGCATGTCGCACCTGGTCTGCTTCGCTGTAAAAGCCAACTCCAACCTCGGCGTGCTGAACGTCCTGGCGCGCCTCGGCGCAGGCTTCGACATCGTTTCCGGCGGTGAGCTGGAGCGGGTTCTGGCTGCGGGCGGACGGGCCGACCGCGTGGTCTTCTCCGGTGTCGGCAAGACCCGTGAAGACATGCGCCGCGCCCTCGAAGTCGGCGTGCACTGCTTCAACGTCGAGTCGACCGAGGAGCTGGAGCGCCTGCAGGTGGTCGCCGCCGAGATGGGCCTGCGCGCCCCTGTCTCGCTGCGCGTCAACCCGGACGTCGATGCCGGCACCCACCCGTACATCTCCACCGGCCTGAAAGAAAACAAGTTCGGCATCGCCATCGCCGATGCCGAAGATGTCTACATTCGCGCCGCGCAGTTGCCCAACCTGGAAGTGGTCGGTGTCGATTGCCATATCGGTTCGCAACTCACCTCCCTCGATCCTTTCCTCGATGCGCTCGACCGCCTGCTGGCGCTGGTCGACCGCCTCGGCGAGTGCGGCATTCTGCTGCGCCACCTGGATCTGGGCGGCGGTCTTGGCGTGCGTTACCGCGATGAGGCGCCGCCACTGGCCGGCGACTACATCAAAGCCGTGCGCGAACGCCTCGGCGACCGCGACCTGGCACTGGTCTTCGAGCCGGGCCGGCATATCGTCGCCAACGCCGGCGTGCTGCTGACCAAGGTCGAGTACCTCAAGCACACCGAACACAAGGACTTCGCCATCGTCGATGCGGCGATGAACGACCTGATCCGCCCGGCGCTGTACCAGGCCTGGATGGACGTCAGCGCCGTACAGCCGCGCCAGGGCGAGCCGCGCACCTACGATGTGGTCGGGCCGATCTGCGAGACCGGCGACTTCCTCGCCAAGGACCGCTCCCTGAACCTGGCCGAAGGCGATCTGCTGGCCGTTCGTTCGGCGGGCGCCTATGGTTTCGTCATGAGCTCCAACTACAACACCCGTGGCCGCAGCGCCGAAGTGCTGGTCGATGGCGACCAGGCATTCGAAGTGCGCCGCCGCGAGACCGTAGCCGAGCTGTTCGCCGGCGAAAGCCTGCTGCCGGAGTGACCCGATGCTTTTGCGTTTTACCAAGATGCACGGCCTGGGCAATGACTTCATGGTCCTCGACCTGGTCAGCCAGCACGCGCACATCCTGCCCAAGCACGCCAAACAGTGGGGCGACCGCCATACCGGGATCGGCTTCGACCAGTTACTGATCGTCGAGGCGCCGAGCAACCCGGAGGTGGACTTCCGTTACCGGATCTTCAACGCCGACGGTTCCGAGGTCGAGCAGTGCGGCAACGGTGCGCGCTGCTTCGCCCGCTTCGTGCTGGACAAGCGCCTGACCGCGAAGAAGACCATCCGCGTCGAAACCAAGAGCGGCATCATCGAGCTGGACGTGCGTAACGACGGCCAGATCTGCGTCGACATGGGCCCGCCTCGGCTGGTCCCGGCGGACATCCCGTTCCAGGCACCGAGCCAGGCGCTGAGCTACCCGCTGGAAGTTGGCGGGCAGACGGTCGAACTGGCCGCCGTATCGATGGGCAACCCCCACGCCGTACTGCGGGTCGATGACATCAACGCGGCGCCGGTCCACGACCTGGGCCCGCAGATCGAAAACCACCCACGCTTCCCGCAGCGGGTGAACGTCGGTTTCCTCCAGGTCATCGACCGCCATCGCGCGCAACTGCGCGTCTGGGAACGTGGCGCCGGGGAAACCCAGGCCTGCGGCACCGGCGCCTGCGCCGCCGCGGTGGCGGCCATCAGCCAGGGCTGGATGGATTCGCCGCTGCTGATCGACCTGCCCGGCGGACGCTTGTCCATCGAGTGGAACGGTCCCGGCCAGTCGGTCATGATGACCGGCCCGGCAGTTCGGGTGTATGAAGGACAGGTTCGTCTATGAGTGAGTGCCAGCCATGACCGATCAGCCCCAGGCGCCAGCCGAAGAGCCCAGCGACAACCTCGCGGAGGGCTCAACGCCCACCGTCGGGGCCGAGGACGTGGCAGCCTTCCTGCGCGCCAATCCGACCTTCTTTGTCGAGCACGATGACTTGCTGCTCGACATGCAGATCCCCCACCAGCGCGGCGACAGCGTGTCGCTGGTGGAGCGCCAGCTCAAGCTGCTGCGCGATCGCAACATCGAAATGCGCCACCGCCTTTCCCACCTGATGGATGTCGCCCGCGACAACGACCGACTGTTCGAAAAGACCCGCCGGCTGATCCTCGACCTGCTCGATGCCGATAGCCTGGAAGCCGTGGTCATGGCGGTCGAAGACCGTCTGCGCCAGGACTTCCAGGTGCCCTTCGTCAGCCTCATTCTGTTCGGTGAAAACGCCACGCCCGTGGGCCGCTGGGTCAGCACCAGCGAAGCGCAGCAAGCCATTGGCGGGCTGCTCTGCGGCGGCAAGACGGTCAGCGGCAGCCTGCGTGACCACGAGCTGGACTTCCTGTTTGGCGAGTCGCGCAAGGACGTCGGCTCCAGCGCCGTGGCCGCGGTGGAAAACCAGGGCCTGCACGGTGTACTGGCGATCGGCAGCCGCGACCCGCATCACTACAAGAGCACCGTCGGCACGCTGTTCCTCGGCTATATCGCCGAAGTGCTCGGTCGGGTCATCCCCCAAGTTACCCAGACCCTGCGCCCGGTGCGCTAATGGAACGCCAGTTGGAGGCGTTCCATGCGCACTTGCGCAATGAACGCCAGATGTCCGAGCACACCCAACTGGCCTACCGCCGCGACCTGGACAGCGTCCTGGCGTGGTGCGCCACCGCCGGCATCAGCGACTGGAAAGCCCTGCAGATCCAGCAACTGCGCCAGTTCATCGCCCGCCGCCATCACCAAGGCCAGTCGTCCCGCAGCCTCGCCCGCCTGCTCTCGGCAGTACGCGGCTTCTACCGTTATTTGAACCGCGAAGGCCTGTGCGACCACGACCCGGCCAACGGCCTGGCGGCGCCCAAGGGCGAGCGGCGTCTGCCGCGCACCCTGGACACCGACCGCGCGCTGCAACTGCTCGAAGGCGGCGTCGAGGACGATTTTCTCGCCCGCCGCGATCAGGCGATTCTCGAACTGTTCTATTCCTCCGGCCTGCGCCTTTCCGAGCTGACCAGCCTGAACCTGGAGCAACTGGACCTGCCCGCAGGGCTGGTGCAAGTGCACGGCAAAGGCAGCAAGACCCGCGTCCTGCCGGTCGGGCGCAAGGCGCGCGAGGCGCTCGAACACTGGCTGGCGCTGCGCACGATGAGCAACCCGGCGGACGGCGCCGTCTTCGTCAGCCAGCAAGGCCGCCGCCTCGGCCCGCGCGCCATTCAGTTGCGGGTGCGTGCCGCTGGCGAGCGCGAGTTGGGACAGAACCTGCACCCGCACATGCTCCGCCATTCCTTCGCCAGCCATTTGCTGGAGTCGTCCCAGGACCTGCGCGCGGTACAGGAGATGCTCGGCCACGCCGATATCGCCACCACGCAGATCTACACTCACCTTGATTTCCAGCACCTGGCGGCCGTCTACGACAGCGCCCACCCTCGTGCCAAACGCAGCAAAGGCAGCGACTCATGAGTATCGAGCTGATCACCTTCGACCTTGACGACACCCTGTGGGACACCGCGCCGGTGATCGTCAGCGCCGAGGCCGTCCTGCGCGACTGGCTGGCGGCCAATGCGCCGAGCCTGGGCGGCGTGCCGGTCGAGCACCTGTACGCCATTCGCGAACGCCTGGTGCAGGCCGAGCCCGGCCTCAAGCACCGCATCAGCGCCTTGCGCCGGCGCGTGCTGTTCCATGCCCTGGAAGATGTCGGCTACAGCGAAGCGCACGCCCGCGAGCTGGCCAACGAAGGGTTCGAGGTGTTCCTCCACGCCCGTCACCAGATCGATATCTTCCCCGAGGTGCAGCCGGTGCTGGAAATCCTGCGCCACCATTACACCCTCGGGGTGGTCACCAACGGCAACGCCGATGTGCGCCGCCTGGGCCTGGCCGACTATTTCAAATTCGCGCTCTGCGCCGAAGACCTGGGGATCGGCAAGCCGGACCCGGCGCCCTTCCTTGAAGCCTTGCGCCAGGGCGGCGTCGAGGCCGGTGCCGCGGTGCATATCGGCGATCATCCCGGCGATGACATCGCCGGGGCGCAACAGGCCGGCCTGCGCGCGGTGTGGTTCAACCCCCAGGGCAAAGCCTGGCAAGCCGACGGCCGCCCGGACGCGGAAATCCAGCGCCTGTCGCAATTGCCGGAAGTGCTCGCCCGCTGGCGCTGAACCCCAAACGCAAAAAAGCCCGCTGCAATGGCGGGCTTTTTTGTTACAGCGGCCTCAGATGGGACGGCTACCGTATTTGTTGTCAGGCTTCTTGGGCGGGTCGGCAACCACGTTGGCTTCGACTTCCTGCACTTTGCCACCGCGAGACAGGAACTCTTCCATCGCACGGGCGATAGCGTCGCGTTCCTTCTGCTTGGCTTCCATGCTCGGCATTTCGTCGACCGCTGCCGCAGCCTTGGACTTGCCCTTGGCAGCCGGCGCCGGGCTGTCATCGCCCGCGTCGTCCGCCACATCGTCGGCTGCCGCTTCGAGGCCTTCATCACCTTCGTCTTCGTCGCCTACTTCGAGGTCATCGTTTTCCAGATCGTCGTCGCTCATGTTCTACCTCATGACTTGCGAAAAGCAGATTAGTTATAGACCAGCAGCCGTGGAGGTTTACGACCGCTGGAGAAAAAACAGACCTCGGGTAACCCGTGATCGACAGCACCCGCCGTGTCGCCTGACGAGCGCCGTGCAGGCTACTTTGAGCCTGACCAAATAAAGAGCTGCCGGTTCAACCACACCGGACTTTACCCCGCCGACAGGGCCTGCTCATCGACAAGCCTAGCAAAGGGCCATGAAGTGTGTGAACAGGCCATCATCACTCCACGGCGCGCATTCTAGCGTGCCCGTTGAAAAAGCAAAGTGCCTAAATCTCCCGGACGCCTGTAAGTTTTCCGCTGACAAACCAGGCGCCGTCGCGCAATGCATTCCCGCAGCGATGAACCTGAGGCGAAAAACCGTTTGCGTCGCCAACAAGGGCAAAATCCAGACGAAAAAATGCCCGGCGAACCGGGCAAGTTTTTTCGAGGGCAGTTACAGGTTGTAGCCGCGCTCGTTGTGTTGTGCCAGGTCGAGACCGACCGACTCTTCTTCTTCGTTCACACGCAAGCCCATGACCAGGTCCAGCACCTTGAGGATCACGTAGGTGACGATCGCGGTGTAGATCACGGTGAAGCCGACACCCTTGGCCTGAATCCAGACTTGAGCGCCGATATCGGTAACGGTGCCGAAGCCGCCCAGGGCCGGTGCTGCGAACACACCGGTGAGGATCGCACCGACGATACCGCCGATACCGTGGACGCCGAAGGCATCGAGCGAGTCGTCATAGCCCAGTTTGCGTTTCAGGCTGGTGGCGCAGAAGAAGCAGATCACGCCAGCGACCAGGCCGATCACCAGGGCGCCCATCGGGCCGACGGTGCCGGCAGCCGGGGTGATGGCGACGAGGCCGGCAACCACACCCGAGGCGATGCCCAGTGCGCTTGGTTTACCGTGGGTGATCCACTCGGCGAACATCCAGCCCAGCGCGGCGGCGGCGGTGGCGACCTGGGTCACCAGCATCGCCATGCCGGCGGTGCCGTTGGCGGCGGCGGCGGAGCCGGCGTTGAAGCCGAACCAGCCAACCCACAGCATGGCGGCGCCGATCAGGGTGTAACCGAGGTTGTGCGGGGCCATCGGGGTGGTCGGGAAGCCTTTACGCTTGCCCAGCACCAGGCAGGCCACCAGGCCGGCAACACCGGCGTTGATGTGCACCACGGTGCCGCCCGCAAAGTCCAGTACGCCCCAGTCCCACATCAGGCCGCCGTTGCCGGACCAGACCATGTGCGCGATCGGTGCATAGACCAGGGTGAACCAGATACCCATGAACAGCAGCATCGCGGAGAACTTCATGCGCTCGGCGAAGGCACCGACGATCAGGGCCGGGGTAATGATGGCGAAGGTCATCTGGAAGACGACGAACACCGCTTCCGGGAAGGCCGCAGTCAGGCTTTCCGGCGTCACGCCGGCGAGGAATGCCTTGGACAGGCCGCCGACGAAGGAATTGAAGTTGGTGACGCCCTGCTCCATACCGGTGGTATCGAACGCCATGCTGTAGCCGTAGACGACCCAGAGCACGCTGATCAGGCCGGTAATGGCGAAACACTGCATCATCACCGAGAGGACGTTCTTCGAACGCACCATGCCGCCGTAGAACAGCGCCAGGCCAGGAATGGTCATGAACAGGACGAGGGCAGTTGCGGTAAGCATCCAGGCGGTGTCGCCGGAATTGAGCGCCGGGGCTGCTGCCGCCGCCGCGGTTTCCTCGGCAAATGCCAGGCCAGGCATTGTGAGGGACAAAAGGGCTCCTAGCCCTGCGAACTTACGCAGAGTCATGTTGTTATCTCCTGGGGCGTTGGGTTTGGGGCGGCTTGTTTTAGATCGCGTCGGTATCGGTTTCGCCGGTACGGATGCGGATAGCCTGTTCCAGATTCACCACGAAAATCTTGCCGTCACCGATCTTGCCGGTGTTGGCGGCCTTGGTGATGGCTTCAATGACCCGGTCCAGATCCTTGTCGTCGATGGCTACATCGATCTTGACCTTGGGCAGGAAGTCGACCACGTATTCCGCGCCGCGATACAGCTCGGTGTGACCCTTTTGACGACCGAAACCTTTGACTTCAGTGACGGTGATGCCCTGCACGCCGATCTCGGACAGCGACTCGCGCACATCGTCCAATTTGAACGGCTTGATGATGGCAGTGACTAGCTTCATGAAACTTTCTCCCGAATTGGTGGACTTGCCCCAGGAAAACAAACCCGACTCAAGTCTAAGCGCAGTGCCTGGCTTTGTAACGCTTCGTCGGCTTTATATGCCCGGTCCGACACCAGTACCGCTCCTGACAAAACACATGTATTCGCGCTGCCTGAGCACTGCCTCGTCACGGGGACTGCATCAGTGCATGGGTCACGATGGTCTTAGCAGAAACCTTGCCATGTCTGACAAAAGCCCGGATTACAACGACTTGGGAGCGATTCACGATATTGGCCAGTCGCTAGCAGGCGAGGGACGCACAATAAAGGTGCGTGACCATTCCCGGGCATGCTCAAAAAGCGTGCAGCAAAAGGCCGCTATTGCCCCGTGCTACACTGCCGCCCCTCTTTGCCTGACAGGACAGCCGATCATGCTCGCGCCCAAAGCCTTTCTCGATGCCCTGAGCGACCAGGCCTCGCGCCTGTTCAGTGGCGACGCCTCGCAGCCACGCAACGAACTCGAAAGCCAGTTCAAGGCCCTGCTGCAAAGCGGCTTCAGCAAACTCGACCTGGTCAGCCGGGAAGAATTCGACAGCCAGATGGTCGTGCTCGCCCGCACCCGCGCTCGCCTTGAAGCGCTGGAATCCAAGGTCGAAGAACTCGAAGCCCGCCTCAACCCCATCACCAGCGAGTGAGCGACACGCTCTCGCACCCCCGCGAATGTTGGCCAGTGCCGAACGCTGGCCACATCAAGTAATGATTTTTTCTTGACGCCATTGAAGCGCCATCACCCGCTGTGATGAAATGCGCGTTCGCGCGAAGCCAACAAGGCTTCGCCTTGCCTGCTTCAGGGATGACCATCTTCACTACGCCCCTTCGCGAGCGCCCTGAGGTTCTGTCGTGAGCACCAGGAGCGCACCATTGATCCCCTCTCAAAATCCGATCGGCTCACGGACTTTCCGTGCAACGGCCCTGGCCCTTTCCATCACCCTCGTCACCAGTGGCTGCGCCACCGTGCACGACTTCGCCGCCAGCCACAGTGAAAGCGTCAACTGCATTACCGGCGGCGCCATCGGTGCCGTCGCGGGTGCTGCGGCCGGCGCCATGGTCAAGAAGAACAAGAAGGAAAAGGGCAACGGCTCGATCATCGGCGGCGCACTCATCGGCGCCACCGCCGGTTGCGGCATCGCACTGGTGTACAAGAACCGCATCGACAAGCTCGAGAAGGTCGCCAAGGAAGAGAACCTGCGCCTGCAGACCGAAACCCTGAAGACCGCAGAACCCGGTGCCGCACCGGAAGACGCCGGTTTCGTCGCCCAGGTCGAAGACCAGGGCATGTTCCCGCTGGGCAGCGCGGCCCTGACCGCCGACGGCCAGCGCCAGGTGCGCAAGCTCGCCAGCGCCTTCGCCAGCAAGCCGGGTGAGAAAGACACCACGGCCATCCTGGTGGTCGGCCACACCGACGCCACCGGCAGCGCCGCCACCAACCAGAAGCTTTCGGAACAACGCGCCCGCGCCGTCGCCAGCATTCTGGCCGAGCAGGGCATCAGCGCCGACCGCATGTACTTCCAGGGCGCGGGCGCTTCGCGTCCGGTGGCCGACAACACCGACGTCACCGAGCGGGCGAAAAACCGCCGCGTGGAAATCGTCGAAGTGAATGACGTGCAGACCCTGGTCAAGCGCATCAACGCCGAGCAGAACAACCCGAAATACCTGGCCCACGGTACGTCCACTACCGCGCCGGCCGCCCCGGCTCAAGGCAAAGCGACCGCCAGCAGCGGCAAAACCGCGTCGGGCAAGAACACCAGCGTGGCCAAGTCCGGCAGCGACAAGTCCGCCACCACGGTCGCCAAGACCGGGACGGACAAGACCAGCACCACCGTCGCGAAAACCGACACCAGCAAAGACACCAGCAGCGAGTCCACGGCGCAGTCGCCGGTCGTGACCAGCACGCAAGGCAAGTCCAGCGAAGTCGCCTCGGCCAAAGCGCCGACCAGCTCCGCCAGCCCGTTCAAAGGCACAGCGGTGGACTTCGGTGGCAAGCCGGCCAGCACCAACCAATGGACCCTGGGCCAGGCCATCACGCCCAAGAGCGGTGGTTTCGCCCTGATCTCCAGCGCGCAGGCGTCGCAGATCCCCATGAGCAGTTGCGAAGCCGACCAGCCGCGCGAAAGCGGCAAGGTGTTCAACCTGGCCAGCGGCAAAGCCGTGGAAAACCGTGCCACCACCGATTACCTGCCCGGCTACAACAACCGGGTCTGGGCTGAAACGGTCAACGGCCACCTGGTGACCATTTCGCCGGTGTCCATCCTGCGCGAATCCGCTGCGGTGGACCGCCAGCCGTTCATCCAGGTCGTGGAAAACTACGACAAGGGCAACCGCAAGGCGCTGAGCAAGGTCAACGCCGTGGCCAACACCTACGAAGGCCAGGACCGCGTGCTCTACCGCGTCTTCATCCAGAACCCCAAGGCACCGCTGTCCTGCATGGACGTGGTGTTCAGCAAAGGCAACTCACAGGCCACTGACGGGGTGCTGTTCTACCCGAAAAGCTCCGGTGAAACCTACTCCGCCCGCTACGTGCCCACCCGCACCTGATACAAGGAACGAACAATGGAAGACTTGAGCTTCAAAGCGCTCATGGCCCTCGCGGGGGCTAACAAGCTGATCACCGGGGCGGTGGTTACAACCTTGCTCTCGGTCATCCTGATCAAGGTCTACTGGGAACAGGTCAGCTACTTCGCCATGCGCGTGTGGCACGGTTTCCCGCTGATCGGCACCGTCGCACGGCTGTCCCGTGACGGCATGATCATCGACAACAAGAACTGGCTCCAGAACGAGACAGCGCTGTGTAACAACTACTACGACTACTACAAGGAAATCGGCGAGAAGAACGCCGACTACTACAACAAGTCCGAAGCCTATCTCGACGCCATCGGCGAAGGTGGTCGTCGCGAGCGTCCGACCTGGGTGCTGGTGCTGATCTTCCTGCTGATCATGTTCGAGGCCGTGGGTTTCGCCTACGTGCTGGTGCCGTTCATCAACCAGAACGCCTCCTCGAATGACCAGACCTACCTGGCCTGGATCGCCGCCTTCCTGCTCTCGGTGCTCTCGGCGGGCCTGGCTGAAGCCGCCGGTCGCGCCATCCACCACAACTCGCTGGTGAAGAAAGCCCGCCACTGGTGGGAAATCGACCCGGACAAAGGCAACACCCCGCTCAAGCAGATCCAGCCGGGCCACCGCATCAAGGACACCCACGACGACAAGGGCGCCAAGGACTACAACCGTATCCTGGCCCGTCTGACCACCAACCAGACCGTCACCCCGCGCAACGGCATGATCATCGGCTGCGCCGTGGTCGTGCTGATCATGGCCTGCGCCGCGTTCGGCATCCGCGCCTACCAGCTCAAGAGCATCGAGACCGAAATGGTCGGCAACCCGAATGTGTTCGCCGAGCAGAGCTACGAAGGCAGCGCCAGCCCGTTCGAGCTGCCGTCCGAATCGGCTTCGGTCAACCAGGAAGCCAGCGACAAGACCCTGGACGACCGGATGGACGCCATCCGTAGCGCTTCGTTGATCACCTTCGTGGTGCTCTCGGTGATCTACATCTCGATCCAGGCGGTCAGCGTCTGGCTGGCGTCGATCTTCGGCTTCGCCGGGGCCGAGTCGAAAAAGGCCTGGGAGTACACCCACAAGTTCAACAACGCCGCCGAACTGGAGCGTTGGATGGACAATCAACGCACCCGCATCGCCGCCCACGCCGACCACAAGCTGCGCATGCTGCAGTTGAAGTTGTCGCAGCGCCCGACCACCGACCGCAAAGTGCAGGAAGCCATCAGCGGCGCCCACGGTCGCGACTTCAACGTCTACGCCTCGCGCATGCATGAAGAAGCGCTTATCCGTGACGCCACGCTCGCCGCAGCCGCCGCCGGCCAACCCGCCGTGGCCGTGCCTGTTGCCCAACCTGTAGCTCAGCCGGCACCGGTTGCCGTGGCGCCGCAGCCAGCGGTGGTTGCCGAGCCTGTGGTTGCACCGCAGCCGGTCGCAGCACCCGCTCCGGTCGTTGCTCCACAGCCTGTTGCAGCGCCAGCGCCGGTCGCCGCCGTGCAGCCAGCAGCGGTCGAGCAGGCAGCACCCGCCGCGCAAGCCGGTGGCCTGGACGCGATGCGCGCCATGGACCTGACCCGCTTCAGCGAAGACGACCTGCGCAAAGTCAGCGAGAAGAAGGGCCTGGACGCGGAAGCGGTACTGAAGATCCGCGCCGATCAAATCCTGCTCAAAGAATTCGAAGGGATCTGAATGAAGCTCAAGCCCTTTTTCGCCCTGCTGCTGTGCCTGCCTGCGTTCGCGCAGGCGGCCGAGCGCAATGAAATTCCCGACTGCTACAGCTACGCCAAGGTCAGCGACTTCCGCCAGCCGGCGTCGGGCCGTGAACTGACGGTGATCGTCGACCAGACCATTCCGATGCCCGAAAGCATCCAGAAAGCCACCTGGGCCCAGATCAACCGCTTCGTCGCCCCCGGCGACCGGGTGCGTCTGTACAGCTTCTCGGCGTTCCTGCCCAACCAGTTCATGCAACTGCGTTTCGCCGGCGAGCTGAACACCCCGCTGGAAGGCAAGGTCCGCGACAGCGTTGGCATGTCGTCGCTGCGCACGTTCGACAAATGCGTCGCGCAGCAGCGGGACTTCTTCCAGAAGAAGTTCGGCGGCGCCTTCGTCAGCACCCTGCGCGAAGCGTCCGAAGACATTCCGCGCAGCGAGATCTTCCATTCGCTGCGTGACATCGGCAACGACCTGGCCACCCAGCCAGCGCAAGAGCGGGTCATCCTGCTGATTTCCGACATGCTGGAAAACAGCGACTTCGGCAGCTTCTACGTGAACAACCGGATCCGCGACCTGCAAGCCCAGGCCGAACTCAAGCGCGTCGAAGAGAAACAGCTCTACGCCGACCTGCAAGGCGCCCGCGTCTATGTAGCCGGTGCCGGGCTGGTGACCAAGGACGTGAAACAGGCCTACCGTTCCGGCAAGACCATGGAACTGCTGGAAGGCTTCTGGAAAGGCTACTTCAGCGGCTCCAACGCCAGCCTCGTAGCGTTCGGCGCCCCCAGCCTGAACGTCGACCTGAAGTAACCCCCTCACCCGCCGCCTACAGGCGGCGGGTGTTTTTTTCGGGAACGACCTGATCGCCCTCGGCAACACCCGGATTCACTCTCCCGCCTGCACCCCGTGAACCCGCCACTATCCTTGCAAAGCCGCACGACGCGGCCCCGCAATGATCATGGAGCGTTCATGTCCCTCGCCCTTGTCCACAGCCGCGCCCAGGTGGGCGTGCTGGCCCCGCCTGTCATCATCGAAGCCCACCTCGCCAACGGTTTGCCGACCCTGACGCTGGTCGGCCTGCCTGAAGCCACGGTCAAGGAAAGCAAGGACCGGGTGCGCAGCGCGATCCTCAATTCGAAGCTGGAATTTCCGGCGCGGCGGATCACCCTCAACCTGGCGCCGGCAGATTTGCCCAAGGATGGCGGCCGCTTCGATCTGGCGATTGCCCTGGGGCTACTCGCCGCCAATGGGCAATTTCCACTGGCGGCGCTGGACAAGGTGGAGTGCCTGGGTGAGTTGGCGTTGTCCGGCGCGGTGCGCCCGGTGCAGGGCGTGCTGCCAGCCGCTCTTGCCGCACGCGAAGCCGGCCGCGCGCTGGTGGTGCCGAAGGAAAATGCCGAAGAAGCGTGCATGGCCTCGGGCTTGGTGGTGTATGCAGCGGAGCACCTGCTGGAACTGGTCGGACATTTCAGCGGGCAGCAACCGATGGAACCCTACAAGGCCAACGGCTTGCTGATGCAGTCCCGGCCCTACCCGGACCTGAGCGAAGTGCAAGGCCAACTCGCCGCCAAGCGCGCGCTACTGGTCGCGGCGGCGGGGGCTCACAATCTGCTTTTCACAGGCCCGCCCGGCACCGGCAAGACGCTGCTCGCCAGTCGCCTGCCCGGCCTGTTGCCGCCACTGGATGAACGCGAGGCATTGGAAGTCGCGGCGATTCAGTCAGTGGCCAGCTCAAAGCCGCTGGACTGCTGGCCGCAACGCCCCTTTCGCCACCCGCACCACTCGGCTTCCGGGCCGGCGTTGGTCGGGGGTGGTTCGCGCCCGACCCCGGGCGAAATCACCCTCGCCCATCACGGCGTCCTGTTTCTCGATGAACTCCCCGAGTTCGAGCGCCGCGTGCTGGAGGTGCTTCGCGAGCCTCTGGAATCAGGCGAGATCGTGGTGGCGCGGGCGCGGGACCGGGTACGCTTTCCGGCACGCTTTCAACTGGTCGCGGCGATGAACCCTTGCCCCTGTGGATATCTCGGCGACCCCACTGGCCGCTGCCGCTGCAGCACTGAAATGGTCCAGCGCTATCGCAACAAACTTTCCGGCCCGCTGCTCGACCGCATCGACCTGCACCTCACCGTCGCCCGCGAAGCCACCGCCCTCTCACCCACCACCGACAACGGCCCCGACAGTGCCACCCTCGCCCATCAGGTCGCCATCACCCGCGAACGCCAGCAGCGACGACAGGGCTGTGCCAACGCCTTCCTCGATCTGCCCGGCCTGCGCCGGCACTGCGGGTTATCCACAGAGGACGAGCGCTGGCTGGAGAATGCGTGCGAGCGGCTGACCCTTTCACTGCGCGCCGCGCATCGCTTGCTCAAGGTGGCGAGGACGTTGGCGGATCTGGAAGAAGCCAGGGATATTCGCCGGGAGCATCTGGCGGAGGCGTTGCAGTATCGGCCGGCGGGGCAGCAGTAAGAACTGAGCATGGGTAACTTCAGACGAATCGACCTTGCTGCGTACAATGCTCTGTACCATGATTCGCTCTCAGTTCATCCCCGCCTGCGCTCATACGGAAACCACATCATGCAGATTCTTACTTTCAGCGAGGCACGTGCCAATTTGAAACAGACCATGGATGACGTTTGCCGGGATCACGAGCCGGCGGTGATTACCCGCCAACGCGGTGAACCTGTAGTGGTCATGTCCCTTGAGGATTACAACTCGATGGCGGAAACCGTCTACCTGCTTGGTAACGAGAAGAATGCGGCCTGGCTGCGCGAGTCCATTGCGCAACATAAAGCTGGAAAGGTCTTCACGCAGGAGATGTCATTGAATGTCCCAACAGAAGACTAAACAGCGCAATAAACAAGAAGCCCGCCACAACGTTTCAGTCTCTTTCACCCCCAATGGCTGGAAGGACTACCAGCATTGGAAGGCCAGTGACGAGGCAATATCCGCAGTGATAGATCGACTGATTCTGGAGTGCTTGCGAACGCCTTTTTCCGGCTCGGGCAAGCCTGAAGCACTCAAGGGCGACCTGAGCGGCTATCACTCCCGCCGAATCACCATAGAGCATCGCCTGATCTATCTCTATGAAGCGGGAACGCTGACTATCCTGGCCTGCCGCTACCACTACGAGTGACGCCCGCCAGCACCGCATCCACCAGCGCTTTCGCCATCTCCGCCTGCTGGGCGATCCCCAGTGCCATCGCCTGGTCGTTCAAGCACAGGTATTCGGCGCTGTCGTGGGCGAAGGCCTGGACACTGTTGAGTATCTGGCTGACATGGACCAGCGCGTCTTCGGCACAGATGCCTTCGCGGGCGATGAACATCGGATTGCCATGGAAATCGGTCGGGCCGAACGGGACCGGGCAGGTCAACACGCGGGTGAGTTCGAGGGTCGGGGGATCGGGGACGGGCTTTTTCATCTTGCAACTCCTATGCAATGGAGCTGCCGCCATGGCGCTGCGAAACGGATGGGGTGGCAGCTGTACGCGGGTTCGCAGACCGGGCATAGGAACCGGCGCACCCGGAGGTGCCCCGCGCACAACCGCCATAACAGGGACACACGGACCAAAGGCGACCCGCGATCTGAAATGAGGTTCTGGCTATGCTCTGGGCTGCGACACCCGATCACTGAAAATCAGCGACGCTCGGAGCCTAAGCAGCCACCCAGGCGGGCGCAACAGAGCAACAGGCCGCGGAGTATGATTCAGAAGAGCCCTACAGAAAACGGCTACGAGGCATTGTGAAATCTATTGTTTCGAATAACAGTTGAAACCGTCAGCGCCCCACCACGCCAGAGAACTCCATGCCCGCACTCCTCCAGGACTACCCTCTTCTGCTCGGCATTTTCCTGCTCGGGCTCGATCTGCTGCTGTGGCGGGCGATTCCCATCGAGAAGCGCAACTGGCGCATCGCCGCGCGGGTGGTGGCGTTCCTGCTGTTTACCGGGGTGCTGCTGAGCGCCGGGATCAGCCCGTTGCAACCGCCACCCTGGCCCGAGGATGTCGCGCGCAATCTGCTGGCGACGGTGCTGGAAATTGTCTGGTGGCTGTTCGCCGCGCGGACGTTGACGGTGGTGATCGGCCTGTTGCTGATTGCCCGCAGCGGGCACACCGGACGGCTGTTGCAGGATGTGGTGGGCGCGGTGATTTTCCTGGTGGCGATCGTCGCCGCCGCGGCCTATGTGATGCAGTTACCGGTCAAGGGCCTGCTGGCGACATCCGGGGTGATGGCGATCGTCATCGGCCTGGCGCTGCAAAGCACGCTGAGCGATGTGTTCTCCGGCATCGTGCTGAACACCACCCGGCCCTATCAGATCGATGACTGGATCAGCATCGACGGCACCGAAGGCCGGGTGATCGATATCGACTGGCGCGCCACCCGCCTGCTCACCGGCAACGGCAGCATGGCGGTGATCCCCAACTCGGTGGCGGCCAAGGCCAAGCTGCTCAATTTCAGCCGGCCCAACGATGTTCACGGCGTGTCCATCACGGTGGTGGTGCCGGCAAGCGTGCGGCCGCGCAAGGTGCTGGATGCGCTGGAAAAGACCCTGCAAGGCAGCAGCGCGCTGCTGACCACGCCCAAGCCGAAGGCGACGATCAAGGCTTCGACCCTGGAATCGGTGGAGTACGAGGCCAGCGGCTTCGTCAGTTCAATGGACCAGAAGAACCCGGTGCGCAACCAGATGTTCGACCTCGCCCACCGTCACCTCGAAGCGGCCGGCGTCATCTGGAATGGCGACAGCCAGGTCCGCCCGTGGAGCCGCCAGCGCAGTCTGCTGGAGGATGTGCGGATCTTCCGTGCCCTGAGCAGCGAGGAAAAAGACAGCCTGAGCCAGCGCATGATCGCCATCGAATACCCGGCCGATCAAGTGATCCTCGGCCTCGATCAGGCTTCCGAGCATGTATTGGTGATTGGCACCGGCGTGGTGTCGGCGGCGGTCCACGACGGTGAGCGGTTGCTGGAAGCCGGGCGCATGGGCCCGGGCGAAGTGCTGGGCGTCGAAGGGCTGTTGGACGGCGACGCCTCCAACGCCGAATTCCGCACGCTGACCAGTTGCCTGCTCTATCGCATCGACAAGGCCGAGGTCCGCGACTGCCTGGAAAAACGCGACGAGGTGAAGGCTGCACTGAGCAAGCTGCAGCACGTGCGCGAGCAGAACAGCCAGTCGTTGGTTTTGCAGAAACCCGCCGAAATCAAAAAAGGCGGTTTCCTCAACTGGCTCAAGAAGGCCTAAAGCACCACGCGAAGGCACTGCCCGGCGTGATACAGCGAGAACCCGGTTTCATAGAAACCGGTCCGCAGCGCCGGCACTGCCACCGGTTTCATCGGTGAGAACGGGATCGGCAGCGCGTCCGGGTCATCCTGCAGCAGGAACTGCGCGAAGGCTTTGCCGATCACCGTGCCGGTGGTGTTGCCGCGACCGTTGTAGCCGGTCACGGCGACGATGCCCGGCGCTGGCTCGAACAGGCGCATCAGGTGGTCGGGGGTGAAGTCGATGCAGCCGGTCCAGTGCATTTCCCACTCGACCTTGCCCAGTTGCGGGAAGTAGTGGCTCTGGATGCGGTCGGCCCAACTGCGCACGAACCACGCCGGTTTGTTGTCGACCCGGCCGAGGCTGCCCAGCAGCAGGCGGCCCTGGTCGTCGCGGCGGATGCTGCTTAGCACGGTGCGGGTGTCCCAGGAGCCTTGGCCGTGTTTGAGCACATTGTCGGCGGCCGCGCCGTGCAGCGGCGCCGAGGCGACCTGGTAGTAATAGCCACGGAAAAAGTGGCGCTGCAGGTCAGTCCAGTCGCCTTCGGTGTAGGCGCCGGTGGAGATCACCACTTTCTCGGCGCTGACGGCGCCTTTGGCGGTTTTCACCTGCCAGCCGCTGCCGTTGCGCACCAGCCCTTGCACCGGGGACTGTGGATAAATCTTGCCACCGAGGCGGGTGACCGCTTCGGCCAGGCCACGGGTGTAGGCCATGGGGTTGATGGTGCCGGCGCGGCGGTCGAGCAGCGCGGCGGAAATCTTGTCGGTGCCGCAGTAGTCCTCGCAGCGGGCGCCGGTGAGCAGTTCGACGTCGGCGCCGCGGCGGGTCCATTGTTCGTGACGGGCTTGCAGGTCGGCCACGCCGGTGGCGTTGTGGGCCATGTGCAAGGTGCCTTCATTGCGCGCCTGGCAGTCGATGCCGAGGCGCTCGATCAAGGCGAAGACTTGCGCCGGGGCCTCGCCCAACAGTTTGTTCAGACGACTGCCCTGTTGCTGGCCGAGGGTGGTCTCGACGTCGTCGGGGCGAATCCAGGTGCCGGCGTTGACCAGCCCGACATTGCGCCCGGAACCGCCGTGGCCGATGACGCTGGCTTCCAGCACCACCACCGACTTGCCCTGTTCGAGCAAGTGCAGCGCCGCCGAGAGACCGGTGATGCCGCCACCGATCACACAGACATCGGCCTTGGCCTCGGCCGCCAATGCCGCAGCGGGCGCCGCGGGCGAGGTGACGTATTCCCACAAGCATTGTTGACGCAGTTCGGGCATGGCCTGGCTCCGGCGGTGGTCATGTCATTTTTAGGGCCTTCTCGCGCGTGAGCTCGCGCCTACAGTTGTTGTAGGAGCGAGCTTGCTCGCGATGACGTCAGTCAGTCGAACACGATCCCCTGCGCCAACGGCAGCTCCCGGGAATAGTTCACGGTGTTGGTCTGCCGGCGCATGTAAGCCTTCCAGCTATCCGACCCCGACTCACGACCACCGCCAGTTTCCTTCTCACCACCAAACGCCCCGCCAATCTCCGCACCGCTGGTGCCGATGTTGACGTTGGCAATCCCGCAGTCGCTGCCCGCGGCACTCTGGAAACGCTCGGCCTCGCGCAAATCAGTGGTGAAGATGCAGGACGAAAGCCCCTGTGGCACTTCGTTGTTCAGGCGCAGCGCTTCGTCGAAGTCATCGTAGGTCAGCACATAGAGAATCGGCGCGAAGGTTTCATGGCGCACCACCTCGGTCTGCCCCGGCATTTCGACAATCGCCGGCGCCACGTAATAGGCATTCGGATACTGCTCGGCCAGTTGACGCTCGCCGCCGAACACCTGGCCGCCTTCATCACGGGCGCAGGCCAGGGCGTCCTGCATGGACTGGAACGACGCCTTGTCGATCAGCGGGCCAATCAGGTTGCCTTCGCGCGGATCACCGATACGCACTTTGCCGTAGGCGGACTTGACCCGCGCCACCACTTCATCCTTGACCGAGCGGTGCACGATCACCCGGCGCAGGGTGGTGCAGCGCTGGCCGGCGGTGCCGACGGCGCTGAACAGCACGGCGCGCACGGCGAGGTCGAGGTCGGCGCTGGGGGCGAGGATCATCGCGTTGTTGCCGCCCAGTTCGAGGATGCTGCGACCAAAACGCGCCGCCACTCGCGGCCCGACTTCGCGGCCCATACGGGTGCTGCCGGTGGCGCTGACCAGCGGCACGCGCGGGTCGTCCACCAGCGCCTGGCCGGCGTCGCGGTCACCGATGATGACCTGGCTCAGGCCTTGCGGCGCATCGCCGAAGGCGGCCAGGGCTTTTTCGAACAGCGCCTGGCAGGCCAACGCGGTCAGCGGGGTTTTCTCGGAAGGCTTCCAGACCACGGCGTTGCCGCAAACCAGCGCCAGGGTGGTGTTCCAGGCCCAGACCGCGACCGGGAAGTTGAAGGCGCTGATCACGCCAACCACGCCCAGCGGATGCCAGCTTTCACGCATGTGGTGGCCGGGACGCTCGGAGGCGATGGTCAGGCCGTAGAGCTGGCGCGACAGGCCGACGGCGAAGTCGCAGATGTCGATCATTTCCTGCACTTCGCCCAGGCCTTCCTGGGTGATCTTGCCGGCTTCCACCGACACCAGTTCGCCCAGTTGCGCCTTGTGCTCGCGGAGGATTTCGCCAAACAGGCGGACCAGCTCACCGCGGCGCGGCGCCGGCACATTGCGCCAGGCCAGGAAGGCCTGCTGGGCCTGGTCGATCTTTGCGCTGACCGCGGCGGCCGGCTCCAGGTGCACCGAGGCGATCACGCTGCCGTCGATGGGGGTGTGAACCGGATGGTTGCCGTGGGTGTAGGCGCTGGGCGGGACACCCAGGCGGTCAAGCAATCCATCAACCATGTTGTTCTCCTGCAAGGCGGTGAGAGGTTGTAATCGTTGTGGGGATCAGTATTAATCCGATCACTCTGGCGCAACAAACGACCTTTATTCCGTACATCATTCCGCCAGGTAATGACCTTTCGGCCAGGAGCCGCTGCCATGTCCAAACGTCTGGTGCCATCGATGGCCGCCTTGCAGTGCTTCGAAGCCGCCGCCCGGCACCTGAGCTTCACCCGCGCCGCCGAGGAGCTGCACCTGACCCAGAGCGCGGTGAGCAAGCAGGTGGCGCAACTGGAAGAAATGCTCCGCCATCATCTGTTCCTGCGTATCCGCCGGCGCCTGCAACTGACGCCGGCCGGCGCGTTGTACCTGGCGGAGGTGAACAAGATCCTCACCCAGGTGGACATGTCCAGCCGCTACATCCTGTCGTACGGCGAGCAGACCGAGGTGCTCAAGGTCGCCACCCAGCCCAGCTTCGGCGTGCGCTGGCTGATCCCGCACCTGAAGGGCTTCGGCAAGCGCCACCCGAACATCCACCTGGATATCCGCAATGAAATGGAGCCCTTCGCCCTGCTCCAGGCCAAGGCCGACGTGGTGTTCTTCTATGGCCAGGGCACCTGGCCGGGGGCGACCTGCATCGAGCTGTTCGGCGAAGACGTGCTGCCGGTGTGCGCGCCGGAGCTGTTGCAGGGCCGCACGCTGAATGACGCCAGCGAGCTGGGCGACCTGGTGCTGCTGCAAAGCACCACCCGCCCGGAAGCCTGGCACGAATGGTTTCTCGAACAGGGCCTGCACTCGGCCAACAGCTATCACGGCCCGCGCTTCGACACCTTTCATATGTGCCTGAGCGCCGCCCAGGCCGGCTGCGGCGTGGCGCTGGTGCCGAGTTACCTGGCGCAGGCCGAACTGGCCGAGGGCAAACTGGTGGTGGCGTGGCCGCATCGCATGCGCAGCAACGGCGCGCACTTCCTGGCGTTTTCCGAGCATGCCGCCGAGGTGCCGAAGGTGCGCTGCTTGGTGGACTGGATCAATCAGCAAGTCGCGAACGATAGGTCCTGAATTGATGGAATGACTGCTCGACTTTTTTTCGCTTGAAGTCGAACAGCATTCCTCGCTTTCATGTATCAGCGCCCCGATCACTCACCAGGAAGCTTGCGATGCCCGCTCAAGATTTCGTCAGCCCGGACCACATCCGCGCACGGTTCTCCACCGCCATGTCGCTTATGTACAAGCAGGAAGTCCCGCTCTACGGCACGCTGCTGACGCTGGTGAGCGAGGTCAATCGACAGGTGATGGCCAGCCGGCCGGAAGTCGCCGAGGCCCTGCGCTGGACCGGCGAAATCGAACGCCTCGACCAGGAGCGCCACGGCGCCATCCGCGTCGGCACGGCGGAAGAGTTGGCCACCATCGGTCGCCTGTTCGCGGTCATGGGCATGCAGCCCGTGGGTTATTACGACCTCAGCCCGGCGGGCGTGCCGGTGCACTCCACGGCATTCCGCCCGGTGCATGAACAGTCGCTGCATATCAGCCCGTTCCGGGTCTTCACCTCGCTGCTGCGCCTGGAACTGATCGACGATCCGGCCCTGCGCGAGCTGGCCCGCTCGATCCTTGAACAGCGGCAGATCTTCACCCCCCGCGCGCTGCAACTGATAGAGCAAAGCGAACGTGATGGCGGCCTGAATGACGAAGATGCCAGCGCGTTCGTCAACGAAGCCCTGCACACCTTCCGCTGGCACCATGAGGCGACGGTGACCGCCGAGCAGTACACGCAACTGCACGACCAGCACCGTTTGATCGCCGATGTGGTGGCGTTCAAAGGCCCGCATATCAATCACCTGACCCCGCGCACCCTGGATATCGACGCGATCCAGCTCGGCATGCCGGCCGCGGGAATTCCGCCCAAGGCGGTGATCGAAGGCCCGCCCACCCGGCGCCACCCGATCCTGCTGCGGCAGACCAGCTTCAAGGCCCTGCAGGAGAAGATCGCCTTCAGCGACGCCGAAGGCAGCCACACCGCCCGCTTCGGTGAAATCGAACAACGCGGTGCGGCGCTGACGCCCAAAGGCCGCCAGCTCTACGACCAACTGCTCGACGCCACCCGCAACGCCTTGGGCGGCGCGCCGGCCGAAAGCAATGCCAACCGCTACATGAGCCTGCTGGCCGAGCAGTTCCGCGCGTTCCCGGACGACCTGCGGCAGATGCGCGAGCAGGGCCTGGCGTATTTCCGTTATTTCCCGACGGAAAAGGGCCTCGCCGCGCGGGATTCAGCGCAGCGGCCGACCGGCCTGGAGGCGCTGATCGAGGCCGGGCATATCCACTATGAGGCGCTGGTGTACGAGGACTTTCTGCCGGTCAGCGCGGCGGGGATCTTCCAGTCCAACCTTGGGGATGACGGTCAGGCGGAATATGGCAGCAATGCCAACCGCGACGCGTTCGAGGACGCACTGGGGCGGCGGGTGCAGGACGAACTGGCGTTGTATGCGGAGAGTGAGCAGCGCTCGCTTGCGGCTTGCGCTGAGGCGTTGATGTTGCATGTCTGAAGTGCTTCGCGAGCAAGCTCGCTCCTACAGGTCACCGGCGCACACCGGTTCAAAACCCTGTAGGAGCGAGCTTGCTCGCGAAGGGGCACGAAGTGGCCCCAATCTCTAGTCAACGCCCGACCCGAAACCGCCCCACTTCCTCCCGCAACTGCCCCGCCAAACCCTCCAGCTCGCGCGCCGTCGCCGCAAGGTTGCTCGCCACTTCCCGCTGTTCGCTGTTGGCCAGGGCGATGCTCTGCAGGTTGCTGCTGAGCAACGTGGCCGTGGCGCTCTGTTCCTGGGTTGCGGTGGTGATGGCGGCGAATTGCTCGCCGGCACTGCGGCTCTGCTCGTCGATCCGCGCCAACGCCTCGGCCACCTGGGTATTACGCTGCAAACCTTCCTGCATCAGGCGATTGCCCTGCTCCATGGTGTTGATGGCGTTGCCGGTCTGCTGTTGCACGCTGTCGATCATCACCGAGATTTCATCGGTGGCCTTGCGGGTGCGCGCCGCGAGGCTGCGCACTTCGTCGGCAACCACGGCAAAGCCGCGGCCCTGCTCGCCAGCCCGCGCGGCTTCGATGGCGGCATTGAGCGCCAACAGGTTGGTCTGTTCGGCAATCGAGGTGATCACCCCGACAATGCCGCCGATTTCCTGGGAGCGGGCACCAAGCACGTCGATCACCTTGGCGGTGTCGCCGAGCGCGCCGGCAATCTGTTGCAGGGACGACGAAGCTTCCTCCATCGATGAACGACCGATGCGGGTCTGCTGGGCGTTGTCCTGAGCCATGCGCTCAGTGCTGCCCATGCTGTCGGCGATGTTCATCGAGGTGGCGCTGAACTCTTCCACCGCGCCGGCCATGCTGTTGATCTCGCCGGACTGCTGCTCCATGCCGTCGCAGGCGCCGGACGACAAATCGGCCAGGGCGTGGGCACGGTTGCCGACCTGCTGCGCGGCCTCGCGAATCCGCAGAACCATGCTCGCCAGCGCTTCGCCCATCTGGTTGAAGCTCTGCGCGAGCTGGCCGATTTCATCCTGGCTAGTCACCTTCAAACGCACATTCAGGTCACCGGCACCGAGGGCCTCGGCCTGATGCACTAGATCGCTCAATGGGCGCAACTTGCGCCGCAGCAACCAGAGCGTGGCACCCACCGCCAACAGCATCGACAGCAGACTGCCAATGGCCAGACGTATGCCGACGCTCCAGGTCACCGCGCGAATTTCCGCCTCGGGCATGCTCGCCAGCACGGTCCATGGGCCATCGGCGAACGGCGCGGCAACGCTGTACAACGCCTCGCTGCCGTCATTCCAGAAATGCCCCTCGCCGGGGTGCGCGAGTACATCATCCAGCGCCTTGGGCTCGGCGGAGGTGGAGCCGGCCGGCGTCACCAGCCAGCGTTTTTGTTCGTCGAGCAGCGCCAGCGAACCGGTCTGGCCGATGCGGAAGCGCTTGAGGTTGGCGAACTGGGCGTTCTGCGCGTCGGTGTAGTCGAAGCCGACAAACAGCACGGCGATCACTTGCCCGGCACTGTCGCGCACCGGGGTGTACTGGGTCATGTACGAGCGCTCGAACAGCAGCGCGCGGCCGACGTAGGCTTGCCCGGCCATGAGGCGGGCGTAGGCCGGGTGCTGGCGATCCAGCAGGGTGCCGATGGCGCGGCTGCCGTCCTGCTTGGTCAGCGAGGTGCTGATGCGCACGAAGTCGTCGCCGCTGCGCACGAACACGGTGGCGGCGCCGGCGGTCAGGTTGCGGAATTCGTCCACTTCGCTGAAGTCGTTGTTCAGCGCCTGACCGTCGAGGAACAGGCCCGGCGTCGCCACCCCGGCCACCGGAATAGAGGTGCCGGCCTGCACGCTGAGGCCGCTTTTGAAGCGCTGTTCGAACAGGCCGGCGAGGCGCTGGGTGCTTTCACGCAGGGTGCTGTGGAAGGTGTTGAGCTGGTCGGCCAACAACCGCGCTTCGCTGGCCAAGTGTTCCTGACGGGTGATCAGGTTGGCGTGGTCGAGGGAGCGCAGGGCGAACAGGGTGCTGCCGGTAATCACCACGGCCAGCACGGCGGCAAGGGCGATACCGAGCTGCGAAGCAATTCGGGCGCGAGGTCGAGACATGAAAACTCCTGGCAATCCGGCAGGGATCATCGTGATCGCTGCACCGTCGGCATAAAAAGACCGGGCCTTTCTCCTGAGGCCCTCGCCCTTTAGATTCGGCTTTTTAGCGGATTACTTGAGCGTCCCACCCGGATATTCAGCGCAAACGATCATTCGCTGCCGTTGAGCTCATTTGCCTGCAGCATTTCCACTTCTGGCAACTGCATGGCCCGGGCTTCGCCCTGCAGGAAATCACTCAGGCGGCGCAGGCGCTCGCCGCCGGGGCGGGTGCGCGGCCAGACCAGAAAGTAATCCAGGCCGCTGGCCACCGCCGACGGCCACGGCAGGCTGAGCCGGCCCTGGGCGACGTCCTCGGCGACCATCAGCAGATCGCCCATCGACACGCCGTAGCCCCGTGCCGCGGCGATCATGCCCAGCTCCAGGGTGTCGAACACCTGGCCGCCCTTGAGCGAAATCTGCTCGGTCAGGCCCATGCGCGCCAGCCAGGTGCGCCAGTCGCGCTTGTCCGGGGTCGGGTGCAACAACTCGCAGGCGGCCAGGCGCTCCACGGTCCACGGGCCTTCCTTGAGCAATTCGGGCGCGCCCACCGGCACCAGCAGTTCGGAGAACAGCCGGCTGACTTCCCAGTCCGGCGGAAAGTGCCCGTCGCCCAGCAGCACCGCGCAGTCGAACGGCTCCTGGTTGAAGTCCACATGGTCGACATCCATCCAGGCGCTGGTCAGTTGCACCTCGTTACCGGGCTGCAAATGGCGGAAGCGACTCAGCCGCGCCAGCAGCCAGCGCATGGTCAGGGTCGAGGGCGCCTTCATGCGCAATACGCCGTCTTCGCTGCGCAGGGTGCTGCAAGCGCGCTCCAGCGCGGCGAAGCCTTCGCGCACCCCGGGCAGCAACAGCCGCGCCGCCTCGCTGAGTTGCAGGCTGCGGCCGTTGCGGACGAACAGGCGACAGGCGAAGTGTTCTTCAAGGGTGCGGATATGCCGGCTCACCGCGCTCTGGGTGATGTTCAACTCATCCGCCGCGCGGGTGAACGAGCTGTGCCGCGCGGCGGCCTCGAAGGCGCGCAGGGCGTACAGCGGGGGAAGACGGTGGGACATGGGCGAACCTCCTGGCGCGCATCTTCGCATGAGTTTTAATCATGCCAGTGATCGTTTTTATCCTTTTGTGCGCCGCGCTGCAAAGGCCGAAAATTGCTGGCTTCTCTCTTCTTCAGGCAAGGACACCGATCATGCAGGCCGCGTCGACTCATGAACTCAAGGCACTGCTGCGGCTCGCGGGGCCGCTGATTGCCTCGCAGTTGGCGCACATGCTGATGCTGCTCACCGACACCTTCATGATGGCCAGGATCAGCCCCGAAGCCCTGGCCGGCGGCGGGCTGGGCGCGGCGAGCTATTCGTTCGTGTCGATTTTCTGCCTGGGCGTGATTGCCGCGGTGGGCACGCTGGTCGCGATCCGCCATGGCGCCGGCGACACCGACGGCGCCACCCGCCTGACCCAGGCCGGGCTGTGGCTGGGCTGGGTGATGGCGGTAGTGGCGGCGCTGGTGCTGTGGAACCTGTCGCCGGTGCTTCTGCTGCTGGGCCAGACGCCCGGTAACGTTGAGCATGCCAGCCAGTTCCTGCTGTTGCTGCCGTTCGCCCTGCCCGGCTACCTGACGTTCATGGCCCTGCGCGGTTTCACCAGCGCGCTGGGGCGCTCGTCGCCGGTGATGGTCATCAGCGTGGTGGGGACGGTGCTCAACTTCCTGCTCAACTATGCGTTGATCGAAGGCATGTTCGGTTTGCCCAGACTTGGCCTGATGGGCATCGGCCTGGTCACCGCGATCGTCGCCAACTGCATGGCGGTGGCCCTGGCGCTGTATATCCGCAAGCACCCGGCCTACGCGCCCTACCCGATCCGCAAACAGCTTTCGCGGCCGTCGCTGCCGGCCCTGCGCGAGTTGTGGCGGCTGGGCCTGCCGATTGGCGGCACCTACACCGTGGAAGTCGGGCTGTTCGCCTTCGCGGCGCTGTGCATGGGCACCATGGGCAGCACCGAACTGGCGGCGCACCAGATTGCGCTGCAGATCGTCTCGACCGCGTTCATGGTGCCGGCGGGGTTGTCGTATGCGGTGACCATGCGCGTCGGCTTGCATTACGGCGCTGATCGCCTGCTGGCGGCGCGGCATGCCGGGCGGATCGGCATCGGTTTTGGCGCGGCGCTGATGCTGGGCTTCTCGGTGTTGTTCTGGCTGGTGCCGGAGCCGCTGGTGAACCTGTTCCTCGACCGCGACAACCCGGCCTTCACCGGCGTGATTCAGCTTGCGGTGAGCCTGTTGATGGTGGCGGCGTGGTTCGAGCTGTTCGACGGCATCCAGACCATCGCCATGGGCTCGATCCGCGGCCTCAAGGACGCCAAGACCACCTTCCTGGTGGGCCTGGGCTGCTACTGGCTGATTGGTGCGCCAGCGGCGTGGATCATGGCGTTCCCGTTGGGCATGGGCGCGGTCGGGGTCTGGTGGGGTCTGGCGCTGGGGCTGGCGTGCGCGGCGATTTGCCTGACGTGGGCGTTTGAGTGGCGGATGAAGCGGATGATGGGCGGGGCGGGTGTGGGAATGCCTGTTCGGACTTGATATCGCTGCTGGGGTACCTACATCCTCGCAGGTTCACCAGGTGCTAGCCGATAGTTCTTCGGCGCTCTCAAGATCGAGCGCCGCGCGGGCGGCGCATCGCGAGCAAGCTCGCTCCTACATTTGTTGCAACGTGCCTATGTCTGTCAGGCCATGGTTGACCGCCTTGTTTGCACGACGCGGTATCGAGTCGACCTCAACAGCCTTCCCGCGATCCATCGTCAAACGCCAAGGGCTGGCAACCCAACTCTTACAGGCCATGGCACGTTGCAACCAATGTAGGAGCGAGCTTGCTCGCGATTCGATCTTGAGAGCGCTGAAAAACTGTCGGCTAGCGCCTGATCGCCATTCTCAGGTCTGCTGACTGGCGCCTTTTGGCCTCCGCGTTGATTACAACGCCACCGGCCGCTGCGCCGCATTCGCCAGCAAAAACTCCACCAGCGGCTCGATCGCCAGCGGCTTGCTGATCAGGTAGCCCTGCACCTGATCGCAGCCGAAACTGCGCAACAGCTCCAGTTGCTCGGTGGTTTCCACACCTTCGGCCACCACTTCGAGGTGAAGGTTGTGCGCCAGGTTGATCATGGCGTGGACCAGCTTGCGGTTTTCTTCACGTTGTTCCATGCCGGCGACAAAGCTGCGATCGACCTTGAGCAGGGCAATCGGCAGGCTGTTGAGGTGCACGAACGACGAGAAGCCGGTGCCGAAGTCGTCCAGCGAGAAACGCACGCCCAGCCGCCCGAGGGCGTCCATGGTCTGTTTGACCAGGTCGTTGCGGCGCATGACCGCGGTTTCGGTGAGTTCGAATTCCAGCCAGCGCGCATCGACGCCGTGCTGCACGATCAGTCGGCTCAGGGTCGCCAGCAACTGGCTGTCCTGGAACTGGCGGAATGACAGGTTCACTGCCATGTGCAGCGGCGCCAGACCCCGCTCGCGCAGCACCTGGACATCGCGTAAGGCGCGGGAAATCACCCAATAGCCCAGCGGCACGATCAGCCCGCTCTGCTCGGCCAGCGGGACGAACTCGCTCGGCGGCAGCAGGCCGCGCTCGGCATGGCGCCAGCGAACCAGGGCTTCGAGGCCGACGATGCGGCCTTCGCTCAGGTCAAGGCGCGGCTGGTAGTGCAGTTCCAGTTCGTCGCGGCGCAGGGCGCGGCGCAGTTCGCTTTCCAGGTCGGCCATGCTGCGGGCGTTCTGGTTGATGCGTTCGTCGAAGATGTGGAAGGTGCAGCCGTGGGTGCTCTTGGCCTGCTGCATGGCGATGTGTGCGTGCCACATCAGCGGGTCGGCACCGGCCAGCGCGCGGGCATGGGCGACGCCCAGGCTGCAGCCGACCAGCAGGCTTTCGCCGTCGATCCAGTAGGGTTCGGCGAGGGCTTCGACGATGCGTTCAGCCATCCACTCGGCGCGTTGCGGTTCGCGGCGGGTGTCGATCAGCAGGGCGAATTCATCGCTGCCCAGGCGGGCAAGGCGGTCACCGGCTTCCAGTTGGCTCTTGAGCCGGCCCACCACCTGCAGGATCAGGCGGTCGCCGCCCTGGTGGCCGAGGGCGTCGTTGGCATGGCGGAAGTTGTCGAGGTCGAGGTGGCCAAGGGCAACGCCACGGCCTTCGTTCTCGGCCAGCCGTGCCGCCAGCAGGGTCTGGAAGCCCTGGCGGTTGGCGATGCCGGTCAGCGGGTCTTGTTCGGCGAGGCGTTGCAGCGTGGCTTCCAGCACGCCGCGCTCACGCACATGGCGCAAGCAGCGGCGCACGGTGTCGCTGCCCAATTGTCCGCGCACCAGCCAGTCGCTGACGCCGGGCGGCGCACTGGCCGGTTCGGCGTCCAGCAGCAGCACCATCGGCAGGTCGCAGCGGCCCGGCGCCGGCTGGCGACCCGGCGTGGCCAGGACGACGGCGTTGCGGTCGCGGGCGAACAGGCTGTCCACCGACTCCCAGCTCGGCGCCGTCAGCAATACCGCGGCGCCCGCCAACGGCAACAGCGATTCACCGAGGGCGACGGCCCATTCGGGCTCTTCGGCCAGCAGCAGCAAACGCAACGGTTCGGCAGGCGTAGACAAGCTCTCTCCTTAGTTAGCACGCGGACGCAGTCATTGACGCTGAATGATAGGAAAACGACACCACGCACTAATGTAAATGATTTTCACTTGGAGCACGGCGTCGCCGTTTCTGGAAAACCGTTCAATCCGGGCACGCATCCTGATGGAAAGTAGCAAAGCCGGCAAATCTGGATATTGTGCTGCGTCACACTGTCAGACGGTCGCGCCATGGCGACGATCCCCTGTTAAACTGCGCGGCTATTTTTCAACCACCCCCGGTTTACGTCATGTCCCGACTCAATCCCCGGCAGCAAGAAGCCGTGAACTACGTCGGCGGCCCGCTTCTGGTACTTGCCGGCGCGGGCTCCGGCAAGACCAGCGTGATCACCCGCAAGATCGCCTACCTGATCCAGCAGTGCGGGATTCGCGCCCAGTACATCGTGGCCATGACCTTCACCAACAAGGCCGCGCGGGAGATGAAAGAGCGGGTCGGCACCCTGCTGCGCAAGGGCGAGGGCCGCGGCCTGACGGTGTCGACCTTCCACAACCTCGGCCTGAACATCATCCGCAAGGAACACCAGCGGCTGGGCTACAAGCCCGGTTTCTCGATCTTCGACGAAACCGACGTGAAAGCCCTGATGACCGACATCATGCAGAAGGAATACTCCGGGGACGACGGCGTCGACGAGATCAAGAACATGATCGGCGCCTGGAAAAACGACCTGATTCTGCCGCCCGAAGCCCTGGAAAAAGCCCGCAACCCCAAGGAACAGACCGCCGCCATTGTCTACGCCCACTACCAGCGCACGCTGAAGGCGTTCAACGCGGTGGACTTCGACGACCTGATCCTGCTGCCGGTGAAACTCTTCGAAGAGCACGCCGACATCCTCGAAAAGTGGCAGAACCGGGTGCGTTATCTGCTGGTGGACGAATACCAGGACACCAACGCCAGCCAGTACCTGCTGGTGAAAATGCTGATCGGCACGCGCAACCAGTTCACCGTGGTGGGCGACGACGACCAGTCGATCTACGCCTGGCGCGGCGCGCGGCCGGAAAACCTGATGCTGCTCAAGGACGACTACCCGTCGCTCAAAGTGGTCATGCTGGAGCAGAACTACCGCTCCACCAGCCGCATCCTGCGCTGCGCCAACGTGCTGATCGCCAACAACCCGCACGCGTTCGAGAAGCAGTTGTGGAGCGAGATGGGCCACGGTGACGAAATCCGCGTGATCCGCTGCAAGAACGAGGAAGCCGAGGCCGAGCGGGTGGCCATGGAAATCCTCAGCCTGCACCTGCGCACCGACCGCCCGTACAGCGATTTCGCCATCCTCTACCGCGGCAACTACCAGGCCAAGCTGATCGAGCTGAAGTTGCAGCACCATCAGGTGCCGTACCGCCTGTCCGGCGGCAACAGCTTCTTCGGCCGCCAGGAAGTGAAGGACCTGATGGCCTACTTCCGCCTGCTGGTGAACCCGGACGACGACAACGCCTACCTGCGGGTAATCAACGTGCCGCGCCGGGAAATCGGCTCGACCACCCTGGAAAAGCTCGGCAACTACGCCACCGAGCGCAAGATTTCGATGTACGCCGCCAGCGAAGAGCTGGGCCTGCGCGAGCACCTCGACACCCGTTTCACCGATCGCCTGCACCGCTTCAAGACCTGGATGGACAAGGTCCGCGAGCAGGTGGCGCTGGAAGATCCGATCGCCGCGCTGCGCAGCATGGTGATGGACATCGATTACGAAAACTGGATTCGCACCAACAGTTCCAGCGACAAGGCCGCGGACTTCCGCATGGGCAACGTCTGGTTCCTGATCGACGCGCTGAAAAGCACGCTGGAAAAGGACGAAGACGGCGACATGACCATCGAGGACGCCATCGGCAAGCTGGTGCTGCGCGACATGCTGGAGCGCCAGCAGGAAGAAGAGGACGGCGCCGAGGGCGTGCAGATGATGACGTTGCACGCGTCCAAGGGCCTGGAATTTCCCTACGTGTTCATCATGGGCATGGAGGAGGAGATTCTTCCGCACCGCTCCAGCATCGAAGCCGACACCATCGAGGAAGAGCGCCGCCTGGCGTATGTCGGCATTACCCGGGCTCGCCAGACCCTGGCCTTCACCTTCGCCGCCAAGCGCAAGCAGTACGGCGAGATCATCGATTGTTCGCCGAGCCGCTTCCTGGATGAGCTGCCGGCCGACGATCTGGCCTGGGAAGGCCTGGACGACGCACCCACCGAGGTCAAGGCAGCGCGAGGCAATACGGCATTGGCCGATATCCGTGCCATGCTCAAACGGTAGATAATCACCCCTTTAATCGCCCTGGCTCATTGCCGGGGCCTTTTGCTTACATCCGAGGAAACACCAGTGGAAGCACTGCACCAGAAGATTCGCGAAGAAGGCATCGTGCTTTCCGACCAGGTACTGAAAGTCGATGCGTTTCTCAACCATCAGATCGACCCTGCGCTGATGCAACTGATCGGTGACGAATTCGCCCGTCTGTTCGCCGACTCCGGCGTGACCAAGATCGTCACCATCGAAGCCTCCGGCATCGCCCCGGCGGTGATGACCGGCCTGAAGCTCGGCGTGCCGGTGCTGTTCGCGCGCAAGCACCAGTCCCTGACCCTGACTGAAAACCTGCTGACCGCCTCGGTGTATTCCTTCACCAAGCAGACCGAGAACACCGTGGCCATCTCGCCGCGTCACCTCAACAGCAGCGACCGCGTACTGGTCATCGACGACTTCCTGGCCAACGGCAAGGCGTCCCAGGCGCTGATCTCGATCATCAAGCAGGCGGGCGCGACCGTTGCCGGCCTGGGCATCGTCATCGAGAAGTCGTTCCAGGGCGGCCGCGCCGAGCTGGACAGCCAGGGTTACCGCGTTGAATCGCTGGCCCGGGTCAAATCGCTGGAAGGCGGCCAGGTCACCTTCCTCTGACCGAGCCCCTCGGCCCGGATGTAAAAAGCCCGCCGCCACAGTGATGTGGCGGCGGGCTTTTTCATGGCTGGGACGTTAAACCTTGATCACCGCTCCCGAAGAGCCTCCGCCCGCGCCCGGATAATCGGCTTGAGCAGGTAACTCAGCACGCTCTTCTTGCCGGTGATGATATCCACCGAAGCCACCATGCCTGGGATGATCAGCAGCGGCTTCTCATCCGTGCCCAGGTGGCTGCGGTCGGTACGCAGCTTGATCAGGTAGAAGGTGTTGCCCTCTTCATCGGTGATGGTGTCGGCACCGATCTGCTCCAGCTTGGCCTTCAGGCCGCCATAGATCGTGAAGTCATACGCCGTGAACTTGACCATGGCTTCCTGGCCCGGGTGCAGGAAGGCGATGTCCTGCGGACGGATCCGTGCTTCCACCAGCAAGGTGTCGTCCAGCGGCACGATCTCCACCAGGTCGCTGCCCGGCTGGATCACGCCGCCGATGGTGTTGACCAGCACCTGCTTGACGATGCCCCGCACCGGCGAGGTGACCAGCGTGCGGCTGACCCGGTCTTCCAGCGCCTTGCCGGTGGCCTGGGTCTTGTTCAGGTCGGTGCGCGCCTCGTTGAGCTGGGTGAGCGCGTCACTGCGGAACTTGCCACGGGTTTCGTCGATCTTGCGCTCGACTTCCTTGATCGCCGACTCGGCCCGCGGGATCGCCAGGGACGTCGCATCGAGCTGGCCACGGTTTTCCACTTCGGCGCGCTTGAGCCGCAGCACTTCCACGGGAGACACCGCGCCCTGCGCTACCAGCGGCTCGGACATGCCGATCTCCTGGCGCAGCAGTTGCAGGCTGTTGCGGTATTGCGCCTGCTTGGAGGAGAACTCGCGCAGTTCCTGCTGACGCTGCACCAATTGCTCCTGCAGGCCGCCGACTTCGTCCTGCAATTGCTGGCGCCGGCTCTGGTACAGGGATTCTTCGCTGGACGCCTGGCTCGGCGCGGCTTTGCGCAGCTCGGCGTCGATGTTCAGCGGCCGGTCCTCGGCCTCGGCGCTCAGGCGCTCGACCCGCAGGGACAGGCCCACGCGGTCGGCCTCGGTCTCGCCGACGTTGGAGACGAAGCGGGTGTCGTCCAGGCGCAGCAACGGCGCCCCGGACTCGACCACCTGGCCTTCATGGACGTAAATCTGCGCGACGATACCGCCTTCCAGGTTCTGGATTTTTTGCAGTTTCGAGGACGGGATGGCCTTGCCGTCACCACGGGTGACTTCGTCCAGCACGGCGAAGTTGGCCCACAGCACCAGGAACAGGAAGAAAGCGATGATGCCCCAGATGGTCAGCCGGACGATGCGCGGCGCATCTTCCACCAGCGCCTTGTTGACCTCCGGCAGCGGCTCGCCGCCGAACGATTGCGAACCCTTGAAATAGCCGCGCAAGACATCCTTGAACCGCCCAACTCCTGACTTAAGCAACACTGATCTGCCCCTTCTTGAGCGCATCCATGACGGCGGCTTTCGGGCCGTCGGCGACGATCTGCCCGCGGTCGATGACGATCAACCGGTCCACCAGCGACAGCAACGAGGCGCGGTGTGTCACCAGCACCACCGTCTTGTGTTCGATAACCGCTTGCAGGCGCTGCTTGAGGCGCTCTTCACCGGTGTTGTCCATGGCCGCGGTAGGTTCGTCGAGCAACAGGATCTGCGGATTGAGCAGCAGCGCGCGGGCCAGGGCCACGTTCTGCCGCTGACCACCGGAAAGGTTCTGGCCGCGTTCGCCGACCTGCAATTCATAGCCCTGCGGGTGAAGCCGGGCGAACTCGTGCACGCCGGCCAGCTCAGCGGCCTGCAAGACCATCTCGTCTTCGACGTAGCGCGCCCCGCTGACCAGGTTGTCACGCAGGGTGCCGGCCAGCAGTTGAATGTCCTGTGGCACATAGCCGAGGTTGTGGCGCAGTTCGCTGACGTCGATCTGGCGAATGTCCACGCCGTCCACCAGCAGCGAGCCGGCGTCAGCCTCGTAGAGGCCCACCACCAGCTTGGCCAGCGAGCTTTTGCCCGAGCCGCTGCGGCCGATGATGCCGACCTTCTCGCCCGGACGGATGGCCATGCTGATGTTCTTCAGCGCGGGGTTCTGCTGGTTCGGGTAGGTGAAGTCGACACCACGGAATTCCAGGGCACCCTGCAGGACCTGACGGCTCAGCGGGCGCTCTTCGAAATTGCGCTCCTGCGGCAGCTCCATCATCTGGTCGGTGGACACCATGGTCACCTTGGCCTGCTGGTAGCGGGTCAGCAGGCCGGCCAGTTGGCCCAGCGGGCCGAGGGCCCGGCCGCTGAGCATGTAGCAGGCGATCAGGCCGCCCATGCTGAGGTTGCCGGCCATGATCTGGTAGACACCGAAGCAGATCATCGCGACCCCGGCCAGTTGCTGGATCAGCAAGGTGATGTTCATCGCCAGGCCCGACAGCACTTTCACCCGCAGTTCAAGGCGGCTGAGGGTGCCGATGGTCTGTTCCCACATGTACTGGCGTTCGCTTTCGGCGTTGTTGACCTTGACCGCATCCAGACCGGCGAGGGTTTCGATCAGGCTCGACTGGCGCTCGGAGGCCAGGGCCATGGTCCGCTCCAGCGTCGCCGTCAGCGGCCTCTGCAAGGCATAGCCGATGCCGAGGGCCAACGGGAAGGCGACGATCGGAACCCACACCAGATGGCCGCCGATAATGCCGATCACCATCAGAATCAGCAGGGTGAACGGCAGGTCGATCAGGCTGGCCAGGGTCAAGGAGGCGAGGAAGTCGCGCAGCCCCTGAAACTCGTGGATGTTCTGCGCAAAGCTGCCGACCCGCGCCGGGCGGTATTTCATCGACATGCCGACGATGCGCTCGAACAGCGTGGCCGAAATGATCAGGTCGGTCTTTTTCCCGGCGAGATCGAGGCAAAGGCTGCGCAAGCCCTTGAGGATAAGGTCGAAGACATACGCACCGGCGATGCCGATCGTCAGCACCCACAGGGTCGAGGTGGCCTGGTTCGGTACCACGCGATCGTAGACGTTCATCACGAACAGCGGCGCGGCCATGGCGATGATGTTGATGATCAGGCTGGCGGCTATGGCGTCGGCGTAGAGCCAGCGCGAGCGCTTGAGGGTGTCGCGGAACCAGGAGCGGGCCCGGGGGATCAGGTTGCCGTGGTTCACATCGAACTTGTGCTGCGGCTGAGCGAAGAACACCCGGCCTGCGTAGTCCGCTTCCAGTGCCTCGCGGCTGACATGCACCTCGCCGCCGTCGCTCTCACTGAGCAGCAGGCGCGCGGTGTTTTCATTCTCCCAGCCGAGCAGGACGGTGCTGCGCCCATCTTTGAGCAGCAGCATGGTCGGCATGGCGATGCTCGGGATGTGCTCCAGCTTGCGCTGCAACAGGCGCCCTTGCAGCCCGGCCCGGGCCGCCGCTCGCGAGAGCAGCTCGGGACTCAGGCGCTGCGCCGGCAGCGGCAGGCCGGTGGTGAGCATGGCGCGGCTGGCGGGCTTCTGGTGCAACACGCAGAGCGACAGCAGGCTGTCCAGCAGCGGATCGTCGTGCAGGCTTCGCGGGTCATGGGTGAGGTTTCTGCTGACAGATGAATCCACGCGGACTTCCTTGCTGGCTAGGGGGGGCCGTTAATCAGTTGAGCCCGGGCAAGTTTACTCTGGGCTTGATGTCGTTCTGTACGACGGTTGCCATCGGTGCCACGACGCCCTGGCTCCTGAGTAACTGACCAATGGTCGCTTTGATCCGGTACTGAGTAAACAGTTGAACGGTTTTGACTTCCGCCAGACGGCGCTGGGCACTGAACAATTCGTTCTCGCTGTCGAGCAGGTCGAGCAGTGTGCGCTCACCGAGGCCAAACTGGCTCTGGTAGGCAGTCCGCACGTTGCTGCTGTGCTGGACATATTGCTGAGCGATCGGCACCTGCGCATCGGCGTTCTGCTTAGCATTCCACGCCAAGCCTAACTCCTCATTGAGCTGACGCAAGGCATTGTTGCGAATATCCAGCGCCTGGCTCGCCATGTAGGACTTGGATTCCAGGTCCGCCTTGTCGCTACCGCCGTCGTACAGGTTGAAGCTCATCCGCACCATGGCCTGCCACTCGTTGTTGTGTCCGCTCACGCCGTCGACGTTGTTGTTCGCGCTGCGGCCCAGTTCGGCGTCGAAGCGCGGGTAGAACCGTGATTTGGCAGTTTCGTATTGCTTGTCGGCGGCAGCGATGTCCGATTCCGCCGAGCGCAGGGCCGGGTTGCTTTCGACCATTTGATGGCGGGCTTCATCGAGGGTCGCTGGCAGCAGGTCGATGAACGGCGGGGGCGGGCTCAGTTCATCGGGCAGTTGACCAACGACACTCAGGTAATTGGTTTGTGCATCGGCCAGGTTGGTTTGTTCCGTCAGCAGGTTGTTTTTTGCCGAGGCCAGGCGCGCTTCGGCCTGGTCCATGTCAGCCTGGCGTCCTACACCGCGAGAGGTGCGCAGGCGGATCTGATCGTAAATGCGTTCGTGGCTGCGCAGGTTGTCCTCGGACAGACGCACCATGTCGCGGCGCATCAGCACATCGAGGTAGACCCGGGACACGGCCAGGCCGGTGCGCTCGGAGGAATCCAGCAGCGCATAGGCGCGGGAGTTGGCGGTGGCCTGCTGGCGACCCACTTCGTTGGAGGTGGCGAAGCCGTCGAACACCATCTGCCGCAGACGGACGCTGGACTCGCCGCGATTCAGGGTTTCCCAGTGGTCGCTACCGCCAGCGGCACGGGTGGTGGTGCTGTCAGTGCTTTCGCGGCCGTAGCCGGCCAGCACATCGACCTTGGGCAGGTAGCCGCCCTGGGCAACGCGAACCTGTTTGTCGGCCGCGAGTCTACCGTTCACTCCAGCCTGGATTTCCGGGTGCGTTTCGAGGGCTTGTTGCATGGCTTGGGGCAGGGTCTGTGCGGAACAAAAATTGGCGCCAAAAAACAGTGCTGCGGCAGTCAGGACGGGCAAACGCATTTCGTATTTTCCCCAGGGACCTTTTTGTCCCAAATCAGCGCAAAACATGGCATCTCGCCAGAAAATGGCTATAAAAAGAAACCGCGTGTCGGAAATTTCCTAATGAGAACCACATCACAGATCAACAGGGCTTCACCGGTTGAAATATCAATGTGACATTAGTAAACCGATTGTTTAGGATGGCGACCATCGGGTCAATAGTTTGACTCAAAAGAATTAAAAAGAACTCGGCGCCATAAGTTTGACAGTAAGTCAGAACGTCTTGCGAAACATTCCAAGCAGATAGCGGCAACAACAGCCCAATGCGTATGGAAGCCACATTAGAACGGTTAGTTCGGAGAGTGTCATGAGCAGTGTTGTCGCCATCGTCCAACGTGTTATTGGCCAGGTAATGGCTGTATCCCCTGAAGGTGTTCAACGTGTACTGGTAGAAGGCGACCGCCTGTTTGCCGGCGACCAGGTTTTGACGGGCCTCTCCGGCGCCATCACCCTGGAGTTGACCGACGGACGCACCATCGACCTGGGTCGTGATACGCAGTGGAGCGCTGACTCTCCGGACAGCACCACCAACATCGAGGAGATCGCCGCTCAGGCCGCGCCTTCGGTCGAGGAGCTGCAGCAGGCCATCGCCGCCGGTGCTGACCCGACGCAAGACCTCGAAGCGACCGCAGCGGGTCCACAGTCCCAGGGCGGTGGTGCTGCGGGTGGTGGTCACAGTGTGGTGATGCTGGATGCCACCGCCGGTTCCGTGGCGCCGGTTATTGGTTATGAAACCGAAGGCCTGAACTTTGCCGCCACGTTGAATGAAGACTTCACGGGCGCGCCTGACACCACCACCCAGGCCCTCGACGCCACCGCCACCACCCAGGAAAGCAGCCTGACGCTGAGCGCCACGCCAAACGTTTCCGAGGCCGGCGGCGCGATCGTCTACACCGCGACCCTGACCCAGGCGCCGACCTCCGATCTGCGCGTGACCCTGTCCAACGGCCAGGTCATCGTCATTTCCGCTGGCCAGCTGACCGGCAATGTCACCGTGGTGATTCCGTCCAGCGACAACGCCTACCTGGATGACCGCCAGATCTCCACCACCATCACCGGCACCACCGGTGGCGACGGCCTGACCCTCACCCCGAATACCACCCCGGCGGTCACCCAGATCGTCGACACCCTCGACACCACCACGCTCAATCTGACCGCGGGCGGCAGCGTCACCGAAGGCGGCGTGATCACCTACACCGCCAGCCTGACCAATCCGGCGCAAACGCCGGTGACCGTCACCCTGTCCAACGGCGCAGTGATCACCATCGCGGCCGGCGAAGTGACCGGCACCGTGCAAGTGCCGACCCCGGCCAATGACGTGTACGCCAACGGCAGCACCGTCAGCGTGACCATCACCGGCGCGTCGGGGGGCAACTTCGAGAACCTGGAGCCGAGCACGACGCCTGCCGTCACCACCATCACCGACTCCATCGACACCACTACCGTCAACCTGGGCGCCAGCGCCAGCGTTGCCGAAAACGGCGTGATCACCTACACCGCCAGCGTCACCGCGCCGGTGACCGGTTCGCCTGTGGTCATCACCCTGTCCAACGGCCAGACCATCACCATTCCGGTCGGCAGCAGCAGCGGCAGCGTGGAATTCACCGCGCCGAACGACGTCTACAACGGCGCCACGCCGATCAGCACCACCATCACCGGTGTGACCGGCGGTAACTACGAAAGCCTGGTGCCGAGCACCACCCCGGCCGTCACCACCGTTACCGACAGCGTGGACACCACCACCGTCACCCTCGACGCCAATCCGAGCGTTGCCGAAAACGGTGTGATCACCTACACCGCCAGCGTCACCGCGCCGGTGACCGGCGCCCCGGTGATCGTCACCCTATCCACCGGCCAGACCATCACCATCCCGGTCGGCAGCACCAGCGGCACGGTGCAGTTCACCGCACCGAATGACGTCTACAACGGCGCCGCGCCGATCAGCACCACCATCACCGGCGTGACCGGTGGCAACTTCGAAAGCTTGGTGCCGAACCCGGCGCCGGCCGTGACCACCGTTACCGACAGCGTGGACACCACCACCGTCACCCTCGGCGCCAACCCGAGCGTTGCCGAAAACGGCGTGATCACTTACACCGCCAGCGTCACCTCGCCGGTGACCGGCGCACCGGTGGTCGTCACATTGTCCAACGGCCAGACCATCACCATTCCGGTTGGCAGCAGCAGCGGCAGCGTTGAATTCACCGCACCGAACGACGTCTACAACGGCGCCACGCCGATCAGCACCACCATCACCGGCGTAACCGGCGGCAACTTCGAAAGCCTGTTACCGAACCCGGCACCAGCCGTCACCACCGTCACCGACAGCGTGGACACCACCACCGTCACCCTCGGCGCCAACCCGAGCGTTGCCGAAAACGGCGTGATCACCTACACCGCCAGCGTCACCTCGCCGGTGACCGGCGCCCCGGTGATCGTCACCCTGTCCACCGGTCAGACCATCACCATCCCGGTCGGCAGCACCAGCGGCACCGTGCAGTTCACCGCACCAAACGACGTCTACAACGGCGCCGCGCCGATCAGCACCACCATCACCGGCGTGACCGGCGGCAACTTCGAAAGCCTAGTGCCAAACCCGGCGCCGGCCGTGACCACCGTTACCGACTCGACCGACACCACCACCGTCAGCCTGGGCGCCAGCCCGAGCGTGGCCGAAAACGGCGTGATCACCTACACCGCCAGCGTCACCTCGCCGGTGACCGGCGCACCGGTGGTTGTGACCCTGTCCAACGGACTGTCGATCACCATCCCGGTCGGCAGCAGCAGCGGCACCGCACAGTTCACTGCGCCAAATGACGTCTACAAGGGCGAGACGCCGATCAGCACCACCATCACCGGTGTGAGCGGCGGCGACTTCGAAAGTCTGGTGCCGAATACTGCCCCGGCGGTGACCACCGTCACCGAAAGCACCGACACCACCGGCCTGAGCATCAGCGCCACCGGTACCGTCGCCGAAGGCGGCCAGATCATCTACACCGCCACCCTGACCAACCCGGCCGGCACCGCGACCACCGTCACCCTGTCCAACGGCGCGATCATCGTCATCGCCGCCGGCCAGACCACTAACAGCGTGGCGTTCGCCGCCCCGGCGGACGACGTTTACAAAAGCGCGGGGACCATCAGTGTCACCGTCGACAAAGTCGATGGCGGCAACTTCGAGAACCTGGCGGTCAGTGGTACGCCTGCCGTCACCAGCGTGACCGACACATTCGACACCAGCACCGTCGCCCTCACCGCCACCCCGAGCGTGACCGAAGGCGGCGTGGTGACCTACACCGCGTCCGTGACTGCGCCGGTTACCGGCACCCCGGTCACCGTCACCCTCGCCAACGGCCAGACCATCGTTATTCCGGTCGGCCAGAGCTCGGCCTCGGTTGACTTCACTGCACCGAACAACGTCACCGTCACCAACCCGGCGCTGACCAACAGCATCACCGGCGTGAGCGGTGGCAACTACGAAAACCTCGTTGCAGGCACCGGCACGACCACCACCACGGTCACCGATGATCCGGCTCGCCTCGACACCACTGGCCTGACCTTGTCCGCGACCGGTTCCGTCCAGGAAGGCGGCAGCATCGTTTACACCGCCACGCTGACCAATCCGGCTGGCACCGAGATGAAGATCACCTTGAGCAACGGTGAGGTCATCACCATTGCCAAGGATGCGACTGAAGGTAGCGTCACCTTCGCCGCACCGAAAGACACCGTTTACGTCGATGCGGGCAGCGTCAGCGTGACCGTCACTGGCACCACCGGTGGCGATTTCGAACATCTGGAAGTTAGCCCGACTGCTGCCGTGACCGCGGTCACCGACAGCATCGACACCAGCACCGTGACCCTCACCGCCACCGCTAGCGCGGTTGAAGGCGGCGTGGTCACTTACACCGCTTCGGTCACTGCTCCGGTCACCGGCGCTCCGCTGGTCATCACTCTGGCTAACGGCCAAAGCATCACCATTCCGGTCAACGCTTCGAGCGGCTCGGTGGACTTCATCGCACCGAACAACGTGTTGAATACCAACACGCCGCTGACCAACAGCATCACTGGCGTCACCGGCGGCAACTACGAGCACCTGGAAACCGCCGGTACTCCGACCACCGTCGTGACCGATGATCCAGCTCGTCTGGACACCACCGGCCTGACCTTGTCCGCGACCGGCACCGTCCAGGAAGGCGGCAGCATCGTCTACACCGCCAAGCTGACCAACCCAGCCGGCACTGAGATGAAGATCACCTTGAGCAACGGTGAAACCATCACCATCGCCAAGGATGCGACCGAAGGCAGCGTGACCTTCGCAGCACCAAAAGACACCGTTTACGTCGACGCCGGCAGCGTCAGCGTGACCATCACTGGCACCACTGGTGGCGACTTCGAACACCTCGAAGTCAGCCCAACCGCAGCAGTTACTGCTGTAACGGATTCGATTGATACTTCA